>NZ_JBIWOW010000007.1:0-365619 GCF_044767945.1 Kitasatospora sp. NPDC101183 | reverse complement strand
CGACGGCCGCATCGTCGACGAACTCCACCAGCCCACCGCCGACACCGTCCTGGACCGCATGCGCCGCTTCGACGCCAAGGGCCGCACCAGCTGACAGCCCACCAGCCCGGCCCCGATCACCGACCACCTCCAGGACACCCCATGTATCGCACCGCACTGCGCAACGTGCTGGCCCACAAGGGCCGGCTGCTGATGACGGCACTGGCCGTCATGCTGGGCACCGCCTTCGTCGCGGGCACCATGGTCTTCTCCGACACCTTCGGCAAGGCCATGAAGGACAGCAACTCCAAGAGCTACTCGGACGTCTCCGTCCAGGTCGTCGACCGCGCGGCCGACGCCGAGGCGACCGGCAAGCACCGCGACCAGTCGGCGCCCAGCGAGCTCACCGACAGCGCCGTCCAGCAGCTCGCCGCCCTGCCGGGCGCCGCCAACGCCCGCGGCGTGGTCAGCGGCTTCACCGGGGTCGCCGACAAGAAGGGCGCCCTGATAGGCCAGACCTGGTCCGCCAAGGGCTCCAACTTCGCCCCCGGCGCGAACGGCGCCGACCCGCGCTACCCGATGGCGGAGGGCCGCGGCCCGCAGAACGACAAGGAGGTCGCCCTCGACCGCAAGACCGCCGACAAGGCCGGTTACAAGGTCGGCGACACCGTCCGGGTCGCCTCCACCGGCCCGGTCGTCGAGGCGAAGCTCACCGGCGTCTTCACCACCGACGACCCGGTGGTCAACACCGGCGGCACCCTCACCCTGTTCGACCGCGCCACCGCCCAGCAGGTGCTCCTGGAGCCCGGCCGCTACAGCAGCATCGTGCTGACGGCCAAGCCCGGCACCAGCCAGGAGGCGCTGCTCGCCGAGGTGAAGGCCAAGCTCGGCAACAACCCGGTCGACATCGAGACCGGCGCCCAGCTCAAGGCCGACCAGGAGTCGATGATCACCAGGAGCACCGACGGCCTGCGCACCATGCTGCTGGTCTTCGCCTCGATCTCGCTGTTCGTCGGCATCTTCATCATCGCCAACACCTTCACCATGCTCGTCGCCCAGCGCACCAGGGAACTGGCGCTGATGCGGGCCATCGGCGCCAGCCGCAAGCAGGTCACCCGCTCGGTGCTGGTCGAGGCCTTGGTGATCGGCGCCGTCTCGGCGGTGGCCGGTCTGCTGGCCGGCGTCGGCATCGGCGCCGGGCTCCAGTCGCTGATGGGCAGCCTGAACGAGAGCATGCCGAGCGGCTCCCTGGTGATCAAGCCGCTGACCGTCGTGGTGACCCTCGTGGTCGGCGTCGTGGTGACGGTCCTGTCCGCCCTGCTGCCCGCCCGCCGCGCCTCCCGGATCGCCCCGGTGGCCGCGATGAGCAGCGGAGACCAGCCCGCCAGCCACAAGAGCCTGCTGATCCGCAACACCATCGGCTCCGTGCTGGCCGCCGGCGGCCTCGCCCTGATCGGCTACGGCGCCTCCACCGGCGACGACACCGGCCGGACGCCCGTCGGCATCGGCGCCGGGCTCGCGCTGATCGGCGTGTTCGTCCTGCTGCCGCTGCTCTCCCGCCCGGTGGTCGCCCTGGTCGGCCCGCTGCTGCGCGGCCTGGGCGGCACGCCCGGCAAGCTGGCCCAGCAGAACGCGGTGCGCAACCCGCGCCGCACCGCCGCCACGGCCGCCGCGCTCACCATCGGCCTGACGCTGGTCAGCGGCCTCACCGTGATCGGCTCCTCCGTCTCCGGCGCCCTGGACAAGTCCCTCACCAGCTCCGTGAAGGCCGACTACCTGGTCGACGCGGCCAACGGCATGGCCCTGACCGCGCCGCTGACGGACAAGGTCGCCAAGGCCCCCGGGGTCACCGCCGCCTCCCCGCTGATCGAGGCATACTGGCTGCTCGGCGACACCTCGGTGAAGGTCACCGGCCTCAACCCGGACACCTACCAGCAGCTGGTCAAGATGCAGCTGAACAGCGGCTCGGCGGACGCCGTCGGCAAGGGCCAGCTGCTGATCGCCTCGGACCTCGCGAAGAAGCTGAACGTCACCGCCGGCTCCACGGTGAAGGCCTCCTTCTCCGACCGCTCCAGCGACACCGTCACCGTCGGCGGCGTGTTCGAGAAGGGCGGCGTGCTCGGCGAGGTCGTCATGTCCAACGCCGCGATCGCCAAGCACGAGGCCAAGCCCCGTACGGTCGCCGTGCTGGTGAAGGGCCAGGACGGGGCCACCTCGGCCCTCAAGCAGTCCCTCACGGACGCCACCGGCGCCAACCCGGTGATCGAGGTCAAGTCCATGCAGGACGTGCGGGACGGCTTCAGCCAGACCATCACCTTCGCGCTGAACATGATGTACGGCCTGCTGGCGATGTCCGTGCTGGTCGCCGTCCTGGGCGTGATCAACACGCTGGCCATGTCGGTCTTCGAGCGCAAGCGCGAGATCGGGATGCTGCGGGCGATCGGCCTGGACCGCCGGGGCATCAAGCGGATGGTCCGCCTGGAGTCCGTGGTGATCTCGGTGTTCGGCGCCGGCATCGGCCTGGTGCTCGGCTGCTTCATCGCCTGGGCCATCAACGGCACCCTCAAGTCCGACATGGCCGGGCTGACGACCGTCCTGCCGTACGGCCAGCTGGCGCTGTTCCTGGCCCTGGCCGGGCTGGTCGGCCTGGTGGCCGCGATCTGGCCGGCCCGCCGGGCGTCCAAGCTGGACATCCTGGAGAGCATCAAGACCGACTGACGCTCCCCCAGGTCCCGCACCCGCACAACAGAGAGCCCCTGCCGGAGGGTTTCGGCAGGGGCTCCTCTACTGCTGTACTCCGCCCGGTCGCACGGCCGGCTGAGCACCACGGAGGTCGTGGTCCGGCGACACTGCCGGGCGGAGGGCCTCCGACTCATACCCCGGCGCTCCCACACCGGGGTCTCAGTCGCTTACTTGGCGGCGAGTTCCTTCTCGGCGGCCGGCTTGGCGGCCTCGACGGGCTTGGTGGGCGGCGTGACCTCCTGGATGGGCAGCTGCGGCTGTTCCATCTGGGAGAGGCCGACCGTCTCGCGCTTGAAGAACATCGCGAGGGTCCAGTCGGTGAAGACGCGGACCTTGCGGTTGAAGGTCGGGACCATCGCACCGTGGTACAGGCGGTGGAACCACCAGGCGAGGCGGCCCTTCAGCTTGACCTTGCCGAAGAGGATCGCGACGCCCTTGTGCAGGCCGAGACCGGCGACCGCACCGAGGTTCTTGTGCTTGTACTCCTTCTGCGGGAAGCCCCGCATGCCGGAGATCACGTTGTCACCGAGGACGACGGCCTGGCGGCAGGCGTGCTGGGCGTTCGGCGGGCACCAGGCGCCCTCGCCGGCGGCGAGGTCGGGCACCTGGGCGTTGTCGCCGGCGGACCAGACGTTGTCGAAGCCCTGGACCTGGAGGGTCGGGGCGGTGTCGACGTGGCCGCGCGGGCCCAGCGGCAGGCCGAAGTTGGCGAGGATGGGGTTCGGCTTCACGCCGGCCGTCCACACGATGGTGGCGGCGTCCATCTCCATGCCGTTCTTCAGCATGACGTGGCCGTCGATGCAGGAGTCCATCGAGGTCTCGATGTAGACCTCGATCTTCCGCTCCTCGAGCTTCTCCTTGGTCCACAGGCCCAGCTCCGGGCCGACCTCGGGGAGGATGCGGTTGGCGGCCTCGACCATGACGAAGCGCATGTCGTCACGGCTGAAGGTCTTGTACAGCTTGGCCGCGTCGCGGGCCATGTCTTCGATCTCGGCCAGCGTCTCGACGCCGGCGAAGCCGCCGCCGATGCAGACGAAGGTCAGGGCCTTGCGCCGGATGTCCTCGTCCGTGGTGGACTCGGCCTTGTCCAGCTGGGCCATGACGTGGTTCCGGAGGCCGATGGCCTCCTCGACCGTCTTCATGCCGATGCCGTTCTCCGCCAGACCCGGGATCGGGAAGGTGCGGGAGACCGAGCCGGTCGCGACGACCAGGTACTCGAACGGCAGCTCGTAGCTGTCGCCGGCCGCGGGCTGGATGGTGGCGACCTTGCGGGCGTGGTCCACACCGGTGACGGACCCGGTCAGCACCTCCGCCTGCTTGAGGACGCCGCGCAGCGGGGCGACGAGGTTGCGAGGCGCGACGCTGCCGCCGGCCGCCTCGGGAAGGAAGGGCAGGTACGTCATGTACGACCGCGGGTCCACGACCGTGACGGTCGCTTCGCCGTAGCGCATCTTCTTGAGGATGCGCATCGCGGCATACAGGCCGACGTAACCACCGCCGACAATGAGGATGCGAGGACGCTCCGTGGTGCTCATATCCGAAAGTATCCAGCACCGTCCGGAGCAGCCTTCGTGAGCCCGGTCACAAGTTGCTGGACACCCCGTGCTACACTGCGCGCCCCCACAACGGGGGTCGGCGCACGGGTTCACGGGCCCGCGCGGGCGCGGAAGGACACGCGCCGGGGCACCACCCCGTTGAGCAGCAACGATCCGTACGACACCCGGGTTCCCGCTCGCGATTTCGATTTTCAAACCTCAGCCAAGGGCTGACCTGCGATCCAGCGGGCCGGGCGGGCGGGCGACCTTCGGTCCCACAATTCGGACGTAGCGGGCGACAGGGTGCGACGAATGACTGGATCGCCATGTGAAGAAATTCACGAACATTCCCGCACGGGGTCGGGCGCGCCCCGGCCCCGGCCCCCTCGAAGGGGTGCCGGGGCCGGTTCGACCATGATCCACAGGGGTCGCGCGGGGGTCGTGCAGGGGGTCGCGCGAAGGTCCCCCAAGGGTCCTGGAAGGGGTCAGACCACCATGCTCCAGGCGGTGCCGTCCAGGATGTCGTGCTCGCTGACGACCACCTCGGCGGCGCCCGTCCGCTCCATGATCTCCAGCAGCTCCAGGGCCCCGGCGGCGATCACGTCCACCCGGCCCGGGTGCATCGACGGGATGGCCGCGCGCTCGGCGTGGGTGGCGGCCAGCAGCTCGCGGGCGATCTCGGCGACCCGCTCCCGGGTGATCCGGGAGTGGTGGATGCGCTCGGAGTCGTACGCGGGCAGCTCCTGGGCGATCGCGGACACCGTGGTGACCGTCCCGGCCAGGCCCACCAGGGTCGCCGCGCCGGTCAGCGGGACGACCTCCTCGGCCTTGTCCAGCTCGGCCCGCACGTGCGCCCTGGCCGCCTCGATCTGCTCCCCGGTGGGCAGCTCGGCGCCCTCGAAGTGCCGCTCGGTCAGCCGGACGCAGCCGATGTCCACCGAGCGGGCCGCCTCCACGTCCGTCCCGCCGAGGACGAACTCCGTGGAGCCGCCGCCGAGGTCGAACACCAGGTAGGGGGCGGGGAACCGATCGCCGGTCAGCTCCTTGGTGGCGCCGACGAAGGAGAGGCGCGCCTCCTCCTCGCCGCTGACCACCTCGGGCTCGACGCCCAGGATCTCGCGCACGCCCTTGACGTACTCGTCGCTGTTCTCGGCGTCCCGCGAGGCGCTGGTGGCGACGAAGCGGGTGCGCTCCGGGCCGACGCCGAAGCCCCGGATGACCTCCCGGTACTCGCGGCAGGCCGCGAAGGTGCGCTCCAGCGCGTCCGGGTGCAGCCGGCCGGTGCGGTCGACGCCCTGGCCCAGCCGGTTGATGATCATCCGGCGGTCCAGGTCGGTGATCGCGCCCGTCTCCGGGTCGAGGTCGGCGACCAGCAGGCGGATGGAGTTGGTGCCGCAGTCGATCGCGGCCACGCGGGTCGTGCTCACTCGGACTCCTGAGCGGCTTCCTCGGCGGCCTTCTTCGCGGCCCGCTCGGCGGTCAACTGCTGCTTGGCCGCGATGACGGCCTCGTGGTCCTTCTCCTTGGCGCGGTTGCGCTGGACCCGCTCGCCGGCGGCCTCGACCTCGGCCGGGGAGACGCAGGAGCCCTTGGCCCACCAGTCCTCCAGCATGCCGATCGCCTCGTCGCCGAGCGGGTTGACGCCCTCCCCGGCGGCCAGCGAGTGGCCGACCAGCACGTGCAGGCACTTCACCCGGTCCGGCATGCCGCCGGCGCTCGGGAAGCCCTCCAGCACCTCGATGGCGTCGCGCCGGGCGATGTAGTCCTCGTGCGCCTTCTGGTAGGCGGCGGCCAGCTCCGGGTCCTCGGCGAGGCGCGCGGTCTGGTCCTTCATCACGCCCTCGGCCTCCAGGGTGCCGATCAGCGAGGCGGCCTTGGGGCAGGTCAGGTAGTACAGCGTGGGGAACGGCGTGCCGTCCGGCAGGCGCGGGGCCGTCTCGACGACGTCCGGGTTGCCGCAGGGGCAGCGGTGCGCCACACCGCGCAGGCCGCGCGGCACCCGGCCGAGCTGGGCGGCGATGGCCGCGACGTCGGCGTCGGAGACGGCGGGGTGGTTCTCAGTGGTCATGGGGGGAGGTGTCTCCAGCGGATGGCGATGTGGTCGGACGGGGTGCGGCAGGAACGGCGGCGGGTGCGGCAGCGGCGGTGTCGGCCGCGTCCACGGAGTCCCAGATGCCGGTGTACCAGGGCTTGGCGGCCTTCACCGCGCCGGCCGCCGTGCCCCCCGAGGGCGTGGCGGCCGAGGACGGCCGGTCGGTGGCCTGCCCGGCCGGGTCCACCGCGATGTACGGGGTCTCCCCCGGCACCGCGAAGTGCAGCCGGGCCCGGGCCTGCGCCTTGACGTACTCCGGGTCCTGCCAGCGGGCCTTGTCCCGGCGCAGCTGCTCGACCTGCTGGCGGGCGTGGTCGGCCTTCGCCCGCTGGGCGGAGATCTCGGCGCGCTGGGAGATGAACTGCCGCGTGGGGTACGCGAGGATCGCCACCAGTGAGCAGAGCACCAGGACGAGGACGGTCGCCCGGCTCGTGAACCGAGGCCGGGCCGCCAAGCCCGGGATCCTCCAGCCTGCCATCTGCGCTGTCCCCTCCTGGTCGCGACGGTGCCCCGCCGACCACCCTACGGGGTGAACGGCGGGGCACCGGTCAGGCTGTACGTGTTACTCGGCGGCGCGACTGTGCTGGTTACTCCGCAGAGCGACTGTGCTTACTGGTCCGCGGAGCGGAACCGCGGGAAGGCGCCGCGGCCGGCGTACTCGGCGGCGTCGTCGAGGATCTCCTCGATGCGCAGCAGCTGGTTGTACTTGGCGACGCGCTCGGAGCGGGCCGGGGCGCCGGTCTTGATCTGGCCGCAGTTGGTGGCGACGGCCAGGTCGGCGATGGTGACGTCCTCGGTCTCGCCGGAGCGGTGCGACATCATGCAGCGGTAGCCGTTGCGCTGGGCCAGCTCGACGGCGTCCAGGGTCTCGGTCAGCGAGCCGATCTGGTTGACCTTGACCAGCAGGGCGTTGGCGGTGCCGGTCTCGATGCCGCGGGCCAGGCGCTGCGGGTTGGTGACGAACAGGTCGTCGCCGACGATCTGGACCTTGTCGCCCAGCTTGACGGTCATGGCCTTCCAGCCGTCCCAGTCCGACTCGTCCAGCGGGTCCTCGATGGAGACCAGCGGGTAGGCGTCGACCAGCTCGGCGTAGTACTCGATGAGCTCGGCCGAGGTGAGGGCCTTGCCCTCGAACTGGTAGGCGCCGTCCTCGAAGAACTCGGAGGCGGCGACGTCCAGGGCCAGGGCCACGTCGCGGCCGGGCTCGTAGCCGGCCTTCTGGATGGCCTCGACGATGAGGTCCAGGGCCTCGCGGTTGCTGTCCAGGTCGGGGGCGAAGCCGCCCTCGTCGCCGAGGCCGGTGGACAGGCCGCGCTCCTTCAGCACGCCCTTGAGGGTGTGGTAGACCTCGACGCCCCAGCGGACGGCCTCGGAGAAGGACTCCGCGCCGATCGGGGCGATCATGAACTCCTGGATGTCGACGTTGGAGTCCGCGTGCGAGCCGCCGTTGAGGATGTTCATCATCGGGACGGGCAGGACGTGCGCGTTCGGGCCGCCCAGGTAGCGGAACAGCGGCAGGTCGCTGGCCTCGGAGGCGGCGTGCGCGACGGCCAGGGAGACGCCCAGGATGGCGTTGGCACCGAGCGAGGACTTGTCCGGGGTGGCGTCCAGGTCGAGCATGGCCTGGTCGATCAGGCGCTGCTCGGTGGCGTCGTAGCCGACCAGCTCCGGGCCGATCTGCTCGATGACGGCCAGGACGGCCTTCTCCACGCCCTTGCCGAAGTAGCGGTTCTTGTCACCGTCGCGCAGCTCGAGCGCCTCGAAGGCGCCGGTGGAGGCACCGGACGGAACGGCGGCACGGCCGGTGCTGCCGTCGTCGAGGCCGACCTCGACCTCGACCGTGGGGTTGCCGCGGCTGTCGAGGATCTCACGGGCTACGACGACATCGATGGACGGCACGTGGCATCTCCTTGCGGAAGCAGGTCCCGGCCGACCGGGGTGGTGATGTCGGCGGGAGGATTGCGGAGTCGTTACGACCAGAGCCTAACCGCCCGGGCCTCCACGGCCACGTCGGCCTCGGTCCCGTCTCAGCGTGTGGCCGTGCTACCCACCGGTAGTTCACCTGGGCGCCCCGGGTCGGCAGCCCGATCCCGGGCGAACGCGGACGAAGGGGCCGGCCCTGCCGGCCGGCCCCTCTGACGTCCGGTCGGCTCAGCCGAGGTGCAGCACCTGGCCCGGGAGGATCAGGTCCGGGTCGCCGCCCACGGTGGCGCGGTTGCCGGAGTACAGCGACTGCCAGCCGCCGGAGACGCCCTGGGCGGCAGCGATGGTCGACAGGGTGTCACCGGAGCGCACGGTGTAGTCCCCAGCCTTGGGCGCGGCGGCCTGCGGGGCGGCGTGCTTGGGAGCGTACGACTGCGCGGCGGGCTTCTCGGCCGCCTTCGGGGCCGCGTGCTTCGGGGCGTACGACTGGGCGGGCTTCTCCTGCGCCGGCTTCTGGGCCTGCTGCTGGACGGGCTTCTGGGCCTGCTTCTGGGCCTTGGGCGCGGACTGGGCCTTGGTGTCCGAGGAGGTGTCGACGGAGGCGGCCGGGCCGCCCTTGCTCAGGCCGGCCTTCTGGGAGCAGACGGGCCAGGCGCCGGGGCCCTGGGAGGCGAGCACCTTCTCGGCGACGGCGATCTGCTGGCCCTTGCTGGCCTGGTTGGCCTGCGCGGCGTAGGAGGTGCCGCCGTACGCCTTCCAGGTGCTGGAGGTGAACTGCAGGCCGCCGTAGAAGCCGTTGCCGGTGTTGATGCTCCAGTTGCCGCCGCTCTCGCACTGGGCGACGGCGTCCCAGGTGGAGGCGGGGGCCGCGGAGGCGCCGGTGGCGGTGAGGAGCGGCAGTGCGAGTCCGACGCCGGCCACACCGGCGACGGCGATGACCTTCTCGGCCTGGGTGCGACGACGGTGACGGCCAGATCCAACGAGCAGCATGAAGAGGTCCCTCTCCGCACGCCTGCGAGGTGAGCTGTCGGGTTCGGACCGGGAGGTGGCCCGGCCGCCGTGACGCGGAGTCGGCTCCGCGCGGGCGGCTTCACCCCAAGCCGTGGGGACGGCAACAAACCTGGGTCCCCCGCCCCTGCCCAGGGTTCTGGTCGGTTTCCCGTGGCGCGGCGGGCAGGATTCGGCGTTCCGCGTTCGGGGTCCGCAGCTGCGAACTCCACGGAGACTAGACAGATCATCAGCTCGATCACAAGCTCATCTCGCCGATATCACACAGAAATCACGGCCAGTGGTCGCTCGCCTACGCACGGCGCCGGTTTGTCCGATTTGATGCGTGTTCACACCCCGATCGACAGGCTGCCGGCGACGCCCCGTCAGCGTGTCGGTGTCTCGAAGGACGTCAGGGAGTGGCCGGAACCGCGTGCGGGGAGCGGATTTCCGGGCTGAATTCGACCGGCAGTTCCCGCAGTCCACGCATGATCAGACCGCCGCGCCAGCGCAGGTTCTCCGGCTCCTCCGCCAGCCGTACGTCGGGCAGCCGGGAGAGCAGCGTGGCCAGCGCCGCGCGGCCCTCCAGGCGGGCCAGCGGGGCGCCGATGCAGTAGTGGATGCCGTGCCCGAAGCCCAGGTGGGGGTTGTCGGCCCGGGCCAGGTCGAGGGTGTTCTCGTCCGAGAACCTCGCCGGGTCGCGGTCGGCCGCCGCGAGCACCACCAGCACCGGGTCCCCCACCGGAACGGACACCCCGCCGATCGACAGCGGCTCGGTCGCGAACCGCCAGGTCGCCAGCTCCACCGGCCCGTCGTAGCGCAGGAGTTCCTCGATCCCCGTCTCCAGCAGGGCGCTCTCGCCGCGGGCCACCGACTCCTGGAGCAGCCGGCGCTGATCCGGGTTGCGGAACAGGGCGTAGGCCCCGTTCCCGATCAGGTTGATCGTGGTCTCGAACCCGGCGAAGAGGAGGATGAAGGCCATCGCGGCGGCCTCGTTCTCCGTCAGGTGCTCGCCGTGGTCGCTCGCCCGGATCAGGCCGGAGATCAGGTCGTCCCCGAGGTCGGCGCGCTTGCGGTGGATCAGCTCCAGCAGGTAGGCGCGGATCTTCTTCACCGCCCGCCCCACGCCGCCGCGTTGGCCGCCGTGGTGGCGGATCATCGCACCGGCCCAGTCCCGCAGGTCGTCCTGGTCCTCGGGCGGCACGCCGAGCAGGTCGCAGATCGCGTAGATGGGGAGCGGGAAGGCGAACTCGTGGATGAGGTCCGCCGATCCGCGCTGCGCGAAGCCGTCGATCAGCCGGTCGGTGAGCTGCTGCACCCTCGGCTCGAACTCGGCCACCCGGCGCGGGGTGAACGCCTTGGACACCAGGCGGCGCAGCCGGGTGTGGTCCGGCGGGTCGATGTTCAGCAGGTGGGTCATCAGGTCCGCCTGCCGCTCACCCGGGATGCCCACCCGGCCGGTGCGGTGCGCCTGTTCGCTGTGGTGCGCCGGGTTCTTCGACAGCCGTCCGTCCGCGAGCGCCTGGCGGGCGTCCGCGTACCTCGTCACCAGCCAGGCCTCGACCCCGCTCGGCAGCGTGGTGCGGTGCACCGGGGCGTGCTCGCGCAGCCAGGCGTACGCCGGGTACGGGTCGGCGGCGAACTCCCAGGTGAAGAGCTGAGGGGCGGTGGCGTCGGGCTGAGCTGGCATGGGTCGACGGTATCCGGTGGCGGGGGCGCGCCCCGTCCGTCAACGGCGCGCGAACGGTTCGCGAACGGCGTGCGCCCGGCGCATCGACGGCGCGTGGCCGGCCCGTGCCCGGCCCGTGGACGGTTCTTGGACAGCTCTTGGCGCGGCGCCTGGCGTGAGCCTGGTCACCTGAGGGGTAATCCCTGTTGCGGGGGGTCAGGACGTGCCTACGATCCTCCGCAGTACGCGTGGGCGCCGGTGCGGTGTCGCCCACAGGGAGGAGCAGACCATGCGGGTCGCCGGGGCAGTCGTCGTCATCGCGGTACTCGACGGCGGGTCGGGGGCCGACCTCGCCCGCCGGTTCACCGCCGCCGGCGCCGCCGGGATGCTGATCGCCGACCAGCACGTCGGCGTCGCGGAGGACCTCGCCTCCGAGCTCGACCGCCCGGGCTGCCCCGTCGTCGGCGTCCACGGGGACGTCCGCCGCCCCAGCGACGTGGCCGCCGTCGTCGACACCGCCGAGAAGCACCTCGGCCCGATCGACCTCTTCTGCGTGGCCGGGCCGGACGGCGAGCGGATCGTCTCCCTCGCCGAACTGCCCGCCCACCTCGACCTGGAGCGCCTCGCCGAACTCGTCGCCCTGGTCGGCGACGCCATCGCCGAGGTCGTCCTCCCGCTGCCGGTGGAGCACACCACCGCCGCGTGACGCTCCCCTACGGCTGGAGCCCCTCGGCCGCGCGCACCGCGCCCCGGTAGCGGCGCGCCGCCGCGCGCAGCGCCGCGTCCACGTCCACCCCGGCGTCGTGCGCCCGCTGCGCCACGGCCAGCAGCAGCCGGCCCGCCGACTCGGCGGTCAGCTCGGCCGGCAGCTCGTACGGCTCGTCCGGCACCTTCCCGAAGCCCGCCCGCCGCACCCGGGACACCAGCTTCGCCGCGTACGCCAGGGCGGGCAGCCCCGCCGGGACGCCGTCCAGGACGGACTCCCGGTCCGCCTTCTCGGCCGCCTTCAGCTGCTCCCAGTTCGCCTCGACCTCGGCGGCGCCCTCGGCCCGCTCGCCCGCGAACACGTGCGGGTGCCGGTAGACCAGCTTGTCGACGATGTCCCCGGCCACGTCGTCGATGGAGAACGGCTCCTGCCCGTCCTCCTCGGCGATGCGCGAGTGGAAGAACACCTGGAGCAGGACGTCGCCCAGCTCCTCGCGCAGCGTGTCGCGGTCCCCCTCCTCGATGGCCTCGACCAGCTCGTACGCCTCCTCGACCAGGTACTTCACCAGGCTCTCGTGCGTCTGCTCGGCGTCCCAGGGGCAGCCGCCGGCCGAGCGCAGCCGGTCCATCACCGACACCAGGTCCAGCAGCCGGGCCCCCGGCAGGTCGTACGAGCCGGGCAGCACCTCGATCTCGGGCACCTCGCCCGCCCGCTCCACGGCCAGGCGGGCCAGCGCGTCGGTCAGCCCCGGGTCGCCGTCCGGGCTCCCCAGCCAGACGACGGGCCCGGCGGCGGCCGGCTGCCCGGTCAGCAGCCGCGCCAGCGCCGGTACGGACGCCTCGGCCGCCACCTCCACCACGACCCCGGCGGCCCGCACCGCGGCCACCTGCGGATGGTCCTCCTCCGCCGCCAGCACCCGCCCCGCCGAGCGCAGCGCCTCCCAGGCGGGCCAGGACAGCAGCCCGGGGGCCACCCGGTGCGTGGTGGTCAGCAGGATCAGCTTCGCGCCCTCGGCGCCCGGGCTCGCGGCAGTCGTCGTCACCCGACGAACCTACCCGTCCCGGGACGCCGTACGGGGGCCCCTGCTTCTCCGGCCGCTCCTTCTTCGGCCCCTACTTCTTCGAGCCTGCGAGGTCGTCGAACATCGCGGAGAGGAACTCCGTGCACCAGCCGAGCAGGTCGCGGCCGACGAGGGGCTTGCCGCCGATGCGGCCGGTGCTCGGGCGGGGGACGAGGAGCTGCTGGGAGGCCGCCTTGACCTGGCTGCGCGGGTAGAGGCGGTTGAGACGCAGCTCCTGGGACTCCCGCAGTTCGACCGGGCCGAAGCGGACGAAGTTCCCCTGGAGGGTGATGTCCGCGACGCCGCAGCGGCGGGCGTACAGGCGCAGGGCGGCGACCAGCAGCAGGTTCTCGACCGGCTCGGGCAACTTGCCGTAGCGGTCCACGAGTTCGTCGCGGACCTGCTGGATGTCCGCCTCGGAGTTGACGGCCGCGATCGAGCGGTACGCCTGGAGGCGCAGCCGCTCGCCGGGGGCGTAGTCGTGCGGCACGTGGGCGTCCACGGGCAGCTCGATCTTCACCTCCAGCGGCTCCTCCTCCGGCTCGCCGCCGCCGGCCAGCGACTCGCGGAACTCGGCGACGGCCTCGCCGACCATCCGCATGTAGAGGTCGAAGCCGACGCCCGCGATGTGCCCGGACTGCTCGCCGCCGAGGAGGTTGCCCGCGCCGCGGATCTCCAGGTCCTTCATCGCGACGTACATGCCGGCGCCCATCTCGGTGTGCTGGGCGATGGTGGCCAGGCGCTCGTGGGCGGTCTCGGTGAGCGGCTTCTCCGGCGGGTAGAGCATGTACGCGTAGCCGCGCTCGCGCCCGCGGCCGACGCGGCCGCGCAGCTGGTGCAGCTGGGAGAGGCCGAAGGTGTCGCCGCGCTCGACGATCAGGGTGTTGGCGTTGGAGATGTCGATGCCGGACTCCACGATCGTGGTCGACACCAGGACGTCGAACTCCTTCTCCCAGAAGTCGACGACGACCTTCTCCAGCTGGGTCTCCCCCATCTGCCCGTGCGCGGTGGCGATCCGCGCCTCGGGCACCAGGTCCTTGAGCCGGGCGGCGGCCTTGTCGATGGACTCCACCCGGTTGTGGATGTAGAACACCTGGCCCTCGCGCAGGAGTTCGCGCCGGATCGCGGCCGAGATCTGCTTCTCGTCGTACGGTCCGACGAAGGTCAGCACCGGGTGCCGCTCCTCCGGCGGGGTGGTGATGGTGGACATCTCGCGGATGCCGGTGACGGCCATCTCCAGGGTGCGCGGGATCGGCGTCGCGGACATGGTGAGCACGTCCACGTTGGCGCGCAGCTTCTTCAGCTGCTCCTTGTGCTCGACGCCGAAGCGCTGCTCCTCGTCGACGATGACCAGGCCGAGGTCCTTGAACTTCGTCTCGGAGGAGAACAGCCGGTGCGTGCCGATGACCACGTCCACCGAGCCCTCGAACAGGCCCTCCAGGACGGCCTTGGCCTCACTGTCGGTCTGGAAGCGGGAGAGCGCCTTCACGGTGACCGGGAAGTTGGCGTACCGCTCGGCGAAGGTGGAGAAGTGCTGCTGCACCAGCAGCGTGGTCGGGACCAGCACCGCGACCTGCTTGCCGTCCTGGACGGCCTTGAAGGCGGCGCGCACCGCGATCTCGGTCTTGCCGTAGCCGACGTCGCCGCAGATCAGCCGGTCCATGGGGACGGACTTCTCCATGTCGGACTTGACCTCGGCGATGGTGGTCAGCTGGTCCGGCGTCTCCGCGTACGGGAAGGCGTCCTCCAGCTCGCGCTGCCACGGGGTGTCCGGGCCGAAGGTGTGGCCGGGGGCGGCCATGCGGGCCGAGTAGAGCTTGATCAGGTCGGCGGCGATCTCCTTGACGGCCTTCTTGGCGCGCTGCTTGGTCTTCGCCCAGTCCGCGCCGCCGAGCCGGTGCAGGGTCGGGGCCTCGCCGCCGACGTACTTGGTGACCTGGTCGAGCTGGTCGGTCGGCACGAACAGCCGGTCGCCGGGGTGGCCGCGCTTGGCGGGGGCGTACTCCAGGACCAGGTACTCGCGGGTGGCGCCCTGGACGGTGCGCTGCACCATCTCGACGTACCGGCCGACGCCGTGGGCCTCGTGCACCACGTAGTCGCCGGCCGCCAGGGCGAGCGGGTCGATGGCGTTGCGGCGCCGCGAGGGCATCCGGCGCATGTCCTTGGTGGAGGACTTCTGGCCGGAGAGGTCGGTCTCGGTGATGACGGTGAGCTTGAGGCCCTCGTCGACGAAGCCGTGCTCGATGGAGCCGCAGGAGACGTGGACGACGTCCCGGGTGGGCGCCTCGGCGAGGTCGGCGACCAGGCGGGCCGGGATGCCCTCGTTGCCGAGCACCTCGGCGAGGCGGGAGGCGGGGCCGTGGCCCTCGGTGACCATGACGACCCGCCAGTCGGCGGCCAGGCGCTCCTTGGCGTCGGCGATGGCCCGGGCGGTGTCGCCCCGGTACGCCTCGACGGCGTGCATGCCCAGGGTCAGGGTGTTGGCGTCGAACTCCAGGATGCCGTCCACCGTGGACTCGCTGGTCGCGAAGGGGCTGACGGACCACCAGGGCAGCCCGATCTCGGCGGCGTGCTCGCGCACCTCGGCGATGGAGCGCAGCGAGGCGGCGGAGACGTCGATCACCTCCAGGTCGATCGGCCGGTCCCCGCCGGCCGCGGCGGCGACCCAGGAGGCGTGCAGGAACTCCTGGCTGGTGGCCACGAGGTCGGCGGCCCGGGTGCGGACCCGCTCGGGGTCGCAGACCACGGCGACGGAGCCCAGCGGCAGCACGTCCACCAGCAGTTCCATGTCGTCGACGAGGACGGGCGCCAGGGACTCCATGCCCTCGACCGCGATGCCCTCGGCGATCTTGTCGAGGATCTCGGCCAACCCCGGGTGCTCGGCGGCGAGTTCGGCGGCACGGGCGCGGACCTCGTCGGTCAGCAGCAGCTCGCGACAGGGCGGGGCCCACAGGCCGTGCTCGGCGATCTCCAGCGAGCGCTGGTCGGCGACCTTGAAGTAGCGGATCTCCTCGACCTCGTCGCCCCAGAACTCCACCCGAAGGGGGTGCTCCTCGGTCGGCGGGAAGACGTCCAGGATGCCGCCGCGGACGGCGAACTCGCCGCGCTTCTCGACCAGTTCGACCCGGGCGTAGGCGGCGGCCGAGAGTCGGCGGGCCACCTCCTCCAGGTCGTGCGAGCCGCCGCGCTGCACGGCCACCGGCTCCAGTTCGGCGAGCCCCTTGACCTGCGGCTGGAGCACCGAGCGGACGGGGGCGACGACCACCTGCACCGGCCCGGCCGCCGGGTCGTCCGCCCTCGGGTGCACGATCCGGCGCAGCACGGCGAGGCGGCGGCCCACGGTGTCGGAGCGGGGCGAGAGCCGTTCGTGCGGCAGGGTCTCCCAGGCCGGGTACTCGGCGACGGCGTCCGGCGGCAGCAGCGAGCGCAGCGAGGCGGCGAGATCCTCCGCCTCCCGGCCGGTCGCGGTGACGGCCAGCACCGGGCGGCCCCGTTCGCCGGCCGCCCGGCCGGCGAGGGCGCGGGCCAGCGCGGCGATGGCGAAGGGCCGGGCGGCGGGCGGTCCGACCAGGTCCAGGTGGCGGCGGCCGCCGGCCGCGGCTCCGGTGGCGGTGGCCGCTTCGATCGCCTCGGCGAGCGCCGCGTCCCGCGCGACGACATCGAGCAGTCCGGTCAGGCTCATCTGGGGTCTCTTCTTCGTCCCGTGACTGATGCTGCCTCCGGGCGGCGAAGGCCCGCCGGGGCAACGCGAACGGCCCGGCACGCCGAGCGGCCGGGGGTTCCCAGCCTACGCCGCGGCAGGGGCGGCCACGCGGCGTACGGCCCCGGCGGGGCCGTACGCGAGCGCCGCGCGAGATGCCGCGGGATGTTCCGCCTGCGCCGCGCCTTTGATGTCAGGGACACGACCGAGGACGAACGAATGGACGGATCGCGGAGCCGCCAGTGGACGAACCGAAGTGACAGGCACCTAAAGGCGGGCACCGCTACGTGCCACGAACTGGACATACTCCTGTCACTGCCCGTCCATGGACGTCCTGCACCATGGTGAATGTGCCCGCCGCACCCAACCGTGGGGGATGGCTGTGGGGGGCACCTGTCGCACCACCCGATGGGGGTCGGGGGTGCGAGGCCGGGCGACCCTGGGTGGGGGCGCCCGCCCAAGCGCCGGGAACCGCGGCGCCCTTTCCTGGAGGGCGCCGCGGGTCTCGGCCTCTTCTGTTGCCGCTGCTTCCTCGAACCCTCGAACCCTCGCCCCGGGCGTCCGCACCGGCCCGGCGGTCAGGCCCTCGGGCTCACCAGCGCGACAGGTTGATGTCGTACATCATCACCTGGTGCCCCTGGTTGGCGTTGAAGTCGTAGCGCTCCCAGGTGAAGACCGTCCAGGAGCCCAGGCCGCCGCCCAGGTACGTGACGACCTTGTTGTTGCCGGCGTCGATCCGGTCGACGTTGTAGATGCGCACGGACATCCAGCCGTCGTTGGCGAAGCAGAGCTGCCCGCCGTAGCCGTAGTTGTACACCTTCGCGTAATCGTCCCGGTTTCCGCAGTCGACGCGGTTCACGGCATTCGCGCCGGAGACCGGGAGCAGTGTCGACGCGGCGGCCGTCAGAGCCGCGAGCACGGCCAGCCTCCGGCCCGTCCCCTTTCCCTTCCGAAGGCGAGTTCGGCGATTGGTGCGGCGAATCATTGAAACCCCTCCATCGGCAGTGTTCGAGACTCCAGAGATTCGCACGACGCACTGTGGGCGGACAGTTGTTTTCCGGCCAAGACGATCGCCCGCAGGGGCTCCGGGAACGTATCGAGACGAAATGCGCTAGGGTCCCAACACACTTGCCGCACAAGAGGATAGGAGCAGACGCTTGCCACGTCCCACCCAATTCGGGCGATTCACCGCCATCGCCCTGGCAGCCGTTCTGGCCACCCTCTCGGCAGGAACGGCAGGCTGCTCCGGCGACTCCGGCAAGGCCTTACCGAAATCCTCCCTGACACCGCCGCTCATTTCCGATCCGCGCACTCCGGATTCCGGCCGGGGCGCAATGACCGGACTTCCTCTTTCCGCTTATCGGGCCGACGACCAGATCGCCGTCAAGGAAATCAAGGCCCGCAATGCGCTGATCGTCTCCTGCATGCATACGGCCGGGTACGCGGCCTTCACCGGGGACGGGCTGCAGCCCGCGCAGCCGCCGGACAACCTGACCGCGCTGCCCGCCGGGCCCTGGGGCTACATCGGCCCGGGGCCCGCGAACGCCCAGGGCTTCCACCCGCCCAGGCGCCCGGCCCCCCGCGCGCCCGACGCCTCGGCCGGCTACGGCGGCGAGGCCTACGACGCGGCCCGGGTGGACTGCGACCGGCAGGCCGCCGAGAAGATCGGCTCCCCGCCCCCCAAGGGCGCCGACCTGGTGGGGCAGCTGTTCGACGAGTCGACGAAGGCCACCGCCCAGGACGCCCGGGTGCTGGCGGCGCGCAAGGACTGGGCCTCCTGCATGGCGACGGCCGGGTTCGAGGCGGCGGTCCCGGAGGAACTGCCGAAGACGTACGAGGCGGCGCCCGAGATCACCCAGGCCGAACTGGCCGCCGCCCGCGCCGACGCCGACTGCACCACCGGCACGAGCCGCCTCGCGGCCGTCTACTTCGCCGTCCTGGACGGCTACCAGCGCCAGCTGGTCGACCGGAACGCCGAGGCCCTGACCGCCCAGAAGGAGGCGGTCAGGGCCCAGGACGCCAAGCTCACCCGGCTGATCACCGGGGAGGGGAAGGGCTAACGACGACGGTAGGAGACCGTGTTCGGGGTGGCGTAGCCGGCGCCGTCGTCGACGATGATGATCTTCGGGACGATCTTGGTCTCGTCCTCGCCTTCGCCCTCGCTCGCGGCCGGGGCCGGGGCCGGGGGCGGGCTTGAGGGCTTCGGCGGCAGGGCGGACGGGGTGACCGGGCCGGTCACCACCGTGGGCTCGCCCTCGGGCGCGGGCTTCGCGTCCGCGGGCTTGACGTCGGCCGGCTTCGCGTCGGCCGGCTCGGCGTCGGCCGGTGCCTTGTCCGCGACGGGCTTGTCGGCCGCCTTGTCCGCGCCCGGCTTGCGGTCCGCTGCGCCGCCGAGGACCGGCGCCCGCAGCACCGCCGTCGCCTGCTCCCTGGCCGGCGCCTTGCGCAGGCTCGGCCGCACCGGCGGGAGCGGGATCTCGCCGGTGTCCGCCTCGGAGTCCACGGCCGCGCCCACGACCGCAGCCGCGTCCTCAGGAGCGGGGACCGGGGCCTCGGCGGGGGCCGCCTCGGTCGGCAGCACCGCGGCGAGCAGCTCGGGCTCGATCTGCCCGACCGCCGCGCCCGTGAGCGAGGCCAGCGTCGCCTTGATGTGGTCGAGGTGCTTCTGCACCGTCTCCAGCCGCGTGTCGAACTCGCGCTGCTCGCGCTCGATCCGCGCGTTGATCCCCTCCGCCTCCCGGCGGGCCTGCTCGACCAGCTTGTCGGCCTTGGCCTGCGCCTCGGCCTCCTGCTGCTTGATCTGCGAGAGGACCGTCTCCCGCTGCTGCTCGGCCTCCTTGACCCGGCGCTCGGCCGTGGAGGACACCTGGGCGTCCTCGGCGTCGGCCTTGGCCTGCGCGGCGGCGAAGGTCTCGTCGGCCTTGCGGCGCCGCGAGGCCAGCTCGGCCTCGGCGTGCTCGTTGGCCTCGGCGGCGGCCACCCGCACCTTGGCGGCGTACGCGGTGGCGGTGTCCCGGGCGGTGCGGCCGTCCCGGTCGGCGGCGGAGCGCAGGCCCTCGGCCTCGGAGCGGGTGCGCTCCTCGGTGCGGCGGGCGGCCGCGTCGGCCTCCTTGCGGGTGGTGGCGGAGTACTCCTTGGCGGCCTTGTCCAGCGCCTGCCCGGCGTCGTACGTCTCGTCGCGCAGGTCCTCCGAGAAGCGCTCGGCCTTCTCCCGGACGGCCTGCGCCTCGTTGCGGGCCATGGCGGCGAGGCCGGCGGCCTGCTCGCTGAGCACCTCGTAGTCGGGTTCCGGCGCGTCCTCGGCGGCGCGGCGGATGTCGGCCAGGCGGCCCTCCATCTGCCGGATGCCGGCGCCGAGGACGCTCAGCCGTTCCCAGGCCTCGTCGCGCTGGGCGGTCAGGGCCTCCAGCGCGCGCTCGACCTGATCGGGCGCGTAACCGCGCCGTGCCTGGGTGAAGCCGTACTGGGGGACGGCGTCGCTCATGGGCTCTTCCCCTCGTTTCGCGGGCTGCGGAGCCCATGATCGGACGGAGCGGACGAATCCGGAACCGGTTCCGTGGCCGGGGCCGGATTCGGTCGTCTCGCGGACCTGATTGCGTCGAGGATGGACGGGTAGGCCCATCCTCTTGACCTATTTTGCGCAGATCCGGACGAAACCCCAACGAGGCACCGCCGCCGCGGTACGCCGGAGGGGCCGCTCCGGACCCCGGAACGACCCCTCCCCACCTGCGAGGATCGGCGACGGCAGCCCTAGAGCAGGCCGTCCCAGAACTGCTCCAGCAGTACGGCCCACCACGTGTCCGCGTTCTGCAGGGCCGCCGGGTCGATCGCGGCGAGCTGCGCCTGGAAGTCGGTCGTCCAGCGACCGGCCTGGTCCGGCGTCAGCCCGTACCGCAGCCGCCACATCCGGCCCAGCAGGGCCAGCGCGCGGGCGAACTCCGGCACACCGCTGTTGACGAAGCGCGGCGGCTGGCCGGTTCCGTCGACGTCCACGGCGACGACGTTGGCCGTGCCGTACTGCACGCACAGCTGCCGACCGTAGTCGTTTCCGAGCACCAGGTAGCCGCCGAAGTCCGGGGCGGCGGGCAGGCCGCGCTCGGCGGCCAGCTCGGCCAGCGTCGGGATCGGGCGGCCCTCCTGGGCCTGGGCCCAGAAGAACGGGCCGAAGTCGCGCGGCAGCCCGGCCCACATCAGGCTCTGCGAGACCGGCTCCGGCACGCCCTGGCGGGAGACGGCGCGCTGCTCGTAGCGGAACACGTTCTGCCCGAAGGCCGCGCCGACCTCCTGCGCCAGCTGCTGCGGGGGCAGCGGCGGCAGGGCCTGGACGGTGCCCGGCGCGGGCGGCGGCACCCGGAACGGGCGGACCCGCTGGGCGCCGGCGGCCTGCTGGTGCAGCTCGTCCAGGTGGTCGAGCAGCTCGGCCATCCCGGCCTGGCGGGAGGCGTGGTCACGGCCGTACGGGGCGGTGTGGGTGAGCCGCACGTTCGGCCAGGAGGCGGCGATCATGCGGTTGCAGTAGCCGCCGGGCAGGTCGCAGGACTCCAGCTCGGTGTACAGCTCCAGCACCTGCTCCGGCGGCACGTTCAGCCGCCGCAGGTCCTGGAGGATCTTCCACTCCGGGTGCGGGGTGCCGGGCTCGCTGCGGTGCAGCAGCTTCTGCTCCGAGCCGTCCGGGCCCCGGTAGCTGAGCGCGGCGAAGTAGCCGGGCCCGACGGCGGGCACGCCCGGCGGCACGGGGGCCGCCGGCGGGTGGCCGGCGACCGGCGCGGGCGGGACGACGCCCTGGGCGCCGCCCGGGTAGCCGTAGCCGGCGCCGGGCGAGACGGGGACCGCCGGGCCGCCGGGCGGCGGCGGGACGGCGGGGCCGCCGGAGGGCGGGGTGCCCGGGTCGGCCGGGGCGGCGCCCAGCAGTGCCGGGTCGACGGCGCCGGCGAGCTGGGTCGCCTCGTACGCCGCGCCGGGGGCGGGCGCCGGCGCGGGTGCGGCGGGCGTGCCGGAGCCCGGGGTGTGCCGCAGCCCGGCGGGCGGGGGCGGCGGCGGGGCGGAGGCGGCGGAGCGGCCGCCGGCCTGCGGGGCCGGGCCTGAGGAGCCGCCGCGCAGCGCGGCCGGCGGGGGCGGCGGCGGGGCCGAGGAGGCCGCGCGGCCGCCGGCCTGCGGGGCGGGTGCGGGCGGGGCGGGCGGCGGGCCCGCGGGGGTGCCGCCCGGCGGGGTGCCGGGGGCTCCGGGCAGGCCCATCAGACCGGGCACGGAGCCGGGGGCGGCCAGCATCGTGGGTGCGTGCTCCACCGGGGCGGCGGGGGCTCCCGCGGGCGGGGTGCCGGGCGCGCCGGGCAGGCCCATCAGGCCCGCGACGGCGTCCGGCGGCGCGAGCAGCGTCGGCGCCGGCTCCACGGCCGGGGCGGGCGCGGGGGCCTGCGGGGCGGGGGCCGGAACGGGGGCGGGCATCGGGGCGGGCGGAGGCGGCATCAGCACGGTCGCGGCCTCGGCGCCGGGCGGCGCGGGCACGTCCGGCAGGTCGGAGCCGCTGGTCCGCAGGCCGTCCGGCGCCAGCACGGGCGGGACGGGGGACGGCGCCACCGGGGAGGGCGGCGCGGGCGGCGCCCAGGACGGGTCCGGGGCGCTGGGGGAGGCGGGGGGCGCGGGCGGCGCCCAGAACGAGTCCTCGGCCCCGGGCGGCGGGGCGAGCATGGTCGGCGCGTCCCCGGCCGGACGGTCGGAGGCGGGAGGCGTGGTCAGCACGGCGGGCGCCACGGGCGGCACGGGCTCGGCGGGCGCGAACGGCGCCACGGGCTCGGCGGGGGCGACGGGAGCAACAGGGGCAACCGGCGCGACAGGCTCGGCGGGAGCCGTCGTCCCCAGCTTCTCCGCCTCCGCCGCGATCGCCGCCGCCCCCGCCTCCTGCAGCCACTGCGGCGGGCTGAGCAGGAAGGAGGTGGCCTCCACCGGCCCCGGAGCGGGCTTCGCCGCCCCCGCCGGGTTGGCCGCGACCGGCCGCCCGTACGCCTCCTCGAACTGCCGGACGACCTCGTTGACCGGCAGCGCCGGCCACAGCGTGCTGGCCCCCGAGTCCCGGGCGATCACCAGCCGCGCCTCGCCCGTGTCGGCGTCCGGCCCGGCGTCCGCGGGCTGCACCGCCCAGCAGACGAACCCCAGGTCGAACTCCCGCACCCGTACCTCGCGCTGCTGCGCGAGCGGCACGCCGCCGTTGATCCACTCCTCGGCGAGCTCCTGCGCCTGCGCGTACGTCACCACGCCCGGTTCACCCCTGTCGTCCGCATCCTCGTCACTCCCCCGCCTGTCCGTGCGGCCGGACGGCCCGGGCGAACCCGCCGTCCACCATCAGCTCCGCGACCGTCTCCAGCTCCGGCGGGCTGCCGGCCAGCCGCAGCAGGAACGCGTCGAAGTCGTCCCCGCAGGGCAGCAGCAGCCGGGCGCAGCGCTCCTCCGGGCTCTCCTGCGCGCCGGTGTCGCGGGCGTCGTCGTAGAGGTGGAACCAGACCGAGCCGGCCCGCTCCCCGCGCACCTTGAGCGCGACGATGCCGCCCTGGGCGTAGGCGACGCCCAGGAAGTCCTTGGTGAGGTGGTCGCGCAGGCACTTGTTGGCGTAGACGACGTCCTCGGTGCCGTACTCCTCGGTGAGGGTGAGGAACGGCTGGTCGAGCAGCAGGCCCAGCTCGGTGTCCAGCGCGACCCCGACCGGGGCGCGGCCGCCGCCGACCTTGAGGAAGCTGCGGTAGGCGCCGGGCAGCCGGTAGCCCAGGCGCGCCTCGGCGCGCTGCACCAGGTCCTCGGGGACGCCGATCGGGTCCCCGCCGTCCTTGGCGAGCGAGAAGTGGACGGGCCGGCGCTCCTGCAGCGGGCGGGTGCCGCGGCGGGTGTGGTCGGCGCCGGAGGTGGCCAGGCCGCCGTGGTGGCGCAGCAGGGCCTTGACCTCGACGGGCACGAGCTCCATGCGCCGCCAGCCGGGGGCCGCGTGGCCCGCGACGTGGTGCCAGGTCCAGCCGGCCGGGGTGGCGACGGCGGTCTCCTGGTCGGCCCAGAGCGGGTGGCCCTGGGTGAACAGCGCGGCGTTGGCCGAGACGTAGTCGGTCAGGCGCAGCTCGTCCACGCCGAAGCCCTCGGGCGGGTCGGCGACCTCGGCCGCGGCGGCGGCGTACGGGCTGAAGTCCGGGTAGCCGTGCTCGTCCACCTGGACCCCGGCCGGGTGCCGCTCCGCGCGGACCGGGTCCGGGAAATGCACCACCTGACCTGCGTACGCCGCGTTCGGTGCGACGGCGACGCCGGGCCGACCTGTCGTCATCTGGGAGCCCCCACTGCTGCTGCGTCCTCTGGTGCGCTTGCCGAACACCAGCCTAGGGGGTCACCCGGCCGCAGCACCCCCCGCACCCAGGGCCCGCCCCAACACCTCCACGACCCGGGCCTGCTGGGCCTCGGTGAGGTGCGGGTGCAGCGGCAGGCTGAGCAGTTCGCGGGCGGCCCGTTCGGCGACGGGGAACGCCCCGGCGCGGTGGCCGAGGTGGTGCAGCGCGGGCTGGAGGTGGACGGGTGCGGGGTAGTGCACCCCCGCGCCGATGCCGGCCGCCTGCAGCGCCGCCAGCGCCGCGTCCCGCCCGCGGCCGACCCGCACCGGGTAGAGGTGCCAGACGTGCTCGTTGCCCGGCGCCGTGCCCGGCGCGGTGAGCAGGCCGGCCCCCACGAGCGGGTCCAGCAGCGCGCGGTAGCGGTCGGCGGCGGCGCGGCGGGCGGCGTTCCAGGCGGGCAGCCGGCGCAGCTTGGCGCGCAGGACGACGGCCTGCAGGGCGTCCATCCGGGAGTTGAAGCCGAACCGCTCGTGGACGTACTTGCCGCGCGCCCCGTGGTCGCCGATCCGGCGGACGGCGTCGGCGAGTCCGGGCTCGTCGGTGAGCACCGCGCCCGCGTCCCCGTACGCGCCGAGGTTCTTGCCCGGGTAGAAGCTGGTGGCCGCGATCCGCCCGTACGCGCCGCGCCCGTGCCGCCGGGCGCCCTGGGACTGCGCCGCGTCCTCGATCACCGGCCGGCCGTCCGCGAGCTCCAGCAGCGCCTCCATCGGCGCGAGTTGCCCGTACAGGTGAACGGGCAGCAACGCCGCCGCGCCGGGCAGGGCCTCGGCGGCCCGGCCGGGGTCGATCAGGAGGTGCTCGGGGTCGGCGTCGACGAGGACGGGCCGCAGCCCGGCGCGCAGCACGGCCTCGGCGGTGGCGACGAAGGTGTTGGCGGGCAGCACCACCCCGGCGCCGGGGGCCAGGTCGAGGGCGCGCAGGGCGAGTTCGAGGGCGTCGGTGCCGTTGGCGGCGCCCACGCAGTGCCCGACCCCGCTGAAGGCGGCGAACTCCCGCTCGAAGGCCGCGACTTCGGGCCCCTTGACGTACGCGCCGCTGGCGAGCACCCGCTCGAACCCGGCCCGGACCTCGGCCTCGACCTCGGCGTGCGCGGCGGCCAGGTCCACCAGGGGGATGCCGCTCACCTCACTGCTCACCTCACTGCTCACCTCACTGCTCACCTCACCGCCGACCGCACCGCTCACCGGACCGCCTCCCGCTCGCCGGAGCCCACCGGCACGGTGGCCCCGCCGAGTTCGAGGCTGAGTGAGGCGGCCTCCAGCAGCCGCAGCACCCGCAGCCCCGCCCGGCCGTCCGTCAGCGGGGCGCGGCCCTCCAGGACGGCGGCGGCGAACTCGGCCATCACGTTGCGCAGCGCCTCCTGCTCGACGAGCGCGGGGGCGACCATCTCGCCGACCCGGTAGGAGATCAGCGCCCGGTGCCGGATCGCGTCGGTCAGCTCGTCGGGCGGGGTGAGGTCCACGCCCCGGTCGTGCACGGCCAGGCGGGCCTGCGGGTTGAGGTCGTCCCAGACGAGGGTGCGCCGGGAGCCGCCGATCAGCGTGGTGCGGACCTTCGTCGGGGAGAGCCAGTTGACGTGGCAGTGCGCCAGCGCGCCGTTGCTCAGCCGCAGCGTCAGGTACGCGACGCAGGCGCGGCCCGCGCCGATCGGGTCGGCGCCGTGCGCGCAGACGCCGACGGGCTCGACACCGGGTGGCAGCACGAAGTCGAGGATGGACAGGTCGTGCGGGGCGAGGTCCCACAGGACGTCCACGTCGGGCTGGACGAGGCCGAGGTTGATCCGCACCGAGTCGAAGAACTGGACGTCGCCGATCTCCCCGCCGTGCACCAGTTCGCGGATGCGGCGCACCACCGGGGTGTAGCAGAAGGTGTGGTCGCACATCAGCACCAGCCCCGAACGCTCGGCCAGCTCGACGAGTTCGGCGGCCTCCGCGGAGGAGGTGGTGATCGGCTTCTCGACCAGCACGTGCTTGCCGGCCTCCAGCGCGGCCCGCACCAGCCGGTAGTGCCCGGCCGCCGGGGTGGCCACCGCGACGGCCTCGACCCGCTCGTCGGCGAGCACCCGCCGGTAGTCGTCGGTGGCGCCGACGGTGCTGTACTCCCCCAGCACCGTACGGGCCTTGGCCGCGTCCAGGTCGCAGAGCCAGTGAAGCCGCAGCGCCGGGGTGTGCTGCGCGTTGCGGACCAGCTTGGGCCCCCAGTATCCGGCCCCGACCACGGCCAGCCCGACGGGCCGCTCCGGTACGGGCTCCGGCGGCGCCCCCGGGGTGGGCACGTGGCCTCCGGGCGCCTGGTTGGCGGCCTCGGCCGCCCACTGCCACGACGTCATCGTCGAGCTCCCTCGGTTCTCGGGCGCGGCCCCAACCTCCGGCGCGGGCAGGGGACTCGGCCCCTCCGGGCAGCCGCCCGCGGCCCGCTCGGTGCCGGAACCGTACCGGCCGTGCCCCCGGCCCCGGGCCACTTTCCTGAAATCAGTGGACAATTCATGACGGCACTGTGGGGATTCGGCCAGCATCGGGTGAGCACCCGGTGGGTCCCCGTCACGGCCCGGGCACCCCCGCACCCCGGATGTGCGGTTGTCGGTGCCGTTTGACAGGCTTGCCCCGGAAGGCCCGGTACCAGACGGGCGAGAGTGACACCGGAGCAGCGGCGAGGAGGGGGAGGACGGATGACCACCGGTGAGCCGGCGGGCCCGCCCGTACTTCGCCACCTCCGCGACAGCCTCCTGCCCGCCGTCGCCGCCGCGCTGTCGCTCAAGGGCGGCGAGGTGCACACCCTGGCGGGCGACAAGGACGCCCGCCGCCCGGCCCTGCACCCGCTGGTCGGCGAGTTCCTGGACGCGCTGCCCGTCGAGGCGCGCGAGCGCTTCACCGGCCACTGCCCGGAGGCCGTCCTGCTCTCGCGCTACCTCACGGCGGTCGACGGCCGGCGCTCCAAGCGCGCCGCCCGCAAGGCGATGACGCTGCACGAGGCGCGCAAGGCGCTGCGCGGCGCCCGGATGACGACCGTCCGCATCCGCGAGGAGGGGGACCCGACGCACGGCACCCACGCCCCGCCGTGCCGCTCCTGCGAGCCGATGCTGGAGCACTTCACCGTACGGAGCGTCGCGGTCGGCCCACCCGCGCACTGACCGCCGCCCGCGCCCCGCCCGATCCATCGCGCCCGGCGCCCCCCGTCCCCGAGCCCAGGAGCCCGTCCTGAACCCGCCCCTCCCACCCCCACCGCCGGCCACCCTGCACCCCGCCGGCGCCCCCGGGCGGACGCGCCCGCGCTTCCCCGCCGAGGTCGCCGCCGAGCTGAAGGCGGCCGGCTGGCACCCCGGCCGCTGGGAGATCCGGCAGGCCGAGGAGTGGGCCGACGCCCTGGTCGGGCACGGCGCCCCGACCGGCGCGCAGCACGCGGTGTTCCCGGCGGCGGTGGAGGTCTGGGCCGAGTTCGGCGGCCTCGCCTTCGACCTGACCGGCCCCGGCCGCCAGGTCGCCCGCACCCCGTTCCTGCTCGACCCGCTCTGCGGCCTGCACCAGCCGCGCACCCTGCTCGACCTCGGCCGGGCCCTGGGCGTCCAGCTCGCCCCGCTCGGCGAGGAGGCGTACGGGCAGGCGCTGCTGGCCGTCGACGAGGAGGGGCGCGTCTACAGCCTGGACCACACCGGCGAGTGGTTCCTCGGCCAGGGCATCGACCAGGCGATCACCACCCTGGTCCTGGGCACGGCGCCCCAGCGGCTGATGACGGCCGAGGACTACTGACCGAGCCGGTCCGCCCGCACGGCCAGCCGGGACGGCAGCACCGCCTCCACGCGGAACCCGCCGTCCGCCTCCGGCCCGGACGAGAAGGTGCCGCCCAGCGCGACCACCCGCTCCCGCATCCCGACCAGCCCGTTGCCGCCGCTGGGCAGCTGCGCCGCGCCGCGCTCCCCGCCCGGGCAGGCGTTGACCACGCTCACCCGCACCCCGTTCGGCGCGTACGCCAGCAGCACGGACACCTGTGCGCCGCCCGCGTGCTTGTGCGCGTTGGTCAGCCCCTCCTGGACGACCCGGTACGCGGTCTGCTCCGCCTCGCCGGTGAACTCCTGGCGGCTGCCGCTGACCGTCAGCGTCACCGCCATCCCCGCCGCCCGGGACTGGTCCACCAGCCGCGGCAGCCCGGCCAGCGAGTCCGGCTCCGGCTGGCCGCCCTCGTCGTCCATCCGCAGCACCCCGAGGATCTCGCGCAGCTCGTTGAGCGCCTGCCGGCCGACCTCGCCCATCAACTTGGCGCTCTGCGCGGCCTTCTCCGGGTCCTTGCCGACGATCCGCTCCAGCGCCCCGGCGTGCACCACCATCAGCGACACCCGGTGCGCCACCACGTCGTGCATCTCCCGGGCGATCCGGGTGCGCTCCTCCAGCCGCGCCCGGCGGGCGCGTTCGCGCGCCTGCTCGGCCAGCAGGTCCAACTCCGCCTCCAGGCCGTGCGCGCGGTCCTGGAGCGACTCGATCAGCCGCCGCCGCGCCCCCACGTACAGCCCGGTCACCACCGGCGGGACGGTCAGCCCGATCGCCACGAACACCGAGAGCAGCACCTGGCCCCAGACCGGGGGCCGTTCCAGCGCCGTGTCGCCGGGGCTGAGCATCGACACCAGCATCACGGCGACGGACTCGGCGAAGGCCAGCGCGGACAGCCCCACCACCCGCCGCCGGGTCGAGGGCCACTCCCAGGTCTCCGCCAGCGTGTACAGCGACACCACCAGCAGCGTCACGCTCAGCATCACGGGCATCAGCAGCAGCGTCACCAGCACCGGGACGGCCGGCCAGCGCCGCCGCAGCACCAGGGTGCCGCCCGCCAGCACGCCCATCACCCCGATCCCGACCGAGGCCGCGCCCGACAGGTGCACCCTGCTGGAGAAGAAGTTGAGGACGTTCACCACGCACTCGAGCGCGGCGAGCAGCGCCAGCCCGATGTCCAGGAAAGCGCTGCGCCGCCGCTTCCACCACCAGAACGACATGACCGGCGCGCGCTCCCCAGGCGACTTGCTCATGCCCCAAAGACTAAGGTGCAACCCCGTCCCCTCCCCACCCGGTTCGCCCGACACACCGCGGCGGCCCGGTAAGTGGTCCAGACCACAGGTGCTTTTCGGCAGCTCTGTCCGCCATCCGGCCACCTCTCGGACACCGCCCGTCCCGACACCTATGCTGGTCGCGTCGGACAGCGCGGTCCGCACGCGTCACACCCGCCACTGTGTGCGCGGACCTGTGACGATGAGCCGTTGCCGAACCCCACCACCAGAGGGAGCCAGCCGTGACCGCTCCGGTCCCCAACCCGGCGGACAGTCCGACTCCGGTCGTCGCCGACCCCGTCGCCGACAACGCCGCCCTGCGTGCGGACATCCGCCGCCTCGGCGACCTCCTCGGCGAGACACTGGTCCGTCAGGAGGGCCCCCAGCTGCTGGGCCTGGTCGAGCAGGTCCGCCTGCTCAGCCGCACCGACGGCGAGGCCACCGCCGAACTGCTCTCCGACATCGAGCTGGAGACCGCCGCCAAGCTGGTGCGCGCCTTCTCCACCTACTTCCACCTCGCCAACGTCACCGAGCAGGTGCACCGAGGCCGCGAACTCGCCACCCGCCGCGCCCGCGAGGGCTCGCTGCTCGCGCAGACCGCCGACCAGCTCGCCGAGGCCGACCCGAAGCACCTCCAGGACACCCTGGCCCACCTCGCGGTCCGTCCGGTCTTCACCGCCCACCCCACCGAGGCCGCCCGCCGCAGCGTCCTCAACAAGCTGCGCAGGATCGGCGAACTCCTCGACCGCATCCACCGCCAGGAGATCTCCTCCGGCCTGGCCGCCGCCGACCCGGCCCGCGTCAGCAGCGCCCGCCGCTCCGCCGACCGCCGCCTCGCCGAGGTCATCGACCTGCTCTGGCAGACCGACGAGCTGCGCATCGCCCGCCCCGAGCCCACCGACGAGGCCCGCAACGCCGTCTACTACCTGGACGAGCTCTACCGCGAGGCCGTCCCCGAGGTGCTGGAGGAGCTGCACGAGGAGCTCGCCCGCGTCGGCCTGAACCTGCCCGACGGCGTGCGCCCGCTCACCTTCGGCACCTGGATCGGCGGCGACCGCGACGGCAACCCCAACGTCACCCCGCAGGTCACCTGGGACGTCCTCAACCTCCAGCACGAGTACGGCATCAAGGACGCCCTCGCCGCGATCGACGACCTCCGGGGCACCCTCTCCACCTCCGAGCGGCTCGCCGGCGCCTCCGTCGAACTCCTCGCCTCGCTCAACACCGACCTGCACCGGCTCCCCGAACTCAGCCCCCGCTACAAGCGGATGAACGCCGAGGAGCCCTACCGCCTCAAGGCCACCTGCGTGCGCCTGAAGCTCGAGAACACCCGCGAGCGCCTGGCCGGCGGCACCCCGCACGTCGAGGGCCGCGACTACCTCGGCACCCGCGAGCTGATCACCGACCTCCGGCTCATCCAGGACTCGCTGCGCGCCCACCGCGGCGGCCTGATCGCCGACGGCCGCCTCGCCCGCACCATCCGCACCGTCGAGGCCTTCGGCCTCCAGCTCGCCACCATGGACGTGCGCGAGCACGCCGAGGCCCACCACCACGCCCTCGGCCAGCTCTTCGACCGCCTCGGCGAAGAAGCCTGGCGCTACGCCGACATGCCCCGCGAGTACCGCCAGCGGCTGCTCGCCAAGGAGCTGCGCTCGCGCCGCCCCCTCGCCCCCACCCCGGCCCCGCTGGACGAGGCCGGCACCAAGACCCTCGGCGTCTTCAGCACCATCCGCGAGGGCTTCGACCGCTTCGGCGACGAGATCGTCGAGAGCTACATCATCTCCATGTGCCAGGGCGCCGACGACGTCTTCGCCGCCACCGTCCTCGCCCGCGAGGCCGGCCTGATCGACCTGCACGCCGGGATCGCCAAGATCGGCATCGTGCCGCTGCTGGAGACCACCGACGAGCTCCAGCAGGCCGACCGCATCCTCGACGAGATGCTCTCCGACCCCTCCTACCGGCTGCTCGTCTCCCTGCGCGGCGACGTCCAGGAGGTCATGCTCGGCTACTCCGACTCCTCCAAGTTCGGCGGCATCACCACCTCCCAGTGGGAGATCCACCGCGCCCAGCGCCGCCTGCGCGACGTCGCCCACCGCTACGGAATCCGGCTGCGCCTCTTCCACGGCCGCGGCGGCACCGTCGGTCGCGGCGGCGGCCCCTCGCACGAGGCGATCCTCGCCCAGCCCTGGGGCACCCTGGAGGGCGAGATCAAGGTGACCGAGCAGGGCGAGGTCATCTCCGACAAGTACCTGCTCCCCTCCCTCGCCCGGGAGAACCTGGAGCTGACCATCTCGGCCACCCTCTCCGCCTCCGCGCTGCACACCGCCCCGCGCCAGGCCCCCGAGGAACTGGCCCGCTGGGACGCCGCGATGGACCAGGTCTCCGAGGCCGCCCACACCGCGTACCGCGCCCTCGTCGAGCAGGACGACCTGCCGAAGTACTTCTTCGCCGCCACCCCGGTCGACCAGCTCGCCTCCCTGCACCTCGGCTCCCGCCCCTCCCGCCGCCCCGACTCGGGCGCCGGGCTGGACGGCCTGCGGGCCATCCCGTGGGTCTTCGGCTGGACGCAGTCCCGCCAGATCGTCCCCGGCTGGTACGGCGTCGGCTCCGGCCTCGCCGCCGCCCGCGAGGCGGGCCTGGGCGCCGTGCTCGACGAGATGCACGGCCAGTGGCACTTCTTCCGCAACTTCCTGTCCAACGTCGCCATGACGCTGGCCAAGACCGACCTGCGGATCGCCCGCCACTACGTCGAGCAGCTGGTCCCGGCCGAACTGCACCACGTCTTCGACCAGATCGTGGCCGAGCACGAGCTCACCCTGCGCGAGGTCCTGCGCCTCACCGGGGAGAGCGAGCTGCTGGAGCACAACCCGGTGCTGAAGCAGACCTTCACCGTCCGGGACGCCTACCTCGACCCGATCTCCTACCTCCAGGTCGCCCTGCTGCGCCGCCAGCGCGAGGAGGTCGCCACCGGCCGCCACGAGGACCCGCTGCGGGCCCGCGCGCTGCTGCTGACCGTCAACGGCATCGCCGCCGGCCTGCGCAACACCGGCTGACAACCGGAGCTACGGCGAAGGGCCGGTGACCACCCCCGTGGGTCACCGGCCCTTCGCCGTCGAGGTCACCCCCGGTGGTTGACCTCGACGACCAGGGGGCCGTAGCGGGCGAGGATCTCCGCCCGCACGGCCTCCGCCTGCTGGGCGACGTCCACCCGCACCCCGGCGCCGTCGGCGCAGACCGCGACGCCGACGAGCGTCACGCCCTTCGGCCGCCAGTACGTCTCGGCCTCCCCGGCGATCCGGGCGGCCAGCGCGTCCAAGGCGATCCGGCTGTCGGCCGCGTTCCTGAAGTCGAAGCGGACGCCCCCCGAGAAGACCCGCTCCCGCAGGGCCGTGTCGAAGGCGTACGCGCCCTCCTTGCGCATCACGAAGAGCGTCCTGGTGGCGGAGTCGTAGCACATCCCGAAGAACTGGTCCCGGTACAGGCCGGTGCCCAGGTCCGCGGCGGCCCGGGCCACCTGGTCGAGTGCCGGGTCGCCCGGGAACCAGGTCGCCGAGTGGCTCGCCATCACCGACTCCGGGGCCATGCCCGGCATGTTCGGCTGCCCCACCAACGGCGAGGTCGGCGGCTCCCTCCCCGGGGGCATCGGCGGGTACCACCCCGGGGTCCGCAGCGAACTCGGGCCCCCCTGGCAGCCGTTCACCGGACCCGCCGCCCACCAGGGCAGCGTGGTGGGCGCCGTGGCGGTCGGCGTCACCGTCGGCGGCGCCCCGCCCTTGCCCCCGAACTGTCCCAGCGCCCCGACCCCGGCCGCCAGCAGCGCCACCGCCGCCACCCCGCGCACCACGTTCTGCCGCCGCGCCCGCCGCCGCCCGGCCTGCCGCAGCGCCGCCAGCGGCGGGCTGCCGCCCACCGAGGCCGCCCGCGCGCCGAGCCTGACGACCAGCTCCTCCTCGAACCCGTCCGGCCGCTCAGCCGACATGGCCCATCAACTCCCTCTCACCGGAAAGGTCCTGGCGAAGCGACTTCATCGCCCGGGCGAGATGGGTCTTGGCCGTCGGCAGGGAACAGCCCAGCTCCTCGGCCACCTTCACGACCGGGAGGTCCAGGTAGTACCGCAGCACCACCGCGGCCCGCTGGCGCCCCGGCAGCGCCCGCAGGGCGGCGGCCAGCTGCTCGTCCTCGACGGCCACCGGTTCGCCCGGGGCGTCCGGGAGTTCGGAGGTCAGCACCTCCCGCCTGGTCCGCCGCCAGCGGGAGACGTGCGTACGGACCATCGTGGTCCGCACGTACCCCTCGGCCGCCTGCGGGTCGCGGATCGCGGAGCGCTTCGGGTACACCCGGGCGAGGGCGTCGTGCAGCAGGTCGCGGGCGTCGTGGACGTCGCCCGTGATCAGGTAGGCCCCGCGCAGCAGTGCCTGGTACCGCGCCGCGACGAACTCGTCGAAGGGGTCGCCTCCGTCGCCGCCCCCCGGGCGCACCGATTCGCGCTTCATGACCCCAGGACGCCCCGCCCGTCGGAAACGGATGACACGGAAAGAAAAAAAGGGGCCGGCGCCCACGCTTCCCGTGGACACCGGCCCCGAAGAACCCGCGTACGCCTACTCGCCGACCTCGCCCGCGCGGCGGCGCTTGAGCCACAGGGCCGCACCTCCCGCCGAGACCAGCAGGCCGCCGCCGACCGCGAACAACCCGGCGTCCGGGCCGACCGAGTCGCCGAGGGCCGGGGCGAACTGCGCCGCCGCCGGCTCGGGCGTCGCCGCGGGCTCGGGATCGGCCGCCGCGTCGGCGTGCGCCAGCGCGCCGCCCGACAGCAGGACCCCCGCCGCCCCCAGCGCGCCGACCGTGCCGACCCGCCGCCCGAGCTTCACCAGCCGGACCACCCGGCGCCGCCGCATCAGGCGGACCGGACGCAATCTCCGCATCGAGAACTCCCCAGGACTCGTTCGCGTACCAGGGCGACGCTATCCGATCCTGCACGGGGTTCTCACACGGATTCAGGTTTGCCCGGCAAGCGTTGTACGACTGTTGCGTACCCGCCACACCGTGCACATGACGGATGGTCAGCACACCGCCCGGCTCAGGAGTTGTACGTCGCCTGCGCCCGCTCCAGGCCCTCGGAGAGCAGCGCCTCCACCGCGTCCGCCGAGCGGTCCACGAACCACTCCAGCTCCTTGCGCTCGGTCGAGGAGAAGTCCTTGAGGACGAAGTCCGCGACCTCCATCCGGCCCGGCGGGCGGCCGATCCCGCAGCGCACCCGGTAGTACTCCGGGCCCATCGACTTGGTGATCGACCTCAGCCCGTTGTGGCCGTTGTCCCCGCCGCCGAGCCTGAGCCGCAGCGCCGCGTAGTCGACGTCCAGCTCGTCGTGGACGGCGATCAGCGCCGAGGCCGGCACCTTGTAGAAGTCCCGCAGGACCATCAGCGGCCCGCTGGACAGGTTCATGTAGGTCATCGGCTTGGCGAGCACCACCCGCCTGCCCGCCAGCCGCCCCTCGGCGACCTGCGCCCTGCTCTTGTGCGCCTTGAACCTGGCGCCCATCCGCTGCGCCAGCAGGTCGACCACCATGAAGCCGATGTTGTGCCGGTTGCGCGCGTACTGCTCGCCTGGGTTGCCCAGCCCCGCCACCAGCCAGGGGCCCTCGTACTCGTCCGCCATGCCCTCGGTCCTCTCCCTCTCGCTCGTCGTCATCATCCCGGACGCACCGCTGCCCCGGCCGCTCCAGGGGAGCGACCGGGGCAGCGGTCTCAGCTACGGGGCGAGGCTCAGGCCTCGGTGCCCTCGGCCTCGGCGGCCTCCTCGGCCGGGGCGGCCTGGGCGGCGATGACCTGCAGCACGACGGTGTCGGCCTCGACGGCCAGGGAGACGCCGGCCGGCAGGACGATGTCCCCGGCGAGCACCGAGGTACCGGCCTCCAGGCCGGCGACCGAGACGGTGACCGACTCGGGCAGGTGGGTGGCCTCGGCCTCGATCGGCAGGGCCTGCAGGACGTGCTCCAGCAGGTTGCCGCCGGCGGCCAGCTCGCCCTCGGTGTGGACCGGGATCTCGACGGTGACCTTCTCGCCGCGCTTGACCAGCAGCAGGTCGACGTGCTCGATGGTGCGCTTGATGGCCTCGCGCTGGACGGCCTTCGGCAGGACGTACTCGTCGGTGCCCTCGATCGGGACGACCAGCAGGGCGTTCGGGGTCTTGAGGGCCATCATCAGGTCGTGGCCGGGCAGGTTCAGGTGAACCGGGGCGTGGCCGTGGCCGTAGACGACACCGGGGACGAAGCCGGCGCGACGGGCGCGACGGGCGGCACCCTTGCCGAACTCGGTACGGGTCTCGGCGGCGATGCGGATCTCGGACACGACTGCACTCCTCGTGAAAATGGCGCGGGGGTGCAGGCAACGAAAAACCGCCGGGACCACACCCTCAGTACGTTCGGGGGTCACTCGGCGGTAACGGCCTCTGCCGATGGACGGGAATCCGGCACCGGCAGCGCGTCGATCACGGAGCGGGCGCCCGTAGAGCGGGCACACGGCATCCCTCGCCGAGCAGTTTCACGAGTCTAACCTCACCGGTGCGCTGACGCGAAATCGGCGGCGGCGCCGAACCGGCGGCGGCCCCGGCCCCTCGAAGGGACCGGGGCCGCCGCGGCGGGGCTCCGTCAGTGCACGCCCTCGAAGAGGCTGGTGACCGAGCCCTCCTCGAACACCTCGCGGATCGCGGCCGCGATCGACGGGGCGATGGAGAGGGTGGTGATCTTGTCCAGCTGCAGCGAGGCCGGGGTGGGCAGCGTGTTGGTGAACACGAACTCGCTCACCCGGGAGTTCTTCAGGCGGTCCGCGGCCGGGCCGGAGAGCACGCCGTGGGTGGCCGCCACGACGACGTCCGCCGCGCCGTTGTCGAACAGGGCGTCGGCCGCGGCGCAGATGGTGCCGGCGGTGTCGATCATGTCGTCGACCAGGACGCAGACGCGGTCCTGGACGTCACCGACCACGTCGGCCGACAGGATGGTGTTGGCCTGCGTCATGTCGCGGCGCTTGTGGATGATCGCCAGCGGCGCGTCCAGGCGGTCGCACCACTGGTCGGCCACCTTGACCCGGCCGGCGTCCGGCGAGACGACGGTGAGCTTGTCGCGGTCGACCTTCCCGCCGATGTAGTCCGCCAGCAGCGGCAGCGCGAAGAGGTGGTCCACCGGGCCGTCGAAGAAGCCCTGGATCTGCGCGGTGTGCAGGTCCACGGCCATCAGGCGGTCGGCACCGGCCTGGCGCAACAGGTCGGCGACCAGCCGGGCGGAGATGGGCTCGCGGCCCAGGTGCTTCTTGTCCTGGCGGGCGTACCCGTAGAACGGCAGGATCGCGGTGATGCTCCGGGCCGAGGCCCGCTTGAGAGCATCGATCATGATCAGCTGTTCCATGATCCACTGGTTGATGGGAGCCGTGTGGCTCTGCATCACGAAACAGTCCGCACCGCGCGCCGACTCCAGGAAGCGGACGTAGATCTCGCCGTTGGCGAAGTCCAGGGCCTTGGTCGGAACCAGTTCGGTCCCCAGCGCCGCAGCCACCTCCGTCGCCAGTTCCGGGTGGGCACGGCCGGAGAAGAGCTTCAGCTTCTTCTCACCCGACGTCGTGATCCCGCTCACTGCACCGTCTCCTCGCGTTGCGGACGCTGAACCCCGCCCCCCACTCCGGGCAGGCCAAGCCCGCGCGCAACAGGGGATCGGGGGAAATGTTCGTGCGCCTGGACACGGGCGGTCAGGCCCAGTGGCGCACGCATGTCCCCAAGGTTACGCGCCCGTGCGGAAACCGTCCGCCCCGGGACCTTCCCTCGGCGAACCGCCGGGTCCGTCAGGCTCCCGCGGCCTCGTCCGCCGCGGCCTTCGCGGCCTGCGCCGATGCCGTCCCGGGGCGCTTGCGCTCCACCCAGCCGTCGATGTTGCGCTGCTGCGCCCGGCTCACGCCCAGCGAGCCCGGCGCCACGTCGTTGGTGATGACCGAGCCGGCCGCGGTGTAGGCGCCGTCACCGATCGTGACCGGGGCGATGAACATGTTGTCCGAACCCGTCCGGCAGTGGGCGCCGATGACCGTGCGGTGCTTGTTGATGCCGTCGTAGTTGACGGTGACCGAGGCCGCGCCGACGTTGGTGCCCTCGCCGATGGTGGCGTCCCCGATGTAGGAGAGGTGCGGCACCTTGGCGCCCTCGCCCAGCTCGGAGTTCTTCACCTCGACGTAGGTGCCGACCTTCGCCTTGCGGGCCAGCTTCGCCCCCGGGCGCAGGTAGGCGTACGGGCCGGTGACGGCCAGCTCGCCGATCTCGGCGCTCACCGCCGTGGTGTTGCTCACACGGGCGCCGGCGCCGACCAGGGTGTCGGTCAGGGTGGAGTTCGGGCCCACCTCGCAGCCCTCGCCCAGGTGGGTGGCGCCCTGCAGCTGGGTGTTCGGCAGCACGACGGCGTCGGGCTCGTACGTCACCTGCACGTCGAGCCAGGTGCTCGCCGGGTCGACGACGGTCACGCCGGCGCGCATCGCCTGCTCCAGCAGCCGGTCGTTGAGCAGCCGGCGGGCCTGGGCCAGCTGGACCCGGTCGTTGATGCCCAGGGTGTCCCGGTAGTCCTCGGCGACGACGGCGCCGACCCGGTGGCCGGACGTGCGCAGGATCTCCAGGGTGTCGGTCAGGTACTCCTCGCCCTGCGAGTTGTCCGTGGTGAGCTCGGCCAGCGCCTCGACGAGGAGCTTGGCGTCGAAGGCGAAGACGCCGGAGTTGATCTCGGTGATCGCGCGCTGGGTGTCGCTGGCGTCCCGCTCCTCGACGATCGCGGCGACGCTGCCGTCCTCGTCCCGCAGGATGCGGCCGTAGCCGTACGGGTCCGGGACGACGGCGGTCAGCACGGTGACGCCGTTGTCCTGCGCCTCGTGCGCCCTGGCCAGGCGGCGCAGCGTGTCGCCGGTGAGCAGCGGGGCGTCCCCGAAGGTGACGATCACGGTGCCGTCCAGCACGACGCCGTCCTCGGCGAGCGCCTCCAGGGCCGTACGGACGGCGTGGCCGGTGCCGTTCTGCTCCTCCTGCACCACCGGGCGGGCCTCGGGGTGGCGCTCGGCCAGGTGCGCCTGGACCTGCTCGCGCTGGTGCCCGACGACCACGACCAGCTGACCGGGGCTCAGCTCACCGGCGGCCGAGACGGCATGACCCACCAACGAGCGCCCGCACACCTCGTGCAACACCTTGGGCAGCTTGTTGGACTTCATCCGGGTCCCGCCACCGGCGGCGAGCACGACAACGGCGGCAAGCGACTTGGCCATGCGGGGAGGCTCCTCTATCGGTTCACAGCGAGGGCGGATCGGTCAGGGGCGCGAATCCGCACAGATGCCCTGGCCATTCGAGGATAGTGCGAGGCTGCCGGCTCGAACGCCGGGCCCTCGACGCGCGGACACTCGCCCGTGGCCGTTCGGAGTGCTCCCGGAGGAGGATTCGAACCCCCATAAGCTGGACCAAAACCAGCTGTCCTGCCCTTAGACGATCCGGGACCGCACAGCCGCCCTCAGGACTCCCGGCGGCGCGCTGGCCCAAGACTACGGCTTGAGAAGCCTCACATCTACCACCCGCCGCCAACCGCCCCGCCCGATCCTGTGCGAACCCCGCCGCGCCGAACCGACACGGGGGTTCATCCATCCAGTCGGGTGAATTCACTCAAGCGCCGCGCGGCGGTGTGTTCCCTCGACCACGGAGCGCAACCTACGATGCCGTAGGTTACGCCAACGTAGGCTCCGCTCCTCTCCCGTACCGGGACGCCGCAAAGGGACGCCCATGACCATCCAGGCCGGCGAGGCGCGCGCGGGGACCGCCGCGCACTCCACCCCCACCACCGACGAGACCGCCGTGGACGACGCCACCGACACCGCCGAGGCCGCGGACGCCACCCGGCTGTCCGCCACCCGCGGCGGGGAGCGGCAGGGCTTCGCCGAACGGCTCGCGCTCGTCCTGTTCATCCTCGTGCCCTTCGCCGCCCTGGTCGCCGCAGCCCCGGTGGCCTGGGGCTGGGGGCTCGGCTGGACGGACGTCGCGATCACCGTCGCCATGTACTTCCTCACCTGCCACGGCGTCACCGTGGGCTACCACCGCTACTTCACCCACGGCGCCTTCAAGGCCAACCGCCCGATGCGCCTGGCCCTGGCCATCGCCGGCAGCCTCGCCGTCGAGGGCCCGCTGGTGCGCTGGGTCGCCGACCACCGGCGCCACCACCGCTTCAGCGACAAGGACGGCGACCCGCACTCCCCCTGGCGCTACGGCGAGAGCATCCCGGCGCTGATGAAGGGCCTGTGGTGGGCCCACATGGGCTGGATGTTCGACGAGGAGCAGACCTCGCAGGCCAAGTACGCCCCCGACCTCGTCCAGGACCCGGCCATGCGGCGGATCTCCCGGACGTTCTGGCTCTGGACCCTCCTCTCCCTGCTGCTGCCCGCGCTGGTCGGCGGCCTGGTGACGCTCTCCTGGGAGGGCGCGGCCTCCGCCTTCTTCTGGGGCTCGCTGGTGCGCGTGGCGCTGCTGCACCACGTCACCTGGTCGATCAACTCGATCTGCCACGCCGTCGGCCGGCGCCCCTTCCGCTCCCGGGACCGCTCCGGCAACGTCTGGTGGCTCGCCGTCCTCTCCTGCGGCGAGTCCTGGCACAACCTGCACCACGCCGACCCGACCGCCGCCCGCCACGGGGTGCTGCGCGGGCAGATCGACTCCTCGGCCCGGCTGATCCGCTGGTTCGAGCTGGCCGGCTGGGTCCGGGACGTCCGCTGGCCGGACGCGCAACGGATCGCCGCCCGCCGCGCCGCATGAGGCGACGCTTCCAGCATGATGTAGGGGTGAACGGGAGCAGCGCAGACAGCAGAGGCGGTCACCACAGCACGCGGACGGACGCGGCGCCCGATGCGGCGCCCGCCCGTCCGCGCGCCGCTGCACCGGCGGGAGCCGTCGACGGGACCACCGAGCGGGGCGGCGCCGCGACCCCGCGCCGCCGCGGCGGGCGGGTCCGGATGACGGGCAAGCAGCGGCGGGAGCAGCTGCTGGAGATCGGCCGGACGGTCTTCGCCGAGCGCGGCTACGACGGCACCTCGGTGGAGGAGATCGCCGAGCGCGCCGGGGTGTCCAAGCCGGTGGTGTACGAGCACTTCGGCGGCAAGGAGGGCCTGTACGCGGTCGTCGTGGACCGCGAGATGCAGCTGCTGCTGGACATGGTCACCGGCGCGCTGACCGGCGGGCACTCCCGGGAGCTGCTGGAGCAGGCGGCCTTCGCGCTGATGGACTACATCGACACCTCGACGGACGGCTTCCGCATCCTCGTCCGGGACTCGCCGGTGGCCCAGTCGACCGGCACCTTCGCCTCGCTGATCAGCGACATCGCCACCCAGGTCGAGGACATCCTCGGCCTGGAGTTCAAGTCCCGGGGCTTCGACGCCCGGCTGGCGCCGATGTACTCGCAGATGCTCGTCGGGATGGTCGCCCTGACCGGCCAGTGGTGGCTGGAGGTCCGCAAGCCGGACAAGGCGACGGTGGCGGCGCACCTGGTGAACCTGGCCTGGCACGGGCTGGAGGGCCTGGAGCGGCACCCGCGGCTGGTCGGCGACCGCAAGGGCTGAGCCCCTACCCCTTCACTCCCACGGCGAAGATCCGCCGGAACGGGAACACCGTGCCGTGCTCCCCGGCCGGGTAGGCCTCGCGCAGCAGCCGCCCGTACTCGGCGAGGAAGGCGGCCCGGTCGGCCGGGTCCGCGAGGCGGGTGAGGACGGGCCGCAGCGCGGTGCCCTTGACCCACTCCAGGACGGGGTCCGGCCCCGGGAGCAGGGTGCTGTAGGTGGTCTCCCAGACGTCGGCCCGGCAGCCGGCGCCCACGAGGGCGTCGAGGTAGCGCTCGGGCCGGTGCACTCCGGCGCGCACGGCCTCCGCGCCGAGCGCGTCCCGCCAGCGGGCGCTTCGACGCAGGTCCGCGAGCAGGGTGTGGCTGGGGGCCTCGAAGTTGCCCGGCACCTGGAAGGCGACGACCCCGCCCGGTTCGAGGGCGTCCGCCCAGCGCGTCAGCACGGAGAGGTGGCCGTCCACCCACTGGAGCAGGGCGTTGGAGAAGACCAGGTCCGGCCCGGCCGGGGCCGGGTCGTAGTCGCGGGCGTCCGCCAGCAGGTACTCGGCGCCGGGCTCGCCCTCCGCCCGGGCGGTGTCGAGCATGGCGGCGGAGGAGTCCACGCCGGTCAGGTGGGCGTGCGGCCAGCGCTCCCGCAGGGCGGCGGTGGAGTTGCCGGGCCCGCAGCCGATGTCGAGGACCACCTCGGCACCCGGGTGCGGAAGGGCGGGGACGCGGGCGAGCAGATCGCGCAGCGGACGGTTGCGTTCGTCGGCGAAGCGCAGGTACTGCGCCGGGTCCCAGACGGGGGCGGTCATCGCGCACCTCTCATGTATCTCGATATCAAGATATCCATCGGTAGCCTTGCTGGCACATTTCTCGATGTCAAGAGACTTCACATCGACACATCCACCGATACACTGATCGTCATGGAGGACGAGGTCGACAGGCTGGTCGCAGCGTGGCGCCGGGAGCGCCCCGACCTCGACGTGGAGCCGCTCGAGGTACTCAGCCGGGTCAGCCGGCTGGCCCGGCACCTGGACCGCGCGCGCCGCACCGCCTTCGCCGAGCACGGCCTGGAGCCCTGGGAGTTCGACGTGCTGACCGCCCTGCGGCGGGCCGGCTCCCCGTACCAGCTCTCCCCCGGCCAGCTGCTCACCCAGACCCTGGTCACCTCCGGCACCATGACCAACCGGATCGACCGGCTCACCGGCAAGGGCCTCGTCAAGCGGCTGCCCGACCCGGACGACCGCCGCGGCGTCCTCGTCCGGCTCACCGACGACGGCCGCGACCGCGCCGACCAGGCGCTCGCCGGGCTGCTCGTCCACGAGCGCGAGCTGCTCTCCCAGCTCACCTCGGGGCAGCAGGACGAACTCGCCGACCTGCTGCGGCAGCTGGTCGCGCCGTTCGACAACTTCCCCGGCTGACCGGGGCGTTCGCTCAGCCCGGCGTCGCCGCGGACGCGGCCGGCTCGGCCGGGCTGACGCCGGCCCGGCGGGCCACCGCTACGGCGGCCAGCGTGGAGTGCACGCCCAGCTTGCCCAGCACGTTCTGCATGTGGGTGCGGACGGTGTGCGGCGACAGGTAGAGCCGCTCGGCGACGGCCTGGCGGCCCAGGCCCGCGACCATGCAACGCAGGATCTGCTTCTCGCGCGGGGTCAGGGTGTCCACCAGCCGCTCGCTCTCGGTGCGGTCGCGCCGGGCGGTGGTCAGCTCGCGGATCACCCCGGTCAGCAGCGCGGGCGGCAGGTGCGTCTCGTCCCGCAGCACGCCCCGGACCACGGCCAGCAACCGGGCCAGTGAACTCTCCTTCGCCACCCAGCCGGTGGCCCCGGCGTGCAGGGCGCGGGCGGCCCGGTGCGGATCGTCGGCGGCGGCCAGGACGACGGCCCGCAGCCCCGGGTGGGCCCGGCGCAGCCGGCCGAGCAGGACGATGCCGTCCGGCGCCGGGCCCGCGGGCCGGAGCTGCTCCGCCCGGTGGGCGTCGAGCCGCGAGGGCTGGGCGCGCAGCCCGTCCCCCGGGTGCCCGCCGGCCGACGGGGCGCAGCCGGGCGGGGAGGCCGGGCGGCGGGGCTGCGGCACCGCCGGGGCCGGGCGCCTGCGGGCGGCCGCCGACGGCCCGGGCTGGGCCGGTTGGCCCGGCTGTCCCGCGGTCGGTGGCAGTGCCGGGGTGGCGCCCTGGGAGCCGAGGTCGGCGTCGACCAGCACCACGTCGTAGGCCCGCCCCTCGCCGGCGGCCCGCTCCAGGGCCCGCTCGGCGGCGGCGGCGCTGCCGGCGGCGCCCACCTCCACGTCGGGCTCGGCGGCGAGCGACGCGGCCAGTGCCTCGGCGAAGATCCGGTGGTCGTCCACCACCAGGACGCGAATCCGCCCCATCCTCAGTTCCCCCCTGCTCAGACCGTCCGAGCCGACCGTCCTCCCGGCCGAGGGCCGGTCTCCCCCACCGGTGCCGCCATCAGCGTACGGGCCGGAAAGGGCGCTCGTGGCGGTTTGGTGAAGTTTCGTCAGGAGAGGCGGGAGAGGCCTGAGTTGTTCCCGCCGGGCACACCGGGAGCGCCGAGGGTGCCGGGAACGCCGAGGGTGCCGGGAACGCCGGGAAGACCGGGAACGCCGAGGGCGCCGCTCCCGAGCGGGGAGCGGCGCCCTCGGGCGGTGCGGCTACTGGCCGTTCTTCTCCAGCGTGAACTTCCAGGCGTCGGCCACGATGTCGTCCAGGTTCGGGCGGCGCGGCGTCCAGCCGAGGGCCTCGTGGGCGCGGGCGGCCGAGGCGACCAGCACGGCCGGGTCGCCCGCGCGGCGGGCGGCGACCTGCACCGGGATGTCCCGGCCGGTCACGCGCTTGACCGACTCGATGACCTCGCGCACCGAGAAGCCGCTGCCGTTGCCCAGGTTGCAGATCAGGTGCTCGCCCGGCTTGGCGGCGGCCAGCGCCAGCAGGTGGGCGTCGGCCAGGTCGGCGACGTGGATGTAGTCGCGGATGCAGGTGCCGTCCGGCGTCGGGTAGTCGTCGCCGTACACCGCGATGTGCGGACGCTGCCCCAGCGCGGCCTGGAAGACCAGCGGGATCAGGTGCGACTCGGGGTCGTGCCGCTCACCATAGGCGCCGTACGCCCCGGCCACGTTGAAGTACCGCAGCGAGACGGCGGCCAGGCCGTGGGCGACGGCCTCGCTGGTGATCAGGTGGTCCACGGCCAGCTTGGTGGCGCCGTAGGTGTTGGTCGGCGCGGTGCGGGCGGTCTCGGCGATCGGCACGGCCTCCGGCTCGCCGTAGGTGGCGGCGGTGGAGGAGAACACCAGCTTGCGCACGCCGGCCGCGCGCATCGCGCTGATCAGCTCCAGCGAGCCGGCCACGTTGTTGCGCCAGTACTTCTCCGGATCCGCGACCGACTCGCCGACCTGCGAGGAGGCGGCGAAGTGGAGCACGCCGTCGAAGGAGCCGTCCAGGACCTTCCCGGCCTCCTGGATGCGCCCCTCGACGAACTCGGCACCCGCCGGGACGCCCTCGCGGAAGCCCGTCGAGAGGTCGTCCAGGACGGTCACCTGGTGTCCCGCCTCCAGCAGGTGGGCGGCCACCACACTGCCGACGTAGCCGGCGCCACCCGTGACCAGGTACTTACTCATGTCAAGACCTCCAGCGCGCGACGTGCCCCGCCCGGTCGGCGACGCCGTCGACGAAGTGCGAACGACTGGGGCCATTCTCCCTGCCCGCCGAGGTGCTCCGGACCACCCGCTCAGCTCCCGGCCATCCGCTCCAGCAGCCCGGTGCGCGCCGCCACCGCGGCCGCCTCCAGCCGGGTGCGCGCGCCCAGCTTCATCAGCACCCGCTGCACGTGCGTACGGGCGGTGCTCGCGGCGATCCGCATCCCGGCGGCGATCGCCGCGGTGTCCTCGCCGTCCGCGATCCGGGCCAGCACCTGCACCTCACGGCGGGTCAGCAGCCGCAGCAGCCGCACGGCCTCGTCGTCCGGCTCGACGGCCGGGCGCAGCAGCTGGTCGAAGGCCCCGCGCAGCACGTCCACGGCGACGGCGGCCTCGCCCGCGCGGGCCCGTCCGATCGCCCGCTCGACGACCTCGATCCGCTCGTCGCTCGGCACGTACCCGGACGCTCCGGCCGCGAACGCCCCTGCCACGCCGTACAGTTCGCCCACCGGGCCGAGCACGACCACCGCCACCTCGGGGCGCTCCCGGCGGATCCGGCGCAGCCCGTCGAAGGCCCCCGGCTCCCCCGGCGCCGCCACCCCCAGCAGGCACACCTCGGGCCGCCGCCCCGCCACCAGGTCGGCCGCGACCGCGGCCGGGGTGCCGACCGCCAGCACACGGTGGCCGCGCAGCTGCAGCGCTGTCGCCAGCGCCTCCGCCAACAGCCGGTGGTCGTCGACCACCACGAGTCGAACGCCCATCACGCCTCCAGCTCGGGGCCCGGCCCCCGCCGCGCCCCCTCGGGCGGGCGGCCGATGACGCACCATCAGAGCGCATTCCGTACCCGACCTGCCAGACCTCGGCAGGGGGCCCCGCCGGGGAAACGCCGAAGACCCCCGCCGTGAGGCGGGGGTCTTCGTATGGAGCCCCCATGCGGAATCGAACCGCAGACCTTCTCCTTACCATGGAGACGCTCTACCGACTGAGCTATAGGGGCTTGCCGGGCTTTTCGCCGGGCCGGTCGAACAAGGAAGACCTTACACGGCCGCCGGGCCGGATGGGAAATCGTTCCCGCCCCGGCCCGGCCCTCGTCACAGGCGTGCGCCGATCGACAGGGCGCCGGCCCGAACCTTCCGCAACGAGCTTCAGCCCTCCTCCGGGGCGTGCGCCGCGTCGAACTCCTCGCGGGCCGCGAGCATCCGCCCAGTGCGCAGCTCCGTCCAGCGGCCGACGGGCTCGAGCAGTTCGGCCAGCTCGCGGCCGAGCGGGAGCAGGTCGTAGACCACCCTCGGCGGCGTCTCGGGGAAGACCGTGCGCCGCACCAGGCCGTCGCGCTCCAGGGTGCGCAGCGTCTGGGTGAGCATCTTGCGGCTGACCCCGCCGACCCCGCGCTGGAGTTCGGAGAACCGCAGCGGGCCGCAGGCGAACAGGCTCATCAGGATCAGCATCGACCACTTGTCGGCCAGCTCGGCGAACACCGCCCGGCTGGGGCAGAGCTGGGCGAACACGTCGCGCTCGATCTCCGGCTCGCCGGTCTCCTTCGTCTCGCCCCGGCCGGCGGTGGCCCGGGCGCCTTGCGCCGTCGTCATGCGAACCAGGGTAGTCCTCCGGTCTCCGATCCACCCTTGGTCTCCAATGGAGACCTGGTCTATATTGGAGACCAAGGAGGCGGGGCGGTGTCCCCGCCCCTCCTCCTCGCCGTCCTCGTCACGGTTCCCAACGGTTCCCATCACCCAGGAGCGCCCGCATGACCGCCGTCCGTCCGACCGTCGCCCTCGCCTACCACTCCGGCTACGGCCACACCGCCGTGATCGCCGAAGCCGTCGCCCGCGGTGCCGCCGCGGCCGGCGCCGAGGTCGTGTCGATCGCCGTCGACACCATCACCGAGGAGCAGTGGGCCCTGCTCGACGCCGCCGACGCGATCGTCTTCGGCTCCCCCACCTACATGGGCACCGCCTCCGGCGCCTTCCACGTCTTCGCCGAGGCCTCCAGCAAGCGCTGGTTCACCGACGCCTGGAAGGACAAGGTCGCCGCCGGCTTCACCAACTCCGCCTCCAAGAGCGGCGACAAGGCCGGCACCCTCGGCTACTTCCAGACCCTCGCCGCCCAGCACGGAATGAACTGGGTCAACCTCGGCCTCAAGCCCGGCTGGAACGCCACCACCGCCAGCGAGGACGACCTCAACCGCCTCGGCTTCTTCACCGGCGCCGCCGCCTCCTCGCCCACCGACGCGGGCCCGGAGGGCGTCCACAAGGCCGACATCGCCACCGCCGAGCACCTCGGCGACCGCGTCGCCCGGCACACCGCCGTCCTCCTCGCGGGCCGGGCCGCCCTCTCGGCCTGAGCCTCCCCGCCCGGCCTCCCGAGGCCGTGTCAGGCCGCCGGGTCCGCCCCCAGCTCCAGGGTGGGGGCCCGGCGGCCCGCCGTGCGCAGGTCCGCCCCGCCCGTCTCCGGGAGCAGCCGCAGGCAGGCCAGCGCGAGCACGCCGAGGCCCGCCAGGTACCAGCCCACCGGCTGGGCCGTCCCGTACGTCCCGGTCAGCCTGGTCGCCACCAGCGGCGTCGTCGCCCCGCCGATCACGCCGCCCAGGTTGTACGTCAGCGCGGCGCCCGTGTAGCGCACCCGGGTCGGGAACAGCTCCGGCAGGAACGCCGCCAGCGGCCCGAACATCGCCCCCAGCACCAGCATCGCGCCGACCAGCGAGGTGAACACCCACGGTCCGCGCCCCGTCTCCAGCAGCGGGAACAGCGCCAGCGACCAGGAGGCCGCCGCCACCGTCGCCCACCCCAGCGTGCGCCGGCGCCCCCAGCCGTCGCTGCGGGTGGCGCTCAGCCACACCGTGCCGCCCATGCCCAGCGCACCCACCAGCAGCACCGACAGCACCATCGTGCTCTCCAGGCCGAGGCCCGCGGAGGCGTACGCCAGCGCGTACGTCGTGGTCAGGTAGAACAGCGCGTACCCCACGGTGATCACCCCGCAGCCGGCCAGCACCGTGCGCCAGTGCCCGCGCAGCACCTCCGCCAGCGGCAGCCCCGCGCGCCCGTGCCGCTGCCCCCGGAACAGCGGCGACTCCTCCAGCCGCAGCCGCACGAACAGGCCCACCGCCACCAGGGCGAGCGAGGCCAGGAACGGCACCCGCCAGCCCCAGTCCCGGAACGCCCGCTCGCTCAGGCCGAGTTGGAGCCCCAGGAACACCCCGTTCGCCAGCACGAACCCGAGCGTCGGCCCCAACTGCAGGAACCCCCCGTACCGCCCGCGCCGCCCCGCCGGAGCGTTCTCCGCCACCAGCAGCGCCGCCCCGCCCCACTCCCCGCCCAACCCCACGCCCTGGCACACCCGCAGGACCACCAGCAGCGCCGGCGCCCACCACCCCCAGGCCGCGAACCCCGGCAGCACCCCCACCAGCGCCGTCGCCACCCCCATCAACAGCAGCGACACCACCAGCACCGCCCGCCGGCCCACCCTGTCCCCGAAGTGGCCGAACACCACCGCCCCCAACGGCCGGGCCAGGAACGCCACCGCGTACACCGAGAACGCCGCCAACAGGGCGCCCACCGAGCCGAGCCCGGGGAAGAACACCGGGCCGAACACGAGCGCGGCCGCCGTCCCGTAGATGAAGAAGTCGTAGAACTCGATCGCCGTACCGATCAGCGCCGCCGCTGCCGCCCGCCGCACCTGCCCGTCGTCCGCACTCATACCACCACCCTCCCGAGCGCCTCCGGACCACCACCAGCCCCCACCCGGGTGACCCCGGCGCACGCGCCGCGGTCCGCGCCCCGTCGGTGCCGGCTACTGCGCGGCCCGCCTCCGCCACAGCACGGCGAACACCGCGGCCAGGGCCACCACCACGCCTGCGGCGAGCGGCAGGACGCTCCCACCGCAGCTCGGCGACGCATCGGCCTTCGGCGAGCTGCTGGGGGCCGGTGCCATCGAACTCGGCGTGCTGGAAGGGGTGGTGGGGGTTGCGGCCTCCGCGACCGGAAGCGGCGGAACATCCGCCGGGCCGGGATCACCGGGAGCCACCAAGGCGACCCAAGGCCGCACGGAGCCGTACCCGAGACGGTCCGTACGGCCGGAACCGTCCTTCGGCCCGTCGGCCGTGTTGATCAGCACCCGCAGGACCTGGTTCGCCGTCCACTCCGGATGCGCCGACCACACCAGCGCCGCCGAGGCCGAGGCCACGGCGGTCGCGTGCGAGGTGCCGTGGCCCTTGCAGTAGCCGGACGGCGAGGTACAGGCGTCGATCATGTCCTGACCCGGGGCCACGAAGGCCACCCGCGGCCCGTACGCGGACTCCTCCGTCGCCGCTCCGGACCGATCGGACGCCCCGACGGCCACCACACCGGGAAGACCGCCGGGGTACTCGACCGGATTGCCCTCCTGCGCCGAGTTCCCGGCACTGGCCAGGATCAGCACGCCCCTCGCCCTGGCCGCAGCGATGACGCCGTTCAGCCCGGCCACCTCCCCCGGCAGGGGCACGGCCGCGTTCATCCCCTGCGAGATGCTGACGACCCTGGCGCCCTGGTCCACCGCGTAGGTGATGGCCCCGCCGATCTGACCGAGGAAGCCGGAGGAGGTCACGGGCCCGACGCCGACCGACCCGTTGTTGATCTTCAGAGGGAGGATCCTCACGCCCGGAGCCAGCCCCTTGGCCCCCGTCCCGCCCAGGCCCTTGCCCGTCCCCGCGATCAGGCTCGCCATCTCCGTACCGTGCCCGTCGCCGGACGTACCGACCCCGCCGGCACTGCCACTGAAGTCCCTGCCGGGGAGGAACTGCCCGACCAGGTCGGGGTGTTCGAGGTCGAAGCCGCCGTCGACCACCGCGACGACGATGCCCTGGCCCTTCGTGGTCCGCCACATCTCCGGCGCGTGCATCGCCTCCAGATGCCACTGCTGCTGCCGGATGGTGCCCTCGGCAGCGGCCGGCCCGGCGACCGGGCCGACCACCACGGCCGCCGCCAGCGCGACCCCGATCAGCCCCCGCACACCTACGGGTGCTCCCGGGGCGGCACCGGCGGCTGGTACCCCGGCGGGGGCGGGAAGGAGGCGGGCTGCACGGCGGCGGCCTTCCGCCGACGCGCCAGGAGGAACACCGCGCCGGCGACGACGACCAGGGCGGCGGCCGCGCCCGCGACGATCGGGAGGGTGCTGCCGCCGGAGCCTGACGACGCGTCGGCCTTGGGCGCCGCCGCCGGTGTGCCGCTCGCGCTCTGCGGCGGCGCCCCCACCGCCGAGGTCACCGGCGCACTCGCCGACGGCGCGGGAGCCGTCGGCTTGGCCGTTTCGACCGCGAGCGGGAACACATCCGCCGGACCGGGGTCACCGGGAGTCGTCAACGCGATCCGCGGCCGTACGGAGCCGTATCCGAGGTAGTCCGTGCGGCTGGTCCCGTCCTTCGGCTTGCCCGCCGTGTTGAGGAGGACCCGGAGGACCTGGTTCCCCGTCCACTCCGGATGCACCGACCACACCAGCGCAGCGGCGGCCGAGGCCAGAGCCGTCGAATCCGAGGTGCCGTGGCTCTTGCAGTACCCCGTGGGCGAGGTGCAGGCGGCGATCATGTCGTTCCCCGGCGCCACGAAGGTCACCTGAGGCCCGTGCTCGGACTCGTCCGTCACCGTTCCGGACTGATCGGTCGCCCCGACCGCGATCACACCCGGCAGGGCACCCGGATACTCGACCGGGTTCCCCTTCTGCCCCTCGTTCCCGGCACTCGCGAAGATGAGAACGCCCTTGGCCCTCGCCGCCGCGATGACGCCCTTGAGCTTGTCCACCTCCTCCGGCAGCGGGACCACCGCGTTCATCCCCTGAGAGATGCTGATGACCTTGGCGCCCTGATCGGCCGCGTACGTGATGGCTTCGCCGATCTGGCCGAGGAACGTGGAGGAGACCATCGCCCCCTGTCCGACCGACCCGTTGTCGAACTTCAAGGGCAGGATCTTCACCCCCGGGGCCAGCCCCTGGGCGCCCGTCCCCCCGTTCCCCTTGCCGGTCCCCGCGATCAGACTGGCCATCCCCGTGCCGTGGCCGCTGCTGTCCGCGCCCACTCCACCCGTGCTGCCGCTGAAGTCCTTGCCCGGGAGGAACTGGCCCGCCAGATCAGGGTGTTCCAGGTTGAAGCCGGCGTCGATCACCGCGACGGTGACGCCCTGCCCCGTGCTGGTCTTCCACATCTCCGGCGCGTGCATCGACTCCAAATGCCACTGCTGCTGCCGGATGGTGTCCTCCGCGACGGCCGGCCCGGCGACCGGGCCGACCACCACGGCCGCCGCCAGAATCGCTCCAGCCGCCGTCCGCCAACGCACCCGTGCGTCCGTCCACCCCATCACAAGCTCCTCGCCCATCTCTCGCCGACCGGGGACCAGCCCAAACAAACCTGCCCGGCCACTGGGCGGGCCCAGTGGCCGGGCAGATGACGCCGCTTTACTCAACCACGTCCGGGTTGCTGTACGGCGTACCCGTGGTCCACGTCTCCTCGTCCTCGTGCAGGTAGTCGGCGCGCTTGCGACGCTCGCGCTCGCTCCGGCCGCCGTGACCGGCCATGCCCGGGGCCATCATTCCGCCCTGTCCCCGCGCACCGCCCTCGGCCGCTCCGGCTCCCGCGCGGTTGCGCAGGCCCGTGCCTCCCGGGGTGAACTCGCCACCAGCGGCAGGCCCCTTGCGACCGCCGACCACACCGCCCGGGGTGGAGGTCAGCCCCCGACCACGGGAGCCACCGCCGCTGCCCCCGCCGCCGTGACCACCCATGCCCATGGGCATCCCACCCATGGGCATCCCGCCACGGCTGCCTCCGGGCGGACCGGCCTCGTTGAGGCCGAACACCTTGCCGGTCGGCAGGGAGGGCGTGGCGGGGTTCCCCGGCCCCCGGCCGCCGCCGAAGGGACCCGGCCGTACGGTGCCCGAACCGCCGCCCTTCACCGGGATGGGGCTGCTCCCGCCCCCGACCGGGAACCCCGGCCCTTGACCGCCCGTCGGGTACCCGGGACCGGCGCCCGGAATCCCCGGCCCGCTGCCGGGAGTGCTGGGCCCGCCGGGGTAGGGGGTGCCACCAGGACCGTCCGGAGTGAACGGGCCGTTCCCGGGGATCGTCGGGTTGGGCAGCGTCGAGGTGGGCGGCAGGCTGTCGAGGCCCGTACCCGTGTGGTCGATCGGGACCGACGGCGATGAGGGCGAGCCGTCGTGGCCCGGGTCCTGCGGAATCGTCGGCACCTGCCCGCCGCCGTGCGAGGACGGCGACCCCGGACTCCCCGAGGTCGACTCCCAGGTGTTCGTCCCGGGGTCGCGGTACGAGACGGAGCGGTCGGTGTAGTTGGCAGCGGACGCGCGGTAGCTCCCGCCACCACTCCCTCCGCTCGATCGCGGACGGCGCTGAGAGCCCCCCGAACCCACGTAGCCCCCACCGCCACCTCCCGAGGCCGTGGTGGAATCGTGCTTGGCACCGTCGTCACCGGGCGTCCCCGGCAGCACCACATCGGTGCCCAGCCCGTTCAGCGCCGTCGTCGCCGCCGAGTACGCCTGCCCCAGCTTCTCCATCTGGTGGATGGCTTCCTGGTGCGCCATGTAGACCTCGCGCGTGCCCGCCATGGCCATCGTCTCGGAGACCCACGGACGACCCGTGGACGGCGAGGTCTTGCCCGCCATCGCCGAGTCGATCTCCGACGCGCTCGGAGGACCGGGGTTCGGGGTGGTCACGAACCGGACCATGTTCTTGACCACCACGGGGTCCGGCTTCTGCGCGATGCGGTCCGCCACCCAGGTCTGCGCATCGGTCGGCACCTTCGGCATCCCCGACTTGACGGTGCTGAGGACCTCGCCCGCCTGGTGCATCGCCGTGCCCGCGTCCGCCGCGTAGGCGCTCAGCTTCTCGGCGGACTGCTGCAGGTTCCCGGCCCAGGTCTTGAACTGCTCGCCCGCCTGCCCGTCCCAGTTGACGTTGCCGATGTGCGACTTGAGCGCGTTGCTCAGCTCGTTCAGCACGCGGCCGGCCGACTGGAGGTGCTGACTGCGGCTCAGCACCACGGCGGGCTGGGTGTACTCGACCATCTTGTAGAGCTCGTCGTGGGACTTGCCCGCAAAGTTCGTTTCGCCTGCCAACGCCCTAACTCCCCGTCTCCCCGTACGTCTTCACTCCGACGCCACCGTCAGTTGTCGGCCCGCTTCGAATCCACCGGCGGCGCCGACGCGTTCGCCGCCACCGTCTTCTGCTGCGTCGTCGTGTGGTCCTCGTTGGACGCGTAGTTGCCCGCCGACTTCGCCACCGAGTCCTTCATCGCCTGGATCTGCGAGGCGAAGTCCTTGTGCAGCTTGGCGAGTTCCTTGTGCACCTTGTCGTACGCGCCGGTCAGCGCCGTCGCCTCGTCGAAGTCCGCGCCGAGGTGCGGCCCCTCCACCTTCTGCGCCTTGACCTTGTACGGCGCGGCGGCGGACCCGTCCATCACCAGCAGCAGCTGCTCGATCTTCTTCGCGAACGTGGTGAGCGTGTCGATCTCGACCTTGACGTCCTGCTTCCCGAAGGCGCTGACCAGGTCCGCAGCGCTCGCGTACGTCTGCCCCTCGCTCGCGGTCGGGCCGGCGACCCCCACGGCGATGCCCGGCAACGTGTACGTCTCGTCGACGGGCGCCCCCGGCGGGGTGTCCCCCGGCTGGCTCGGTGCCGGACCCTTGTCCGGCACCGCGTTGTCTCCACCCGACACAGCAGTTCACCCCTCCCCCGTTACGGGCGCTCACCCCGGATGCCCCGGAGCCCGCCCCGCACCACACAGCGAACACACACCGATTCGGCCGAACCCGCCCGCCCTGTGGGCGGATTGCGCCTCCGTCATCGTAGCCACCACCCCCGTCGCACCGGCAGGGCCCTTGGCCCGCGCGTGCACGATCGGTACGAACTTGACACGAACACCCGGCCGGAGCCCTCCCCCGCCCCCGGCTAGAATGCCCGCGTACGCCCCATCTGCCGCGCAATGTCGCACAGCAGCGACCCCAGGCCGCAGAACGGACGTGTTCCCGTGCCCCCGACCCCCGCCCCGACCGCCTGGTGGGCCCGTGCCGCGCGCCCTGCCCGGCCGCCGCTCCCGCTGGTCCTGATGCTGCGGGCCGCGGTCGGCATGGCCGTCCCGCTGACCGTCGGCCTGCTCACCCACCGCCTGGACCTGGGTGTCTTCGCGGGCCTCGGCGCGATGCACGCCACGATGAACGACCGCGTCGAGCCGATCCGCCTGCGCACCGTGCGGATCGCCTCCGCCGTCCTCGCCTCGGCGCTCGGCATGCTGATCGGCACGGCCCTCCAGCACGCCCACGCCTCCCCTCTCACGCTCGGCGCCGCGCTCACGCTCACCGCCTTCGCCTCCGGCGCCCTGAGCGCGACGGGCCCGCGCGGTTCGGCCGCCGGGATGCTGCTGCTGGTGTCGGCGGCCCTGGGCAGCGGGATGCCGCTGCCGCACCCGTGGTGGGCGGCGGCCCCGATGCTGCCGGCCGGCGCCGCCTTCGTCGTCCTGCTGGGCCTGCCCTCCCGGACCTGGCAGCGCCCGGCGGCGGATCCGAGGCACCGGGCGCTGGCCGCCGCGTACGAGGCGCTGGGCCGTACCCTGGCCGATCTGGGCACGTCGCAGGCCGCCGCCTCCCGCCAGGTGCTGACGGCCCGCCTGAACCAGGTGCAGGACCTCCTGCCCGGCCACGGGCGCAAGGCCGCGCCGCTCCAGCGGGCGTACGAGGCGGCCCTCGCCGCCACCGAGGCGGCGACCGGGCTGCTGTGGGCGCGCCGCCCCGTCCCGCCCGAGGTGGCCGCCGTCCCCGCCGAGTTGGCGCGGGCCGTCCGCGGGGGCGGCGGCGCCGTGAACGTGCCCGACTGGCGGCCCGACACCCCCGCCCGGCTGGCCCTGGACGCCGCCCTGCGCGCCGCCGCCGACACCGTCGCCGGGCGCGAGGCGCGCCTCGACACGGCCCCCGCTCCCCCGCCGGACCCGTGGCGCCTGCGCGCCCGCCTGCTGTCGGCGGCCTCCGCCCGGTACGGGCTGCGGGTGGCGCTGTGCATCGCGGTCGGCTCGGCCGTGACGGCCAACTACCCGCTGAGCAAGAGCTACTGGGTCCCCATGACGATCGCCTTCGTCCTCAAACCGGACCTCGGCTCGGTGTTCCTGCGCGCCGTGAGCCGCTCGATCGGCACGGTGCTCGGGGTGGCCGTGACGGCCGCGCTGCTCTCCCTGACCACCGACGAGTGGGCGCTGACGGCGATGGCCGCCGCCTGCGTCGCCCTGCTCCCGTACGCGACGGCCGCGCACTACGGGCTGAACACCGTGGTGATGACCCCGATGGCCCTGGTCCTGCTGCAACTCGGCGGCCAGAGCGGCGCCGCCGAGTTCTGGCCCCGGGTGCTGGACACGGCCCTCGCCAGCGCGATCGTGCTGCTCTTCGGGTACCTGCTGTGGCCGGAGCGCCCGCGCCACCGGATCGAGCCCCGCCTGGTCGCGGCGGCCACCGCCCTGCGCGCCTACCTGGACGCGGCCGCAGGCGGCGCCGGGGCCCACCAGGTGTGGCTGCGCCGCACCGCCTACCGCGCGCTCGCGGACGCCCGCCGGGAGGTGAGCCAGGGCCTGTCCGAGCCGCCGCCCACCGGCCGCCTGGCGGAGCAGTGGCTTCCGGCGACGGCCGCGCTGGAGCGCCTGGGCGGCGCGGTGGCGGCGTACGCGGCGCAGATCCGCTACGGCGGCCGGACGCCGGACGGGGCCGAGATCGACCGGGTCCGCCGGGCGCTGGACGAGCTGACGGCCGCCGCCCGCGCCCACCGCCCGCCCCTGGGGGACGCCGCCCGGCCGACCGCCCCGCACGACCCCGCGCTCAGCGCGCTGGGCCGTGCGGCGGACGAGCTCGAGCTGCTCCTCACGAAGAGCTAGACCTGCTCGGCCAGCTCCAGCCAGCTCATCTCCAGCTCCTCCTTCTCGTCCCGCACGGCCCGCAGCTGCGCGTCCAGCTCCGCGACCTTGGAGAAGTCGGCGGCGTGCTCGGCGAGTTGGGCGTGGAGCTTGGACTCCTTCTCGTCCAGCTTGGCGATCTGCCGCTCCAGCTTCTGCATCTCCTTCTTCGCCGCCCGCAGGTCCCCGCCGGACAGCCCGGCCCCCGCCGGGGCCTCCGCCGCCACGGGGGCGGCCACGGGCGCGGCCGGAGCCACCGCGGCGGCCATCCGCGCCCGCCGCTCCAGGTACTCGTCGACGCCGTTCGGCAGCATCCGCATCCGCTGGTCGCCGAGCAGCGCGTGCACCACGTCCGTGGTCCGCTCGATGAAGAACCGGTCGTGGCTGATGACGATCATCGAGCCGGGCCACCCGTCGAGCAGGTCCTCCAGCTGGTTGAGCGTCTCGATGTCCAAATCGTTGGTCGGCTCGTCCAGGAACAGCACGTTGGGCTCGTCCATCAGCAGCCGCAGCAGCTGGAGGCGGCGGCGCTCGCCGCCGGACAGGTCGCCGACCGGCGTCCACTGCTTGTCCTTGCCGAAGCCGAACTGCTCGCACAGCTGCCCGGCGCTCATCTCCCGGCCCTTTCCGAGGTCGACCCGCGAGCGGACCTGCTCGACGGCCTGGAGCACCCGGGTCGACGGCTCCAGCTCCGCGACCTCCTGGGACAGGTACGCCAGCCGCACGGTCTTGCCGACCTTGATCACGCCCGAGTCCGGCTGGACGTCGCCCTCGCTCGCGTACGCGTCCCGCATCGCCCGCAGCAGCGAGGTCTTCCCGGCGCCGTTGACGCCGAGCAGCCCGATCCGGTCGCCGGGGCCGAGCTGCCAGGTGAGGTTCTCCAGGAGCAGCTTCGGCCCGGCCTTGACGGTGACGCCCTCCAGCTCGAAGACCGTCTTCCCCAGGCGCGCGTTGGCGAAGTTCATCAGCTCGCTCTTGTCGCGCGGCTCCGGAACGTCCGCGATCAGCGCGTTGGCGGCCTCGATGCGGTAGCGCGGCTTCGACGTACGGGCGGGGGCGCCGCGCCGCAGCCAGGCCAGCTCCTTGCGGGCCAGGTTCTGGCGCTTCTGCTCCTCGACGGCCTCGATCCGGGAGCGCTCGGCGCGGGCGAAGACGTAGTCGGAGTAGCCGCCCTCGTACTCGTGCACCTGGCCGCTCTGGACGTCCCACATCCGGGTGCAGACCTGGTCGAGGAACCAGCGGTCGTGGGTGACGCAGACGAGCGCGGAGCGGCGCTTCTGGAGGTGCTGGGCGAGCCAGTTGATGCCCTCGACGTCGAGGTGGTTGGTGGGCTCGTCGAGGATGATCAGCTCGGGCGAGCCGAGCAGCAGCTTGGCGAGGGCGATGCGGCGGCGCTCGCCGCCGGAGAGCGGGCCGATGACGGTGTCGAGGCCGTCCGCGAAGCCGGGCAGGTCGAGGCCGCCGAAGAGACCCTCGATGATGTCGCGGATGCGGGCGTCGCCCAGCCACTCGTGGTCGGCGCGGCCGGCGATGACCTCGTGCCGGATGGTGGCCTCGGGGTCGAGGGAGTCGTGCTGGGTGAGGACGGACGGTTCGAGGCCGCCGTTCCAGGTGATCCGGCCGCCGTCCGGCTCCTCCAGCTTGGCGAGCATCCGGATGAGGGTGGTCTTGCCGTCGCCGTTGCGCCCGACCACGCCGATCCGGTCGCCCTCGCTGACGCCGAGGCTGACCCCGTCCAGCAGGGCGCGGGTGCCGTAGACCTTCGTGACGGACTCGATGGTGGCGAGGTTGACGGCCACGTGTGCTGCGCTCCTGGGTTCGGCGGTCGTGGGGCGGGCTCGGCCCGCCCCCGCTCGGGGACACCCGAACCACCCCAGCCTAATGCGCCCGCCGATCGGCCCTACGCCACGAGCGAGGCGCCCTGCACCGGCCCGTACGTGGCGTGGGCGGTCCGGCAGGTGCCCGAGGCCCGCAGCGCCTCGGCGACGGCGGCCGCCGCGTCGGCGTCCTTGGCCAGGAAGGCGCAGGTCGGTCCGGAGCCGGAGACGAGCGCGCCGAGCGCCCCCGCCTCGGTGCCGGCCCGCAGGGTGGCGGCCAGCGCCGGGCGCAGCGAGAGCGCGGCGGGCTGCAGGTCGTTGGCGAGGGCGGCGGCCAGGGCGACGGCGTCGCCCTCGGCGAGGGCGGCCAGCAGCGCGGGGTCGGCGTCGGGGGTGCGGACCTCGGCCTCGCCGGAGCCCGTCCCGGCCTCCTCGCGCAGCCGGTCGCACTCGCGGAAGACGGCGGGGGTGGACAGGCCGCCCTCCGCCACCGCGAACACCCAGTGGAAGGTGCCGGAGACGGCCAGCGGCTCCAGGATCTCGCCGCGTCCGCGCCCGAGCGCGACGCCGCCGAGCAGCGCGAACGGCACGTCCGAGCCCAGCTCGGCCGCCAGCTCCAGCAGCGTCCCGAGCGGCGTGTCCAGGCCCCACAGCGCGTCGCAGGCGACCAGCGCCGCGGCGCCGTCCGCGCTGCCCCCGGCCATGCCGCCGGCGACGGGGATGGCCTTGGCGATGTGCAGGTGCACGCCGGGGTCGGCGAGGCCGTGGTGCTCGGCGAGCAGCCAGGCGGCGCGGGCGGCGAGGTTGGTGCCGTCCAGCGGGACGGAGGCGGCGTCGGGCCCGGAGCAGGTCAGCGTGACGCCCTCCGAAGAAGCCCTGGCCGTGACCTCGTCGCCCAGGGCGACGGCGAAGAAGACGTTCGCCAGGTCGTGGAACCCGTCGGCGCGCAGACCGCCGACCCCGAGCTGGACGTTGACCTTGGCCGGCACCCGTACGGTGATCACACAGTGTCCTTAACAGGCGCGGCAGGCTTGTGCTCGGCGATCGCGGCGAACTGCTCCACCGTCAGCATCTCCCCGCGCAGCTTGTGGTCGATCCCGGCGGCCGCGAGCGCCTGCTCGGCACCGGCGGCGGAGCCGGCCCAGCCGGCCAGGGCGGCCCGCAGGGTCTTGCGCCGCTGGGCGAACGCGGCGTCGACCACCGCGAACACCTCCGTACGGCTGGCGGTGGTCCTCGGCGGCTCGCGGCGGACCAGCGAGACCAGCCCGGAGTCCACGTTGGGGGCGGGCCAGAAGACGTTGCGCCCGATGGCGCCGGCCCGCTTGACGTCGGCGTACCAGTTCGCCTTGACCGACGGGACGCCGTACACCTTGTTGCCCGGCTTGGCGGCGAGCCGGTCGGCGACCTCGCTCTGCACCATCACCAGGGTCCGCTCGATGCTGGGGAAGGTCGCCAGCATGTGCAGCAGGACGGGCACGGCCACGTTGTACGGCAGGTTGGCGACGAGTGCGGTGGGCGCCGGCCCGGGCAGCTCGGCGACCTCCATGGCGTCGCCGAACACCAGGTCGAAGGAGTCCGCCTTGGAGGGCATCCGCCCCGCCACGGTGTCCGGCAGGTGCCGCGCCAGCACCGGATCGATCTCGACGGCGGTGACGTGCCGCGCCACCTCCAGCAGCGCCAGCGTCAGCGAGCCGAGCCCGGGCCCGACCTCCACCACCGCGTCCTGGTCCGTCACCCCGGCGGCCCGGACGATCCGGCGCACGGTGTTGCCGTCGATGACGAAGTTCTGCCCGCGCTGCTTGGTCGGCTTCACGCCGAACGCGGCGGCCAGCTCCCGGATGTCGGCGGCGCCCAGCAGGTGGCTGTCAGGGGTGGGGTCGGTGGTGCTCACCCGCCAAGGATATCGGCGCGGAAGGACTCAGAGTTCGACGACCGCGGCGAGGTCGATCTCCACGGGGTAGGGCACTGCGGTCCGGAGCACGCCCTCGTGCTGGGCGACGGGCAGGTAGACGCCCTTCTCCTCGTCCCGGTGGAACTCATGGACGATCGGCAGGTCGTCGAGGCCGCGCTCGACCCGCCAGTAGTAGGGGATGCCCTTCTCGGCGTACTGACCCGGCTTGCGGAAACGGTCAGCGGCCTTGGAACCAGGCGAGACCACTTCCACGGCCAGTACTACAGACTCGGGTGGCGTGCACTCCAGCTCGAAGAGATCGAGGCCAGTCCTGTCGAACACGGCTACGTCCGGCTTGGCCACGTTGTATTCGTCGAGCAATACACAGCGCTCGACATTGACTACGTAGGGTGCGACCCGTGCGACGCGCAGCTCCGCAAACAGCTGGTCACGTACCTGGTCGTGCCACCATTTTGTCTGCCCTCGGACCACGACGGCTCCGTCCACCAGTTCCCAGTCAGCCGGCAAGTCCATGACCCTGACTTGCTCGTACGTCCAGCCCTGGGACGGCGGAAGCTTCCAGTCGATCGGCTCGGCGGTCATTGCCACCTCCCTCACTGCACTCATGCTAGCCAGCCTAGAAAGCAGCCGGGAGTGCCGAACCGTTCCTTCGGAATCAGAAGTTCGTTCGACCGGCTCAGTACCCGAAGGCCCGGGCCGTGTTCGCCGCGACGGCCGCCGACAGCTCGTCCTCGTGCAGCCCCAGGGTGGCCGCCATCGAGCGGACCGTGACCGGGATCAGGTACGGGGCGTTGGGGCGGCCCCGGTAGGGGTGGGGGGTGAGGAAGGGGGCATCCGTCTCGACCAGGACGCGGTCGAGCGGGGTCGCGATCAGGGCGTCGCGCAGCGGCTGGTTGGCCTTGAAGGTGACGGGCCCGGCGAAGGACAGGTACCAGCCGTGCTCGGCGCAGACCTTGGCCATCTCGGCGTCGCCGGAGTAGCAGTGGAAGACGGTGCGCTCGGGCGCGCCCTCCTCCAGCAGCAGGGCGATGACGTCCTCGTGGGCGTCGCGGTCGTGGATGACCAGGGCCTTGTCGTGCCGCTTGGCCATCTCGACGTGCCGGCGGAAGGACTCCTTCTGGATCTCCACCCCCTCCGGCCCGGTGCGGAAGTAGTCCAGGCCGGTCTCGCCGACGGCGCGCACCTGCGGCAGGGCGGCCAGCGCGTCGATCTCGGCGAGCGCCGCGTCCAGCGCGGCGGCGCCACCCGCCGGACGCTGCTGCCCGGACCAGCCGTCCGGGTCCCCGAGGTAGATCCTCGGGGCCTCGTTCGGGTGGAGGGCGACGGCCGCGTGCACCTGCTCGAACCGGGCCGCCAGCTCAGCGGCCCAGCGCGATCCGGGCACGTCGCACCCCACCTGGACGACGGTCGTGACCCCGACGGAGGCGGCGCGGGCCAGGCCCTCCTCCGGGGTGCCGGACTGCATGTCCAGGTGGGTGTGCGAGTCGGCCACCGCCACGGCCAGGGGCTCCGGCAGCGGCGGCGGGGTCGACCGGTCGTCGTCCTTCTTGGGCATGTCAGGCGGCCGGCTTCTCTTCGAGGCGGGGGAAGAGGATCTCGCCCTTGGTGACGGTGGCCCCGGCGGGCAGCCGGCCCCAGTCGGCGGTGGTGGCGACGGTCTGGGCGGCGAGCGCGCCCAGGCCCTCGGCGGCGCCCAGCGAGTCCCACAGCTTCTCGGCGGTGGACGGCATCACCGGGTTGAGCAGGACGGCGGTGCCGCGCAGCGCCTCGGCGGCGGTGTAGAGGATGGTGGCCAGGCGGGCCTGCCCCTCGGGCGACTCGTCCTTGGCGACCTTCCACGGCTCCTGCTCGGTGAGGTAGCCGTTGACCTGCTTGACGAACTCGAAGATCGCCGCGAGGCCGCCCGCGAAGTCCAGCTCCTCGCCGATCTTCCGGTCGGCCGTGGCGACGGCCGTACGGAGCCCGTCCGCGATCGCCTGCTCGGCATCACCGTGCGCGGCCGAGGCGGGCAGCTTCCCGCCGAAGTACTTGCCGACCATCGCGGCGACCCGGGAGGCCAGGTTGCCGAAGTCGTTGGCGAGCTCGGAGGTGTACCGGGCGGTGAAGTCCTCCCAGGAGAACGAGCCGTCCGTGCCGAACGGGATCGCCCGCAGGAAGTAGTAGCGGTACGCGTCCACGCCGAAGTGCGAGGTGAGGTCGGTGGGCGAGATGCCGGTCAGGTTGGACTTGGACATCTTCTCGCCGCCGACCATCAGCCAGCCGTTGGCGACGACCCGCTTGGGCAGCGGCAGCCCGGCGGCCATCAGCATGGCGGGCCAGATGACGGCGTGGAAGCGCAGGATGTCCTTGCCGACCAGGTGGACGGAGGCGGGCCACAGCTGGTTGAAGCGCTCCGGGTCGCTGCCGTAGCCGGCGGCGGTGATGTAGTTCTGCAGCGCGTCGACCCACACGTACAGGACGTGCTTCTCGTCCCAGGGCAGCGGGACGCCCCAGTTGAAGGTGGAGCGGGAGATCGAGAGGTCCTTGAGGTCCTGCTCGACGAAGCGCAGCACCTCGTTGCGGGCGGAGGCGGGCTGGATGAAGTCGGGGTTGGCTGCGTAGAACTCCAGCAGCCGCTCGCCGTACGCGGAGAGGCGGAAGAAGTAGTTCTCCTCCTCCAGCCACTCGACCGGCCGCTTGTGCACGGAGCAGAGCTTCTCGTCCTCGGTGGCGCCGTCGAGCAGCTCGGAGGGGAGCTTGAACTCCTCGCAGCCCACGCAGTACGGGCCGGAGTAGCCGCCCTTGTAGATCTCGCCCTTGTCGAACAGGTCCTGGACGAACTCCTGCACCCGGGCGGTGTGCCGCTCCTCGGTGGTGCGGATGAAGTCGTCGTTGGCGATCTCCAGGTGCTGCCAGAGCGGCTTCCACGCCTCCTCGACCAGCTTGTCGCACCACTCCTGCGGGCTGACGCCGTTGGCCTCGGCGGTGCGCATGATCTTCTGACCGTGCTCGTCGGTGCCGGTCAGGTACCACACCTGCTCGCCGCGCTGGCGGTGCCAGCGGGTGAGCACGTCGCCCGCCACGGTGGTGTACGCGTGGCCCAGGTGCGGGCGATCGTTGACGTAGTAGATCGGGGTGGAAACGTAGTACGTCGGGGCGGTGGCCCCGGTGGTGCTGTGGTCTGCAGTGGCCGCCATGGTCGGAAATCTTAGTCGCGCGCGCGGACCGCCCTCGACCGCGATCGACCGCGGGAGGACGGCCCGCCCGTGCGCCCCGGCGTCAGCCGAGCAGCCGCGACCAGAACCGGGCCCAGCGTCCGCGCGGCTCGGCGGTCCGCGGCGCCGGGGGCGGCCCGGCCGGCTCGGCGTGCGCCGGGTAGCCGGGGGCGTGCTGCCAGCGCTGGTCCGCGGTGGCGACCCGGCCCTCGCGCATGATGCGGACGGTGTGGCCGCCGCACCCCGGGCAGGTCGGCTTGAGCAGCGGGGACGGCACCCGGACACCGTTGGCGTGGTACTCGAACACGATGTGCCCGTCCCGGGACACGTGGTGCTCGATGTCGTACGCCTGCTCCCAGCCGTACCCGCAGCGCAGGCACGCGAAGGAGTAGGCCTCCCGTACGGTCTCGACGGGGGTGTGCGGTCGGCCGGCCAGGCCGGCGGTGCTCAGCGCGTTGCCACCGAGGGGGCTACCCACCATCTCACTCATAGCCGTCTCCCAGCGCCCGCCGGGCGCTCGCCCGGCTGGGTCTTTCCCCTCCAGGAAATGCCCGGACCGCCGCGGTGGACGCCCCCCTTGTGAAGTCTTGGAAGCGGATTGGAAGGCCCTATACAAAGGGCGCGTTCCGAACCGGAATCCGGTACCCAAACTTCAACCCGATGGGCGTTTACCGGGGCCTTCACTCCAAGGTACGACTACGCCCGCGCCACGCAACCCCCCGAATTCACTTCTTTCCCGCGGGCTTCTGGGCCGTGTCCTTCTCCCCCGCGTCCTTCTTGGCGGCGACGACGGCGTCGAACACCTCCCGCTTGGGCAGCGCCAGCTCGACGGCGACGGCCGCGATGGCCTCCTTGCGCCGCTCCCCGGCCTCCTCCCGCAGGGCGACCAGCCGGGCCAGCTCGGCCGGGGTGTGGTCCTGCGGCGCGGCCGGCGGGGCGCCCGCGACGACGACGGTGATCTCGCCCCTGACGCCGTCCGCCGCCCAGGCGGCCAGCTCGCCGATCGGGCCGCGCTTGACCTCCTCGTACGTCTTGGTCAGCTCCCGGCAGACGGCCGCGGGGCGCTCGGGCCCGAAGGCCTCCGCCATCGCGGCCAGCGCCTCGGCGATGCGGTGCGGGGCCTCGAAGAAGACCATGGTGCGCGGCTCGGCGGCGACGGTGGCGAGCTGCCGGGCCCGGTCGCCGGTCTTGCGCGGGAGGAAGCCCTCGAAGGTGAAGCGGTCGACGGGCAGGCCGGAGAGCGCCAGCGCGGTGAGCACGGCGGAGGGGCCGGGCACGGCCGTGACCTTGACCTCGGCCTCGACGGCGGCCGCGACCAGCCGGTAGCCGGGGTCGGAGACGGAGGGCATCCCGGCGTCGGTGACCAGCAGGACGCGGGCGCCGCCGAGCAGCGCCTCGACCAGCTCCGGGGTGCGGCCGACCTCGTTTCCCTCGAAGTAGGAGACGACCCGCCCGGCCGGGGTCACCCCCAGCGCCTGGGTGAGGCGGCGCAGCCGCCGGGTGTCCTCGGCCGCGATCACGTCCGCCGTGGCCAGTTCGGTGAGCAGCCGGGGCGGGGCGTCCGAGACGTCGCCGATGGGGGTGCCTGCGAGAACGAGTACTCCTGTCACGGGCCCCATCCTTCCAGTTCCGCGGCGCCGGGGCTTTTGGTGACGATTCGGTCAGCTTCCGAGGGAACGGACGCGCGTACGAACCCCGCCCCTACGATGTGGCGGATGAACGGCGACACGGCGGCACGGACGCCTACTGGTACAGACCACACCGCGCAGGGCGGCGTCGGCCTGCCGGCCCCCCGTTCCCCGCAGGGCGACCCCGGCGCCCCGCCGGGCGACCGTACGGGCTGGAGCGGCCGCCTGGCCGCCTTCGGCCTGCGGGCCCGCCCGGACGGCCCCGCCGCGTCGCTGACCGACCGCCTGGTGCCGCCGATGCCGGACGGCCCCCGGGTCACGAAGCCGGACGTCGCGCAGTCCCCGCTGCTGCTGCGCCTGGGCCTGTCCCTGCCGCAGGGCCTCTGGTACTTCCTGTGCCGCTGGTCCGGCTGGCTGGGCCCGGTCGCCGTGGCGGTCTTCGCCGGACTGCTGCGCTTCACCGACCTCGGGCAGCCGCACGCGATCATCTTCGACGAGACGTACTACGCCAAGGACGCGTACGCGCTCTGGCACGGCGGCTACGAGATCAACTGGCCCGAGGACGCCAACACCAAGATCATGACGCCGGGCGAGCCGGTCCCGTACCGGGCGATGCCCTCGTACGTGGTCCATCCGCCGGTGGGCAAGTGGATCATCGGCTTCGGCGAGCAGCTGTTCGGCATGAACCCCTTCGGCTGGCGCTTCTCGGTGGCCCTGCTCGGGACCCTGTCGGTGCTGATGCTGGCCCGGATCGCCCGCCGGATGTTCCGCTCCACCCTGCTGGGCTGCGTGGCCGGCCTGCTGCTCGCGGTGGACGGCCTGCACCTGGTGCTCAGCCGCGCCGCCCTGCTGGACCTGGTGGTGATGTTCTGGACGCTGGCCGCCTTCGGCTGCCTGGTGCTGGACCGCGACCACACCCGGGCGAGGCTGGCCGCGAGGCTCGGCGGCGTGGCGAACCCCGCCCTGGCGCAGCGCATCGGCCTCGGCTGGCGCCCGTACCGGATCGCCGCCGGCGTCTGCATCGGCCTGACCTGCGCCACCAAGTGGAGCGGCCTGTACGTGGCGGCGTTCTTCGGCCTGATGGTCGTCCTCTGGGACGCGGGCGCCCGCCGCCTGGCCGGCGCCCCGCGCCCGTACCGGGCCGTGCTCGCCCGGGACGTGCTGCCGTCCTTCGTGTCGATCATCCTGGTCGCGCTGGCCGTGTACATCACCTCGTGGTGGGGCTGGTTCGCCAGCAGCAACGCCCCCGGCCAGGGCGGCTGGGGCCGCGACTGGGCGGTCGGGCGCCCCACCGACTACCCGTGGATACCCGAGGGCCTGCGGGCCCTGTGGAACTACCACACGACGGTCTACCAGTTCCACACCCACCTCCACGACCCGCACACCTACCAGTCCAACCCGTGGTCCTGGCTGTTCCTCGGCCGGCCGGTGTCCTTCTACTACGAGTCCCCCAAGCTCGGCCAGAACGGCTGCACCGCCGCCGACTGCGCCCGCGAGGTGCTGGGCATCGGCACCCCGCTGCTGTGGTGGGCGGCCGTGGTGGCGCTCGTGTACTGCCTGTGGCGCTGGATCTTCCGCCGGGACTGGCGGGCCGGGGCGCTGCTGTGCGGCCTGGGCGCCGGCTACCTGCCGTGGTTCGCGTACCAGGAGCGGACGATCTTCCTCTTCTACGCGGTGGTGTTCGTCCCGTTCCTGGTGCTCGCGGTGACGATGCTGGTCGGCGCGCTGATCGGGCCCTCGACGGCCTCACCGGACCGCCGGGCCATCGGATCCGCGGCGGCCGGGCTGCTCGTGCTGATGATCGTCTGGAACTTCCTGTACTTCTATCCGCTCTTCACCGGGCAAACGATCCCGCTGGAGGACTGGCGCGCCCGGATGTGGTTCAACAGCTGGATCTGACCCCGGGCCGCGCACCCGGGAACCGTCCGTATGCGGTGCACGACACGTACCAGATCCGTCACAAGTCCCGGGCATTTCGTCGGCGCACCGACGGGCGCTGCCTAGGGTGGGGGGAACAGCCTTTTCCGAACCCGCCGGCGGCGCCCGGCCGCGAGAACCCCTGGGGGAACTGCATCATGCGCAAAGGCGCCAAGATCGGCATCGTCACCGGCGTCTCCGTCGCCGTCCTGGCGGGCGGCGGCTACGGGGCGTACAGCCTGATGGGGGGCTCGGACTCCGACTCCTCCGGCAAGAAGGCCCGGACGGTGGTCGCCGAGCCGCCCTCGGCGGAGCAGGCCGCCGCCGGCACCAAGGACTTCCTGGCGGCCTGGGCGGCCGGGGACCTCGCCAAGGCGGCCTCGCTGACGGACGACCCGGCCTCCGCCGAGAAGGCGCTGACCGCCTTCCGGGACGGCGTGAAGCCGAGCGCCCTCACCCTCTCCCCGGCGGGCCCGGCCACCCCGCAGGCCTTCGCCTCGGCGACCGGCTCGCCCTCCCCCGCCGCCAAGCCCCCGGCCGGCGCCTCCGCGACCCCGTCCGCCGGCGCGACGCCCGGCGCGACCGACTCGCCGTCCGCCGCCGCCACGCCCGGTCCCACCGGCGTGCTGATGGGCTTCAAGGCGCGCGCCGAGTTCGCGGGCACCAGCCGGGCCTGGGACTACAACGGCTTCCTGAACGTCGTGAAGATGAGCGACAACACCCCGGCCGTGCACTGGGCGCCGACGGTGATCCACCCGCACCTGAACGGCACCGAGACGATCGCCGTCCAGCCGGTCTTCGCCCCGGCGGGCACCGTGGTGGACCGCAACGGCAAGCAGCTGCAGAGCCCCTCGATCACCACGGCTCTGCTGAGCAACCTCCAGGACAACGCCCACAAGCTGCTGCCGCCGGACCCGAACAAGGACCAGGACGCGGGCAGCGCGGTGATGATCACCGACCCGGCGGGCAAGGCCTCGGCGGACAAGCTGTTCACCATCGTCGAGCCGAAGCCGGCCAAGCCGTTCAAGGTGACCATCGACGGAACCCTCCAGGCCGCCGCCGAGAAGGCGATGGCGGACCTCGGCGGCAAGCCGGGCTCCATCGTGGCGATCGAGCCGAGCACCGGCAACGTGCTGGCCTTCGCCAACTCGCCCTCCAACGGCCAGAACCGGGCCTTCAATGGCATGCTCGCGCCGGGCTCGACGATGAAGATCGTCACCTCGACGGCCCTGCTGGAGGCCGGGATCAACCCCGACACGGTGGTGGCCTGCCCGGAGAAGAGCAGCAACCCGGTCGCGATCCCCAACGACTTCCCGGGCGCCTTCCCGAACAACACCCTCCAGCAGGACTTCATGGTGTCCTGCAACACCGCCTTCATCAACCAGGGCCTGACCAGCCTCAAGCCGGAGACGCTCGCCGGCACGGCCAAGGACGTCTACGGCATCGGCATGGACTGGAAGACCGGCCTGTCCAGCGTCGACGGCAAGATCCCGGCGACGCCGGGCAGCAAGGACGAGCAGGCGATGAACTACATCGGCCAGGGCAAGGTCCAGATGAACCCGCTGGCCATCGCCTCGATCACCGCGACCGTCCAGAGCGGCGCGTTCAAGCAGCCGATCCTGGTCGCCGGACTGCCGCAGCAGGCCGCGGCCCGGCCGATCTCCCCCGAGGTCGCCGGCAAGCTGCGCGCGATGATGAACGCCACCGCGATCAGCGGCACGGCCAGCCAGGTGATGGCCGGGATCACCGACAACGCGGGCGCCAAGACCGGCTCCGCCGAGGTCCAGGGCGCGTCCACCACCAACAGCTGGTTCACGGCCTTCCGCGGCAACCTCGCCGTCGCGGCCGAGGTCCAGGGCGGCGGCCACGGCGTCGACGCCGCCGGCCCGGCGGTGGCCTCCCTGCTGAAGGCCAACCGCTAGAACGGAACGCCTGAGCCCGTCCCGCCCTTCGCGAAGGGTGGGGCGGGCTCAGGCGTTCCGCGCTCTCAGCCGCGCGGCAGGGCCGGCAGCGGGGGCTCCGCGGCCGACCGGCGCGGGGGCGCCGGGCGGCGGCTGCTCCAGCGCCGGGCCGCCAGCCGGGGCCATATCAGCAGCACCGCCGGAAGCCCCAGGTACCCGAAGCGCCCGGCCGGGGCGAAGATGAACGCGATCGTGAGCCCGGCGGCGAGCAGGTCGGCGGCGGCGATCGCCGAGACCGGCGGACGGGCCAGCAGCCAGATGGCCACGCCGACGGCGCCGATGGTGACCAGCGCCAGCGAGATGCTGTGCCCGGTCGGCCCGAAGCCCGCCAGCACCTTGCCCGGCAGCGGGCTGCCGGCCGGGGTGCGGATCGCGGTGAGCCCGAGCGGGAAGCGGACGACCTGGTCGCGCAGCGCGTCCGACTGCCGCAGCCAGGCGGGCAGGATCACGGCGAGGCTGGCCCCGACCGCGATCAGCGCCGTCCGCGCGGCGGGCCTGCGGCCGTACAGCCGCCACAGCAGCAGGACGGCGACGGGCAGGGCGGGCCAGGCCGTCCACTTGAGGGTGCAGGCGAGGGCCAGCACCAGCCCGGCGGCGACGGTGCGGTCCCGCTCGGCGAGCGCCATGGCCAGGCAGCAGACGCCGATCAGCGGCAGGTCCACCCCGCCGACCACCAGGGCGAGGGCGATCAGCGGAGAGGCGGTGAGGACGGCCAGCGGCAGCAGCGGCGCCCGGTCGCGGGTGGGCCGCAGCAGCCGCCAGGCCGCCAGCAGGCAGACGACGAAGGCGAGGGCGAACCAGATCCGGGCGTCCCCGGCGACCTGGGTGAAGGCGTTGGAGTCCCCGAGCAGCTGCCGGGGCATCCCGAACAGGGACATCGCCGGCAGGTACGGGTTGTAGTCGGTGACGACCGCCGTGTGCGGCAGGTAGGCGTCGCCGGTGGTGAGCAGCAGGTGCGCCGAGCGTTCGACGACCATCACCTCGGACTGGTGGCGCCCGGTGAGGGCCAGCAGCGCGAGCGGGGCGAGGACGGCGCCGACGAGCCCGACGGCGGCCGCCGCCCGGGCCGCGACGCGGCGCGGCAGGACCAGGCAGAGCAGCCCGGCGAGGAGGTAGGAGGGGGCGGCGATCAGGCCCCACAGCCGCTGGTTCTCCAGGTCGGAGACGAGCGGGAAGGCCGCCGCCCAGCCGGCCGCGACGAGGCAGCCGAGGAGTTGGACGGAGCGCAGGGAGGCGAGGCGGGCGGGATTCAGCCGATCGGGCGTGGGCGGAAAGGTGCTCTCGCCACGCTGCCGGGGGAACGGTCTGCTGGAGAAGCCGCGCGGGGGCCGTCCCGGTCGGGACGGGCCGTCGGCGTGGAGGGTCGGGGCCGGCGTTCTGGCGCGGCCGGTGAACCGGCCGCGCGGGCGGGAGAAGCCGGGCGTGCGGGTGCTCACCATGGTGGAAGGTTAGGGGTGGGGGACGGGCCCTGTCGCCATCGCGTCGGCGTCGGGGACGGGTCGACATGGTGCGGGCCGCCGGGTGTCATCCGCCCGACGGCCCCTTTCGTACCTTTTCTGCCGGTTCAGTGGCCGGCGCGCTGGTCGGCCGTGGCCGCCTGCCGCTCGCCCTGCTCCAGCTTGGAGTGCTTGATGCTGTAGCCGAAGTAGACGACCACGGCGACCGCCAGGGCGATGGCGCCGGCCCGGAAGGTGTCGGCGTGCAGGCCGGTGATCAGGTAGACGCAGAAGCCGATGCTGATCAGCGGGACGACGGGGTAGCCGGGCACCTTGAAGCCGCGCGGCAGGTTCGGCTGGGTGCGGCGCAGGATGATCACGCCGACGGCGACCACCGAGAAGGCCACCAGGGTGCCCAGCGAGGTGATGTCGGCCAGGACGGTCAGGGGGACGAACGCGGCCAGCGCGCCCACCCCGAGGCCGACCACGATGGTGTTCCAGACCGGCGTGCCGGTGCGCGGGGAGACCTCGGCGAAGCGCTTGGGCAGCATGCCGTCGCGGCCCATCGCGTACAGGATGCGGGTCTGGCCGTAGATCACCACGAGGGTGACGCTGAAGATCGAGATGACCGCGCCGACGGCGAAGATCATCGCGGGCCAGCTCTGGCCGGTGATGTCCTGGAGGATCTGGGCGAGGCCGGCCTCCTGGCCCTTGAACTGCGTCCACGACTGGGCGCCGATGCCGGCCAGCGCGACCAGGATGTAGAGCAGGGTCACCACGACCAGCGAGATGATGATCGCCATCGGCATGGTGCGGCGCGGGTTCTTGACCTCCTCGCCGGCCGTGGACACCGCGTCCAGGCCGATGAAGGAGAAGAAGATGCTGGACGCGGCGACCTGCACGCCGCCGATGCCCAGCGGCATGAACGGGGTCAGGTTGCCGGAGTGGAAGCCGGTGAGGGCGACGCCGACGAACAGCAGCAGGATCACGATCTTGGTCGCGACCATGGCCGCGTTGACCTTCACCGACTCGCTGACCCCGCGCACCAGCAGGAAGCAGACCATCGCGACCAGCAGCAGCGCGGGCAGGTTGAACCAGTGGCCGCCGCCGGGCGCGCCGGAGAGCTGCTCGGGGATCCTGAACCCGAAGGCCAGGTCGAGGAACTTGTTCAGGTACTCGGCCCAGCTGACGGCGATCGCCGAGGCCGAGACGCCGTACTCCATCAGCAGGCAGATGCCGACGCCGAAGGCCACGCCCTCGCCGAGGGTGGCGTAGGCGTACGAGTACGAGGAGCCGGAGACCGGGATCGCGGAGGCCATCTCGGCATAGCAGAGCGCGGTGAGCCCGGCGGTGACCGCGGCGATCACGAAGGACAGGATGACGGCCGGCCCGGCGTCCGGCACCGCGGTGCCGAGCACGAAGAAGATGCCGGTGCCGATGGTGGCGCCGATGCCGATCGAGGACAGCTGCCAGAGGCCGACGGTGCGGCGCAGGTGGATGCCGGACCTCCCGCCCTCCTCGGGCGCGCCCGCCGGAAGGCCGTGGCCCTCACTCTCCGCGATCAGGGACGAGACGGGCTTGCGTCGCAGCAGGCGCGAGCCGAGGGTGTTGCCAGCCAAAACCACGGTCCTTCTAGGCGGGGGAGGGTGTCCTAGCAGCCGGTCACCCGTGACGCTGGGGGGTGTCAACGGGGACCAACCGAACAAACATGGGACAGTACCCCGCGAAAGCACCAGTGTCGCAAACAAACAATACCGATCGGCGCATTGTACGAATCGTCGCATCAGACATCACAAACCAGACACTTCGCATGCAACGCACCTCGCTCCGGTTCGCTGACCAGCGGTTCAGCGGCTTCCGAGCACCGCCCGCAGCACCGAGCGGGCGATCGGCGCCGCCAGGGCGCCACCGCTCACGTCCGTGGCGTCACTGTCCGCGACCACCACCGCCACCGCCACCGGCGGCACCGCCGTCGAGCCGGCCGGCCTGGCCCAGGCGATGAACCAGGCGTACGGCGTCCCGCTGTTGTCCACCCCGTGCTGGGCGGTCCCGGTCTTGCCGCCCACCTCCGCGCCCGCGATCCTCGCGCTGCCGCCGGTGCCGTTCTCCACCACGTCCGTCATCAGCTTCCGCAGCCGCCCGGCGACCTCCGGCGTCACCGCCCGCCGGTACACGGCCGGCTCCGTCCGCCGCACCACCGTGCCGTCGGCCTTCGTCAGCCTGTCCACAAGCTGTGGACGCATCACCGTGCCGTCGTTGGCGATCCCCGCCGCGACCATCGCCATCACCAGCGGAGTGGCCGCCGTGTCGAACTGGCCGATGGAGGAGAGCGCCAGCTGGGAGTCGTCCATCCGGGTGTCGAAGTTCGAGCGGGCCGGGCGCACCGGCATGTCCAGCCTCGGGTCGTTGAAGCCGAAGCCCTCGGCCGTCGCCGCCATCCGGTCCAGGCCGACGCGCACTCCCAGGTAGCCGAAGACGCTGTTGCAGCTGGCCGTCATCGCGTCGGCCAGCGAGCGGCCCGGCCGGTCGCAGACGGCCGTGTCGTTGACCAGCGGCGTGGTGGTGCCCGGCAGGACGTACGGGAAGGGCGCGGCGGTCGGCGCGGCCGGGTCGGTGACCACCCCGGCGGCGAGCGCGGCGGCGGCCGTGACCACCTTGAAGGTCGAGCCCGGCGGGTAGGTCTGGCGCAGCGCCCGGTTGAGCATCGGCTGGGCCGGGTCCGTGCGCAGCCGGTTCCAGGCCTCCTGGTCGGCCGAGCCGTAGCCGGCGAAGCTCCCCGGGTCGTAGGACGGGGTGCTGGCCAGCGCCAGGATCCGGCCGGTGGCGGGCTCGATCGCGGCCACCGCGCCCTGCTGGCGGCCCAGGCCCGCCATCGCGGCCTCCTGGGCGGCCCGGTTCAGCGTGGTGTACACGTCCCCGCCCGGGTTCTGCCGGCGGGTGACCGCGTCCCGGAGGGACCAGCCGGCCAGCCGGCCGTCCGTGCCGGTCAGCAGGGCGTCCTCGGTGCCCTCCAGCTGGGTGTTGCCGTACGCCTGGGAGGAGTAGCCGGTGACGGCCGCGTACGTCGGGCCGTCGGTGTAGCCGCGCTTGTACGCGTACCGGCCGGAGGTGGACACCGAGGTGGTGACGGGCGCGGTGCCGACCAGGATGTCCCCGCGCGGCTGGGCGTACCGCTCCAGGACGGCGCGCTGGTTGGCGGAGTTGCCGTTCAGGCCGTCCGCCTCGAAGACCTGCACCCGGGTGGCCTGGACGCACAGGGCCGCGACGAGCAGCAGGCAGAAGGTGCCGGCCCGTCTCCCGGTGATCGAGATGCCCGGCAGCCCTTGCGGCCCGTTGCCTTTCATACGGGCCTCCGCGCAATGTCACTCATGCGCACCAGCAGCGCGACCACGATCCAGTTGGTGACCACCGAGGACCCTCCCTGGGCGACGAACGGCAGGGTCATCCCGGTCAGCGGGATCAGTGCCAGCACCCCGCCCGCCACCACGAACACCTGAAGGCCCACCATCGCGGCCAGCCCGATCGCCAGCAGCCGCCCGAACGGGTCGCGCAGCGCGATGCCCGTCCTGAAGCCCCGGGAGACCAGCAGCGCGTACAGCAGGAACAGGGCGAACAGCCCGGTCAGGCCCAGCTCCTCGCCGATGGTGGCGAGGATGAAGTCCGACTTGGCGGCGAAGCCGATCAGCACCGAGTGCCCGTTGCCCAGCCCCGTGCCCAGCTCCCCGCCCCAGGCGAAGGCGAACAGCGACTGGGCGATCTGGTTGGCCCCCCGGCCCTGCGCGATCGAGCCCAACGGGTCCAGCCAGTCCGTCACCCGGCTGTGCACGTGCGGGGACAGCCAACCCACCGCCACCGCGCCGGCCGCGGCCAGGCCCAGGCCGATCGCGATCCAGCCGGTGCGCGCGGTGGCCACGTAGAGCATCACCACGAAGAGGCCGAAGTACAGCAGGGCCGTCCCGAGGTCGGTCTCCAGGACGAGCACCCCGACGAAGGCCGCCCAGATCAGCAGCACCGGCCCCAGCACCCGCCCGCGCGGCAGCTGCCAGCGCCACACCCGGCGGCCGGTCAGCGCCAGCGCGTCCCGGTGCACCGCCAGGTAGGCGGCGAAGAAGACGGCCAGCAGGACCTTGGCGAACTCCCCCGGCTGGAAGGACAGCGGGCCGACCACGACCCAGATCCGGGAGCCGTACACCGGCGGGAAGAACGCCGGCAGCACCAGCAGGACCAGCGCCACCAGCGCGCCGAGGTAGGCGTAGCGCTGGAGCCTGCGGTGGTCGCGCACCAGCAGCAGCACCGCGACGAACAGCGCCACCCCCAGGGCCGACCAGAGCAGTTGGGTGGAGGCCGCCTCCCGGCCCGGGGTCGCGCGGTCGAGCCGGTAGATCACCACCAGGCCGATCCCGTTGAGCAGCACGGCGATCGGCAGCAGCAGCGGGTCCGCGTACCGGGCCCGCCACCGGACGACGGCGTGCGCCCCCAGCGCGAGCACCCCGAGCGCCGCGCCGTACTGCGCGGCGTCGGCCGGCACCTCGCCGTCCAGGTTGACCCCGACCTCGATGTAGCCGAACACGGCGGCCAGGACGGCCGCCACGACCAGGACGAGTTCGGTGGTGCGCCTCGGCCGCACCGGCCGACCGGGCCCGGCGGCGGACCTCGTCACGGCGGAGGGTGTCGCCATGAGGTCCCTCCAGGGTGTCGGACGGGGCGGGCCGTGCCCCGAATTCGCACCCTAACGAGGGTTATCCATGGTTATCGGTTCTTCGACCCGGTGTGTCCCGGGGCCCTACGCGCTACGGCGCCCCGCCAGCGCGGCCGCCCCCGCGCCGGCCAGCGCCAACAGGGCGGCGGCGACCAGCAGTTCCGTCCAGGGCGCCGCCACCCGGCCCGTCCGCGCCGCCGCCACCAGGCCGCTCACCGCCGCGTTCGCCGGGGAGCCCGGCACCACCAGCACCGCCGCGGACAGCCCCAGGGTCGCCAGGACGCCGTACGGCGAGCGGACCAGCACCGGCCGGTTGCCCAGCGCCCCGGCCAGCACTCCCGCCAGCACGCAGACCACCACGGCCGGCAGACCCGCCGTCAGCGCCTCACCGACCCCCGGGGCGGACTGCGCCCCCTTGTCCGCCACCGGCCCGCTCACCGCCCACAGCCCCGCCACCGAGGCCGCCGCCAGCACCAGACCCGCCGTCAGCGCCGCCAGCAGCGCCCCCAGGTGCACCCGCGCCGCGCCCGCCGCCGCGACCAGGCAGGCCCGCGAAGCCGGCGGCTCGGCGTTCAGCGCGGCCCGGACGTACCAGGCGCTCACCGGCACCAGCACCCCCGCGCCGTACCCCAGCCCGCCCAGCAGCGGATCGCCCTGCGTCACCCCGAGCACCATCAGCAGCGCGAACGCGAGGAACGGCGGCAGCCAGGCGTGCGAGCGCAGCAGCAGCTCCAGGTGGTACCGCGTCAGCGCCCCGACCTGCCTCACCGCTCCGCCCCACGCCGCCGCACCGCCAGCACCCGGACGCCCGGGCGGCCCACCAGCAGGCTGCGCAGCAGCGCGTCCGAGTGCGCGGAGGACACCGCCAGCCGCACCGCCGTCCCGCCCAGGGCCGTCGCCTCCGGCGCGCCGGGCAGCCGCTCGGGCAGCGGGGAGCCGTCCGGCAGGTCCACCTCGATCTCCACCACCGGGCCGGCCCGCGCCGACTCCTCCCGCTCCGCGCTCAGGGCGCCGTCCGCGCCGACCCGGTGGACGGCGGCGGTGCGCCCGGCCAGCCGTGCCGGGTCGTGGTCCACGAACAGCACGGCGCCGCCCCGCGCCGCCCGCTCGGCGGCCGCCTCGTCCAGCACCGCCCGGGCCTGCGGGTCCAGCCCCGTCCAAGCCTCGTCCAGCAGCAGCACCCGGGGCTCGGCCATCAGCGCCTGTGCCACCGCGACCTTCTGACAGGTGCCCTTCGACAGCCGGCTCAGCGGCGTGCCCGCCCGGTCCGCGATGCCGAACCGATCCAGCCACTCCCCCGCCCGCCTCCGCGCCTGCGCGGCCGTCAGCCCGTGCACCCGGCCCGTCCGCAGCAGGTAGGAGGCGGCGTCGAACGGCAGCGCCGGCGGGAAGCGTTCGGGGACGTACGCGACGGGGCCGGGCCGGGCCACCGTGCCGGTGCTGGGCCGCTCGATCCCGGCCGCCAACCGCAGCAGCGTCGACTTGCCGCTCCCGTTTGCCCCGGCGATCCGCACCAACTCACCTGCCGCGACCGAGAGATGGACCTCGCGCAGGATCCAGCGGCCGCCCCGCCCGTACCGTTTGCCGACCGCCGTCAGCTCCATCCGCGCCCCCGCCTCCCGTCCGTGGCGTACGAAGGCTAGCGAGGCCCCTGTGAGGGCGGCGTGAAGTCCGGCCCTCGTTTGGCCTTGACGAACTGATGATCCCTAGGATCGCCGCGTGAACACCGGACGACGACCGAAGACCAGGCTCGGCAGCCTGCTGGCCGCCCTGGCGATAACCGGCGCCTCGCTGCTGCTGGGCGTGCCCGCCCACGCCGACGAACCCACAGCGGGCGCCACCCCCGCAGCCCCGAAGGAGGCCCCCAGGGTCGACCTGATCCTGGACGTCAGCGGCTCCATGACCGCCACCGACATCCAGGGCAAGAGCCGCATCTCGGTGGCCCAGCAGTCGCTGAACGAGGTGATCGACGCCCTGCCCCCGGAGACCGAGTTCGGCATCCGCACCCTGGGCGCGACCTACCCCGGCAACGACAAGAACATCGGCTGCCAGGACACCAAGGTGCTGTTCCCGGTCGGCAGGACCAACAAGGTCGAGGCCAAGACCGCCGTCGCCACCCTGCGGCCCACCGGCTGGACCCCGATGGGCCTGGCCCTGCGCGGCGCGGCCCAGGACCTCGGCAAGGGCGAGACCACCCGCCGCGTGGTGCTGATCACCGACGGCGAGGACACCTGCACCCCGCCCGACCCCTGCGACGTCGCCCGCGAACTCGCCTCCCAGGGCATCCACCTGGTGGTCGACACCCTCGGCCTGGCGCACGACGACAAGACCCGCCAGCAGCTGCTCTGCATCGCCAACGCGACCGGCGGCACCTACACCGACGTCCGCTCCCCGCAGCAGCTCACCGACAAGGTGAAGCAGCTGGTCGACCGCACCAACGACACCTACACGGTGACCCCGGTCAAGACCGCGGGCACCGACAAGTGCGAGAACGCCCCGGTGCTCGCGCCCGGCGTCTACAGCGACCGTGAGAAGTTCTCCGAGCACCGCGTCTACAAGGTCCCGGTCAAGTCCGGCCAGGAGCTGCGCGCCTCCGTCAGCGTCTCGCTCGACCGCGCGGTGAACCGGGACTACGGCGTCCTGCTGCAGGCCACCAGCGCGACCGGCCAGGAGCTGGTCCGCGGCACCGACGCCGGAAGCAGCCGCACCGACGTGGTCTCCACGGGCCTGCGCTGGTCCACCGACGACTCCAAGGGCTACGTCACCGCGAGCCCGAGCAGCTCGGCCAAGGACAAGGACAAGCCCGACACCACCGTCTGCCTGGTCGTCAGCAACTCGGCCTCACCGCAGTCCGGCGTCCTGGCCGACCCCGGCATGCCGGTCGAGCTGACCATCGACCTGGCCGCCGCCTCGCCCGCCCCCGAGGGGGCCGCGATGGGCCTCGGCCGTGGCTGGATCCTCCTGCTCACCCTCACCCTGGCCGGCCTGCTCTTCGGCCTGGTCTTCGGCTGGATCGCCCGCTGGCGCATCTCCGTCTGGCGGGAGAACTGATCATGCGTACGACCTTCCGCGGCGCCCTCGCCGCCCTCGCCCTGCTGCCCGCCCTCGCCCTCGCCCTCGGCGCCCCGGCGGCCTCCGCAGCCTCGCCCTCGGCCTCCGCCTCGCCCTCCGCGGGCTCGGGCGGCACCCCGGCCCCGGCCACCAAGGCCGGCACCACCTTCCTGACCGCCGTGAACCTCTCCCCCGGCCAGGACGCCAAGGTCGCCGCCTCCACCGGCGACTACCTGTACTGGGCCTTCGGCGCCGCCGAGGGCCAGACCCCGACGATCACCCTGGGCGTCGACCTGGCCCCCTCCACGGACCGCCACGGCCCGCAGACCTGGACGGTGGAGGTCTTCGACGGCCTGCGCCGCCGCCAGGCCTGCACCGCCGGCACCCAGAACGCCACCGGCGACCAGGCCGCGACCAGCGTCCAGCTCAGCTGCACCCTGCGCGAGGTCCGCACCTGGGCCGAGCCCTGGTCCGGCGACCCGCTGCCCGGCACGTACTACGTCCGGCTGTCGGTCACCGACGTCCCGCAGTCCGACCTGGGCCTGGCCGCCTCCGTCCAGCTGCACGTCGCGGCCAAGGGCAACGCCGACAACGCCCAGCCGGAGGGCGGGGAGCTCAAGGCCCCGCTCGTCCCGCCGGTGGGCGGCGGCGCCTCCACCGCCAAGGCCGCCGCCCCGGTGGCCCAGGAGGACCACTGGTACACCGGCTGGTTCTCCGGCTGGAACAGCCGCTGGTACTGGACGATCGGCGGCGGCTTCCTGGCCGCGCTGGCCGGCGTCCTGGGCTACAGCCTCACCCGGCACCCCCGCGGCCACCGGCCGGGCCGCTACGGCTCCGTGCCGCCGCAGTCCGGCACCCCTCACCACCACGAGGGCTACGCCGAGCGCCACTGAGCACCCGCCCCGTACGACCGCGGGCCGGCCGGATCTCTCCGGCCGGCCCTCGGTCGTTCCCCTGAGGTCTCAGCCCCGGAAGAGGTCGTGCCCCACGTCCGGGGGCACCTCGTCCTGCACCGGCGTGCTGCCCGGCCCCGGCACGTGCTCGCCCGGGATCGGCTCGGTGCCCTCCCGGTGCAGCAGCACCACGCCGTCCTCGGCCCACACCTGCCGGTACCCGTGCGCCAGCAGCAGCTCGATCCGGGCGGCCTGCTCCTTGTCCGTCTTGAACGGGAAGGAGCGCTTGTCCGAACGGGTCAGCACGTACTCCCGCCCGCGCGGCGTCCCGTCCACCAGCACCACGTTCGTCCGCGCCGTCAGCCGCGGCGCGATCTGGTTGTCCGCCTCCACCGAGGCGCCGTCCGGGATCAGCGCGGCGGCCCGCACCAGCGCGGCCTCGCTCGCCCGGGGCTCCCAGGAGGACGGCACGGCCAGCTGCGCCAGCCCGATCGGCACGGCGGCGACCAGCGCGATCCCGGTCACGCCCAGGCCCATCAGCCGCGCCCTGCGCACCGTCCTCTCCGGGCGGTCGGCGGCGCTGAGGCGGCCCAGCACCTCGATCGAGGCGACCAGCAGGATCGGCCACAGCATCGAGTCGTAGTGCCGGGCGACCGACCAGTGGTTGGGGTTGCTGGACAGGATGCGCTCGGCCAGCAGCGGCACCAGGCACAGCACGGTGGCCGAGCGCAGCGGCAGGAGCAGCAGGGTGCCGAAGAGCCAGAGCAGCAGCAGCGGCTTGAGCGGCTGGTCGAAGGCGGTCTGCACCAGCAGGAACGGGTTGTGCAGCAGGTGGCGCAGCGCGTCCCCGCCGTCCTCGCCGAGCGCCTTGTAGTTCCAGTAGTAGCCCGGCTCCCCGCCCATCGCGGGGATCAGCCACTTGATCGCCACCGCCGAGGCCAGCGGCCCGCCGACCAGCAGGCCGATCCCGGTGAAGCGGCCCGCGCGGTCCGGCGTACGGCGGGTGCGCAGCAGCAGCACCAGCCCGTAGGCACCGACCATCAGGCCGAGGTCCTCCTTGGTGCAGCACAGCAGCACGGCCGCGAGCACCACCGTGCCGTACCGGCGGGCGAGGCCGCGCTCCAGCATCAGCAGGGTCAGCGGGACGGCGAAGGCCACCTCGTGGAAGCCGACCCGGGCGGCGACGAGCAGCGGCCAGCCGAGCGCGTACGTCAGCCCGGCGAGGTCGGCGGCCCGGCGGGCGGTGCGCGGCTCGGCGGCGGCGAAGCAGTGCGCGGTGACGCGGCGGATCAGCGGCACCCCGGCGGCGAACAGCAGGGACTGACCGAGGATCAGCGTGCGCGGGTCGTCCCAGATCCAGTACAGCGGCGCCATCAGCGCCAGGACGGGCGAGAAGTGGTCGCCCAACAGCGAGAAGCCGGGCGGGAATTCGTGGTGGTAGCTCTTGAGCGTGGAGACCGGCAGCCCGAAGTGGGCGTAGCCGCGCACCCCTTGGTCGAAGATGCCGAGGTCGAATCCGCCGAGCCCGACGGACACCCAGCCCTGGAGGCCGACCGCGGCCGTGGCGGCGAAGCAGAGGAGCGTCAGCAGCAGGCCGCGCCGGCGCGGAGTGAGGACGGCCCCGAGCCGCGAGGCCCGTCCGGCCCCTCCGACCGGTGCGACGGCCGCCGTCGGCGTCGCGGCGGTCCCTGTCGCGGTGCTCTCGGTGGTCTCGGTGGTCACGTCAGCCCTGTTTCGTCAGTGCGTCGTCGTGGTCGAGGGCGGAGGCGGGCAGCGCCCAGGCGTCGCCCTCCCCGGCGGCGCGGCGCCACACCCCGTACAGCCGCAGGCCGATGATCACCAGGATCGCGATGCCGATCGGCGGGTAGATCGAGCCGGCCAGCTGCCAGTTCCAGCCGACCTCCCGGCCCCAGCGGTGCGGCACCGCCCACATCACGTGCGAGAGGAACACCGCCGCCGTCACGCCGAGCAGCACCCTGCGGCCCAGCGTCCGGGCCTCGGCGGCCAGCAGGACGAGCAGTGGCAGGCACCAGACCCAGTGGTGGGTCCAGCTGATCGGCGAGACCAGCAGCGCGGTGAGCGCCGTGCACACCCCGCCCCAGGCGTCGGCCCGGCGCAGCACCCGGACGGAGCGCCCGGCCAGCACCGCCACCGCGATCCCGAGGGAGGCGACGAGCGCCGAGGCGATCAGCCCGACCGTGCCGGGGTCGTTGACGTCGAGCAGCCGGCAGACCGCCCCGCGCAGCGACTGGTTGTCGACCAGGACGGTCACGCCGACCCGGCTCGGGTCCCACAGGTAGTTCGTCCAGAAGCCGTACGAGGCGTCCGGCAGCGCGGCCCAGCCGATCAGCCCGGCCGCCAGGAAGGTGACGCCGGAGACCACGGCGGCGCGGACGCGGCCGGTCAGCAGCAGGTAGACGGCGAACAGGCCCGGGGTGATCTTGATCGCGGTGGCCAGGCCGATGCCCACGCCCTTGAGCGGGGAGCGGTCCGGGCGGGTGAGGTCCCACAGGACCAGGCAGAGGATCGCCAGGTTCACCTGGCCGTACTGGAAGGTGGTGTAGACCGGCTCCAGCCAGACCCCGACGCCGACGGCGAGGAACACGGCGGCCGCGCGGTTGCGCTCGGCGGGCCAGCCGGCCAGCCGGAAGGAGAGGAAGGCGGCGAGGGCCAGCAGCGCGTAGTTGCCCAGCATCACCAGGACGCGCAGGGTGCTCACGTCGAACCAGGTGCTCGGCACGAACAGCATCGCCGCGAACGGCGGGTAGGTGGCCGGGAGGTCCCATCCGGGCAGGCGCATCGCGTAGAGGTCCTCGCCGTTCACGACGGCCTGGCCCTCCGCCCGGTAGACCAGCATGTCGACCATGCTCGCCCCGTGCTGGTGCCGCTGGAGCGTGAACACCGCGATGGACAGCACCGCGAGGACGGCCGCCCCGATGGTCCAGGCTCTCGATCTCCCGGTCGACCGTGCTCCCCCGAGCAGCTGCGGGCCGCCTCGGCGCGCCCCCCGTGAAAGACCGAACTCGCGCACCGCTATGGCACCCCGTTGAGATAGACCAGATCGTTCCGGCGTCAGCGTCTGGGCCAACCCACCATAACCGACCCCCCTGAGCCCCAAACCGCGTCAGAAACACACTCCTGACACCGCTGTGACCCCCGACACAGCGCCCCCGTCCGTTCGAACCGTCCAGCCCGTTCGGGCCGTTCTTCCTGTTCGACCCGTACGGCCCGCCCGGCACGCGACAACCCGGGAAAAGCGAAGTCCCGCCGGGAGTTGCCTCCCGGCGGGACTTCATTGGGTGGAGCTGAGGGGATTCGAACCCCTGACCCCCTCGATGCGAACGAGGTGCGCTACCGGACTGCGCCACAGCCCCAACGAGAAGAAACTCTAGCACCTTTCGGAGGAGGGTCATGACCACCCCCTGGTCGGGGGTGGTCACCCACCTCATTCGTTGGCGGCGCGGGGGCGGGACTCGGGAGCCGGGGCCTCGGCGTACTGGTCGAACAGCGGGGTGTTGCGGGGCTCGGCCGGGCGGCCGGCCGTCCAGGTGCCGGGGGCGGAGAGGTCGAGGCCCCGGGAGACCCGGGGGGCGACCGGCGCCGTGACGTACGTCGGCCGCGGGACGGGCACGGGCTCCCAGGAGTCCGGGCCGGCCGCTCCGCGCTCGCGCATGCCGTCGACCCACTCCTCGTGCTCGGTCGCCTCGGCGACGGCGGAGGCGGTCGGCTCGGTGGCCAGCCGCAGGTGCGGCCGCCGTCCGGCCCGCTCCCGGACGGGCTCCGCCGGGGCGGCGGGCTCCTCGGGCCGGTGCGCGGCGTGGAGCTCGGTGGCGGCCTCCGTGCTCGCCGCCCGCTGCTGCTCGCGCTTGCGCAGCCGCTCGGCGGCCTGGGCGGCCCGGTCGCGGTCCAGCTTCACCTCGTACCGCACGCGCTCCAGTCGGCGCAGGTGGCCGATGTAGAGGGTGAGGAGGAGGGCCGGGACGGCCGGGACCCAGAGGAAGGCCAGGCCGAGGACCGCCGCGGCGACGGCGCCGAGGGCGAAGGCGAGGAAGAGGACGGTGACCATCCGCCGCCGCCGGGCCAGCAGCCGCGCCCGGCGCTCCGGACCGCCGGGGGCGGCCTGTGCGGGGGCCGGGGTCGGCGCGGGGGCCGGCCGTTCGGCCGGGGGCTCGGGCTCCCGTGCGGCGGGATCGCCGGAGGCGGCCTCGTCCCGTACGGGGAGGCCGTCGTCGCTGTTCGTCTCGTCACGCGATTCGTCGCCCAGGGCCCGGGCCGCCCGCCGCTCCAGCCCCGAACGCCCCGCCAGCAGGCGGATGGCGGTGCTGAAGCGTTCCGTCGGGCGCGCCTCGTTGAGTTCGTCCTGCCTGCGGAGCCACATCGGCACCAGATAGGCGGCCCAGGCCCCTACGATGACGGCGTAGATAAGGCCACTACTGCTCACGATTCACACCGTAGGGGCGCCGGGGAAGGCGCGGCAGCAATTTGGCGCGGCGTGTCGTGTGATCAAGCTGATTCTCCGACTATTTTGCCGGTATTTGTGCCGGTCCGGTGCGGCGCCGATGCCATATCGATATTTCTTTCGAACATATATTCAATTATTCGGCTCGCGGCCGGAACTGAGAGCCCGCCAGCGCTCCAGCATCCCCTCGGGAACCTCCTCGGCGGTCAGTGCGTACACCAGGTGGTCGCGCCAGTCGCCGTCGATGTGGAGATAGCGCGGGCGGATTCCCTCCGAGCGGAAGCCGAGCTTTTCCACCACCCGGCGGCTGGGGCGGTTCTCCGGGCGGATGCAGACCTCGATCCGGTGCAGCCCCATGGTGCGGAAACAGTGGTCCACGGAAAGCGCCACGGCGGTCGGCATGATGCCCCGGCCGGCCACCGCCTCGTCGACCCAGTAGCCGATGTTGGCGGAGCACATCGAGCCCCAGGTGATCCCGCCGACCGTCAACTGCCCCACCATCTGGCCCTTGTGGACCACGACGAAGGGCAGCATCCGGCCGGCCGTCGCCTCGTTGCGCAGGAAGCGGACCATCTGCCGGTACGTGGGGCGCGGGCCGGCGGCCTGGCCGGCCGGACCGGGCGGGACGGTGGCCTCCCAGCGGCGCAGCCAGTCGCGGTTGCGGCGGCTGATCTCCTGCCACTCCCCCTGGTCGCGGCGCCGGATCGGGCGCAGCACGACCTCCCCCTCGTGGAGTTCCACCGGCCAGCCGGCGTTCAGTGCCCGCTCCTGGATGCTGGGGCCCCCGGGTCGGAGGCGTCGGGCCGGGGGTGGTCCCCGCCGCGGAGCTGGTCGACGGCGTGGGCGAGCAGCGGCTCCAGGACGGCCAGGCCGTCCCTGACGCCGCCGGTCGAGCCCGGCAGGTTGACGATCAGGGTACGACCGGCGAGCCCGGCCAGCCCGCGGGAGAGCGCCGAGGTCGGCACCTTCTCGCGGCCGCGGGCGCGGATCGACTCGGCGATGCCGGGAATCTCGCGGTCGATCACCCGGGCGGTCATCTCGGGGGTGAGGTCCATCGGCGAGATGCCGGTGCCGCCGGTGGTCAGCACCACGTCGTAGCCGGCCGCCACGGCCTCGCGCAGGGCGGCCTCCACCGGCTCGCCGTCGGGGACGACCCGGGGGCCGTCCGCGGTGAAGCCCATCGCCGTCAGGCCGGCGACCAGCAGGGGGCCGCCCCGGTCCTCGTAGACGCCGGCGGAGGCGCGGTTGGAGACGGTGACGGCCAGTGCCTTCACGCCTCCACCTCCGGGGCGAACCAGTCGCCGCTCTTGCCGCCGGTCTTGCTGAGGACGCGGACGGACTCGATGGCGGCGCCCTTGTCGACGGCCTTGACCATGTCGATGACGGTCAGCGCGGCGACCGTCACGGAGGTCAGCGCCTCCATCTCGACGCCGGTGCGGTCGGCCGTCCTCACGGTGGCGGTGATCTCCACGGCGTCGTCGGCGACGACGAGGTCGACCTTGACGCCGGAGACGGCGATCGGGTGGCAGAGCGGGATCAGGTCGGGCGTGCGCTTGGCGCCCATGATCCCGGCGATCCGGGCGACGGCGAGGGCGTCGCCCTTGGGGACGCCCTCGCCGCGCAGCAGCTCGACCACCTTCGGGGAGACCCTGACCCGGCCGGCCGCGACGGCCGTGCGCGCGGTGGTGGCCTTCTCGGAGACGTCGACCATCCGGGCCGCGCCCTGGTCGTCGACGTGGGTCAGGCGGTCGCCTGGGGGCGGTGTCGTCACGGGGAACTCCAGGGGCGCGCGGGCGGAATACCGCGCTACCGTACAGCTCTTTGACCGCCCGTTCGCCTCCAGCGGGGCCCCGACGCTCAGGAGTCCAGCAACACCACGTCGACCTCGCTGCCGGCGGGCAGCTCGGTGACGGCCTCGGGGACGGTGATCAGGCAGTCGGCGCGGGCCAGCGCCCCGACCAGGTGCGAGTCCGCGCCGCCGACCGGGCGGACCACGCCCTCCGCCGGGGCGTAGGAGCCGCGCAGGAACTGGCGGCGGCCGGCCGGGGAGCGCAGGGCGACGGGGCAGACCGCGCGGACCACCGGGCGGTGGACGTCGGCGGCGCCGAGCATGGTGCGGATGACCGGGCGGACGAACAACTCGAAGGAGATGTACGCGCTCACCGGGTTGCCGGGCAGGGCCAGCAGCGGCACCCCGGTGCGGCCGCCGATCCGGCCGAAGCCCTGCGGCTTGCCGGGCTGCATCCGCAGGCTCCGGAAGTCCACGCCGCCGTAGGACTCGAAGACCTCCTTGACCACGTCGTACGCGCCGACGCTGACGCCGCCGCTGGTGACGATCAGGTCGGCGCGGCCGAGCTGGTCCTCCAGGACGGCGCGCAGCACGTCGGCGTCGTCGGGGACGGCGCCGACGCGGAAGGCGATGGCGCCGGCCTCCTGGGCGGCGGCGGTGAGGGTGAAGCTGTTGGAGTCGGCGATCCGGCCGGGGCCGACCGGCTCACCGGGCTGGACGAGCTCGCTGCCGGTGGAGAGCACCACGACCCGGGGGCGCGGGCGGACCTTGACGGTGGCCCGGCCGATCGCGGCGAGCAGGCCGAGCTGGGTGGGGCCGAGCCGGGTGCCGGCGGTCAGGACCGTCTCCCCGGCGGTGACGTCGCTGCCGCGGCGGCGGATGTGCGCACCCTCGGCGACCGGGCGCAGGACCCGGACCTCCTCGTCGTCGACGGGGGCGGTCATCGCGGCGGCGGGCGCGCCGGTGCCGGTGCCGCCGTCCGTCCACTCGACCGGGGCGACGGCCTGGGCGCCGGGCGGCAGGGGGGCTCCGGTCATGATCCGGGCGGCCTGGCCGGGGCCGACCCGGGGGAGGTCCTCCGCGCCGGCGGCGATGTCGCCGACCACCGAGAGCACCGAGGGGTAGGCGTCGGTGGCGCCGGCCGTGTCGGCGGTGCGCAGGGCGTAGCCGTCCATCGAGCTGTTGTCGAAGGGCGGGAGGTCCCCGCCCGCACGCACGTCCTCCTCCAGCCGGCAGCCCTGGGCGTCGAGGAGTTGCAGCTCGATGGGCGGCAGCGGGCCGACCTCGGCGAGCACGTCGACGAGGTGCTCGTCGACGGTCCACGGACGAGGAGCCGCCGGTGCCCGGTCCCCGGATGCGTCACAACAGGCTGAAGGCGTGGTGCGGTGCTGCGGGGAACCGGTCATCGACGGCTCGCTCTCTTCTCTGGAGGTCAGTCCTGGAGCTCGGTGGCGACGAAGGAGCGCAGCCAGGTGCGGAACTCCGGGCCGAGGTCCTCGCGTTCGGCGGCGAGGCGGACGATGGCGCGCAGGTAGTCGGCGCGGTCGCCGGTGTCGTAGCGGCGGCCCTTGAAGAGGACGCCGTGGACCTGGCCGCCCTCGGCCGGGTCGCGGGTGGTGAGCTCGCGCAGGGCGTCGGTGAGCTGGATCTCGCCGCCGCGGCCGGGCGGGGTGTCGCGCAGCACGTCGAAGACCAGCGGGTCGAGGACGTAGCGGCCGATGACGGCGTAGTTGGACGGGGCCTCGCCGGGCTCGGGCTTCTCGACGAGGTCGGTCACCTCGAAGACGTCCTCGCCGAAGCCGTTGGCCTTGACGGCGGCGCAGCCGTAGAGGTGGATCTGGGAGGGCTCGACCTCCATGAGGGCGACGACGGAGCCGCCGAACTCCTGCTGGACCTCGATCATGCGGGAGAGCAGCGGGTCACGCGGGTCGATCAGGTCGTCGCCGAGGAGGACGGCGAAGGGCTGGCCGGCGACGTGCTGCTCCGCGACGGAGACGGCGTGGCCGAGGCCCTTCGGGTCGCCCTGGCGGACGTAGTGCATGTTGGCCAGCTCGACGGACTCGCGCACGCGGCGCAGGCGGTCCTCGTCGCCCTTGCGGACGAGCAGCTCCTCGAGCTCGTAGGCCCGGTCGAAGTGGTCCTCCAGGGCGCGCTTGTTGCGGCCGGTGACCATGAGTATGTCGGACAGGCCCGCGGAGGAGGCCTCCTCGACGACGTACTGGATGGCCGGCTTGTCGACGACCGGCAGCATCTCCTTCGGCGTCGCTTTGGTGGCCGGGAGGAAGCGGGTGCCCAGGCCGGCCGCGGGGACCACTGCCTTGGTGACCGGAATTCGGGAGCTGGTCGTCGTCATGCGTTTACCTTACTCAGGCATGTTTTCACCCGGCCGGGCGCGGTCGCTCCGCTAGGGCAGCAGGTCGCGGGGCCCGGCCACGGTGGCAGGCGAATGGGAGGCGACGGGCGGGGCGAGGGGCTCCCGTCCGGCACAGGCCGACACACTACCCGTCTTTTCCGAACGGTCACGTTCAGCAGTCGGCCGCTCCTGCGGGGCCCCCGTTCCCGCCCCCGCCTGCCTCCAGCAGTCGCCCCCGGCGGCGCGGGCCTCGGCGAGGGCGCGGTCGGCGGCGCGCAGCAGGACGGCGGCGTGGGCGCCGTCCTCGGGCAGGACGGCGACGCCGACGGCGGCGGTCAGGCCGTTGCCGTGCGCGGGGCGGGGCTCGCGGGTGCCGGAGGACCAGTCGAGCAGCAGGTGGCGGCGCACGGACCAGACCAGGCGTTCGGCGACCTGGGTGGCGCCCTCGGCCCCGGTGTCGGGCAGGACGACGAGGAACTCCTCGCCGCTGTAGCGCCCGAGGGTGTCCGCGCGGCGGATCTCCATCGCCAGGCGCTGGGCGAGGTCGCGCAGCACGGCTCCGGCCCGGCCTCGGCCGTGCTCGGCGACGACGGCCTCGAACCCGGCGATCTCCAGCAGCAGGACGGCCAACGGGCGCGGGCCCTCGGCGAGTTCGCTGTGCTCGGCCCGGCGGGCGCGCTCGATCTCGCGGTCCAGGGTGAGCTGGAGGTGGCGGTAGTTCCACACGCCGGTGAGCGGATCGCAGGAGGCGGTGCGCTCCAAGTCGGCGCAGCGGGACTCCAGTTCGGCCGTGCGCTCGCGCAGCCCTGCCTCCCGGGCGGCGGCCTCGGCCGTACGGCGGCGCAGCCGCAGCCCGAACACGGTGGTGCCGGCCAGGGCGGGGGCGCTCAGGGCGGCCAGGGCCTGGACCAGCAGCGGCGTGGACAATCGGGGACCTTTCCCGTGGCAGGCTCGGCGGAGGTGCAGGGCGTGTGACGCGGAGGATCTGATGCACAACGAGAAGAGCGGGCTGAGGACACGGCTGCTGGCGCAGCGCCGTGCGCTGTCGGCCGAGGAGCGGGAGGCGGCGGCCCTGGGGCTGGCCGGGCACGCCGGGGAGCTGGCGCGGGCGGGGGCCACGGTGGCCGCGTACGTCTCGGTGGGCGCGGAGCCGGGGACGCGTCCGCTGCTGGACGCGCTGCGCGGGCGCGGGGTGCGGGTGCTGCTGCCCGTCCTGCTGCCGGACAACGACCTGGACTGGGCGGAGTACGCGGGGCCCGGGGCGCTGGAGCCGGCCGGGCGGGGGCTGCTGGAGCCGGTCGGGCCGAGGCTGGGGCCGGAGGCGGTGACGGGGGCGTCGGTGGTGCTGCTGCCGGGGCTGGCGGTGGACCGGCGCGGGCTGCGGCTGGGGCGCGGCGGGGGCAGTTACGACCGGGTGCTGGCGCGGCTGGAGCGGGCGGGGGCGCGGCCGGTGCTGGCGGTGCTGCTGTACGGGTCGGAGCTGTTGGAGCGGGTGCCGGCGGAGGAGCACGACCGGGCGGTGGACCTGGCCGTGACGCCGGGCGGGGTGCACCGGCTGGGCTGAGGACGCGCAGCGGCCCCGCTCCCTCGGAGGGGGCGGGGCCGCTGCGGCTCCGTGCGTCAGCCGGTGGTGAGCACCAGCTTGTGCTTGGTGGCCTTCTCGACCGCGTCCGGGGTGTAGGCCCAGGTGAGCAGCTTGCCCTTGAGCCAGAGGTCCGTCTGGTCGTTGTAGTTGGCGTGGAAGGCGTGGCCGGAGGCGCCGCCGACGTTGACCCAGCGGGAGGAGTCCAGGTCGTTCAGGTCGACGACCATCCGCATCGACGGGATCCAGTCGACCTGGTAGCCGGCCGCCGCGTTCCAGCCCGCCGCGTCGACGGCCGCGGAGCCGCCGGAGAGGCGGTACGGGCCGCGGTTGAGCAGCTTGTGGACGAGGCCGGAGGCGATCGAGGAGTCGTCGGTGCCCATGGTCTGCTCGCGCAGCTCCAGCTTGTGCAGGCGGCCCCAGCTCCAGGTGGAGACGTCCTTGCTCAGGCGGGTGGTGAGGTCCTGGCGGGCGTTCTTCATGGCCTCCTTGAGGAGGTTGTCGAGGCCCTTCTGCTCCTTGTGGTCCGAGTCGATGTACGTCCACCAGGAGCTGTCGGGCTTGTCGAGCTGCTGGCGCACGACCTCCGTCCAGCGGTCGCCGCCGTCCGGCTGGGCCTTGCCCGGGTCCCGGGTGCCGCACTCGGTGACGATCCTGGCGGTGCTGTCCGGCTTGGTCGGGTCGTCCTGGCGGCGGGCGAGCAGGCAGTTGTCCTTGGCGCGCAGGTCGGCCGGGAACTTCTGGCCGAAGGCGAGGCTCAGCAGGTTGCGCCAGACGCCGTTGTAGTAGGCGGCGGCGGCCGAGTCGGCGTCCTGGTGGTAGTTCCAGTCCTTGAGCAGGTCCTGGGCCTCGCGCACGTACGGGTCGTCGATCTGCTGCTTGAGCAGTAGGGGGACGAGCGTCTTGGCCATGATGCTGGTGTTGTCCAGCTGGAGGTTCTGCATGTCGTCCGGCGAGATCTTGCCGTTGTTCTTGAGCAGGCCCTCGATCTGGTCGGTGATCTCCTTGGCGCGGGTGCCGTACTCCCAGTCCTTGGTCAGGAGGGGCTTGTAACTCTGGTCGACCACGGCCTGGTTGGCGGTGACGATGTACCCGACGGACGGATCCAGGCTGTACGGCAGGGAGGTGAAGGGGATCGAGCCCTTCCACTGGTACGAGGAGTCCCAGCCGGGGGCGGGCATGGTGCCGTCGCCCTTGCCGCGGACGGGGATGTCGCCGGGGGCCTGGTAGCCGATGTGCTTGGAGTCGGCGTAGACGAGGTTCTGCGCGGGGACGGCGAAGTCCTTGGCGGCGTTGCGGAACTCGTCCCAGTTCTTGGCCCGGTCCAGCTCGAAGACGGCGTCCATGGTCTTGCCGGGGTTGAGCGCCGTCCACTGCAGGGCGACGCCGTAGCCGGTGGTGCCGCGGTCGGGGGCGGAGGGGCCGTTGGGGGCGTACTTGCCGACGTTCTGCTGCTCGGTGCTCTGGTCGGAGATGAGCGGGGCGCCGGTCCTGGTGGTGCGGACGGTGATGGTGCGGTCCTCGCCGCCGGCGACCTTGATGGTCTCCTTGCGGAGGTCGAACTTCTCGTCCTTGCCGTCCACCTGGTACGTGTCCGGGCCGGTGACCTTCTCCAGGAAGAGGTCGGTGACGTCGGCGCCGAGGTTGGTGAAGCCCCAGGCGATGTCCTTGTTGTGGCCGATCACCACGCCGGGCATGCCCGCGAAGGTGAAGCCGGAGACGTCGTACTGGCAGGCCGGGGACGTCGTGCGGCAGTGCAGGCCCATCTGGTACCAGACGGAGGGCAGGCCGGGGCCGAGGTGCGGGTCGTTGGCCAGCAGCGGCTTGCCGGTGGTGGTGTGGCTGCCCGCGACGACCCAGGAGTTGGAACCGATGCCCTGGCCGGGGCGGCCGAGCAGCTGCGGCATCTTGTCGACCCGGTCGGTGACGCCCTGGAGCAGGGCCTTGGTGGTGGCCGCGCCCTGCGTGGAGGCGGTGCCCTGCGGGGTGCCGGACTGCGGGGAGCCGTCCGCCGGGCGGTAGGTGTCGCCGACGACGGTGCCCGTCTTCACGATGGTGCCGTTGCGGGTGTACGGGTAGTCCGGGTACAGCTCGGCGATCTTGTCCGGGCCGAAGTCCTGGGCCAGCAGCGAGCGGTCGACCTCCTCCTGGAGGTTGCCGGAGAGGTTCCAGGCCATCGCCTTGAGCCAGGCCACGGAGTCGACCGGGGACCACTGCTCGGGCTTGTAGCCGCTGTTGACGGCGCCGAGGAGGGCGTACTCCAGGGAGGCCTTCTCGCCGCCCGGGTGCTCGCCGAGCCAGGCGTTGACGCCGTCCGCGTAGGCCTGGAGGTTCTTCTTCGTCTCGGGCGACAGCTTGGTGTCGAACTCCTTCTGCGCCACCTGCCGCCAGCCCATGGTGCGGATGAACGCGTCGGTGTCGACCTGGGAGTCGCCGAACATCTCGGAGAGGCGGCCGGCGGTGATGTGCCGGCGCACGTCCATCTCCCAGAAGCGGTCCTGGGCCTGGACGTAGCCCTGGGCGCGGAAGAGGTCCTCGGAGGTGTCGGCGTACAGCTGCGGGATGCCGTTGGCGTCGCGCTTGACGTCGACCGGAGCGCTCAGGCCCGCGACCTTGACGCTGCCGTCCACCTCCGGGAAGGACGCGCGGACCGCGGAGACCCCGCGGTAGCCGCCGTAGCCGACGCCGGCCACCAGCAGCACGACCAGCACGATCACGAACAGACGGGCGCGCCGGAACTTCTTCGAGCGGGGCATCTGGGTCCTTGCGGTCCTGACTTCGGGGCGGGCGGGCGTGTCCGGGGCCTGGTGCCGGGACAGGGCACCACATTAGGCCGAGTCGGCCGAGGGCTGTGAACGGGGGACCAAGCTAAAGATATGGCAAAATGTTAGACTGCGTAACGATCCGCAAGGGGAGTATTGACGACTTCTTAACGGGGCGCCCTTCGGCGACCCCGCGGATCGCCCCAGGCCCCCGGTTTCGGCGGGCCGCACCACAGCACCACCAGACACCCCGTCCGCCCATGCCTGCCCGAGGTGCCCCTGCGTGAACGTCTCCCATCTGAACCAGCTGCTCCTCGAATCCTCCGTGATCCTGCTGTTCGCGGTGGTCGCCGTGCGGTTCTCCACCCGATCAGGGCTCCCCAGCCTGCTGATCTACCTGGGGATCGGAGTCGCGCTGGGCCAGAACGGGATCGGTGTCACCTTCAACAACGCCGAGCTCACCCAGGTGCTCGGCTACGCGGCCCTGGTCGTGATCCTGGCCGAGGGCGGGCTCAAGACGAACTGGCGCGAGGTCAAGCCGGTGATGCCGGCGGCCACCGTGCTCGCCACCGCCGGCGTCGGGGTCAGCGTGTTCGTCACCGCCGCCGGCGCGCACTGGCTGGTCGGCCTGGACTGGCGGACCTCGCTGCTGCTGGGCGCCATAGTCTCCTCGACGGACGCCGCGGCCGTCTTCTCCGTGCTGCGGATGGTCCCGCTGCCGCAGCGGCTCACCGGGCTGCTGGAGGCCGAGTCCGGCTTCAACGACGCCCCCGTGGTCATCCTCGTCGTCGCCTTCGCCACCGCCGGGGAGATGGACTCCTGGTACGTCCTGCTCGGCACGATCGCCGCCGAGCTGGCGATCGGCGCCGTCGTCGGCCTGGCCGTCGGCAAGCTGGGCGCGTACGCCGTCAAGCACGTCGCCCTGCCCTCCTCCGGCCTGTACCCGATCGCCGTCATGGCGCTGACCGTGCTCGCCTACGCCGGCGGCGCGCTGCTGCACGGCTCCGGGTTCCTCGCCGTCTACATCTGCGCGGTGATCCTCGGGAACTCCAAGCTGCCGCACGGCCCCGCCGTGCGCGGCTTCGCGGACGGGCTGGCCTGGATCGGGCAGATCGGGATGTTCGTGCTGCTCGGGCTGCTGTCCGTGCCCGAGACCATGGGCTCCGCGATACTCCCGGCGCTGGTGATCGGCACGGTGCTGGTGTTCGTGGCCCGGCCGATGTCGGTGTTCCTCACGCTCACCCCGTTCAAGGTGCCCGCGCGCGAGCAGCTGCTGCTGAGCTGGGCCGGGCTGCGCGGCGCGGTGCCCATCGTGCTGGCCACCATCCCGGTGGTGTCGGGCGCGCACCGGGCCGAGGACGTGTTCAACATCGTCTTCATCCTGGTCGTCGTCTTCACCCTGCTCCAGGGGCCGACCCTGCCGTGGGTGGCGAAGAAGCTGAAGATCGGCGAGGGCGCGATGGGGCAGGACCTCGACATCGAGTCCGCGCCGCTGGAGAAGCTGCACGGGCACCTGCTGTCCGTCGCGCTGGCGCCGGACTCCAAGATGTCCGGGGTCGAGGTCAGCGAGCTGCGGCTGCCCAAGGGGGCGGCGGTCACCCTGGTCGTCCGCGAGGGCAGCTCCTTCGTGCCGGACAAGGCGACGATGCTGCGCGGCGGGGACGAACTGCTGGTGGTCACCACCGACGAGGTCGGCGAGGCGGCCGAACGGCGGCTGCGGGCCGTCGACAAGGGCGGCAAGCTCGCGGGGTGGCTGAACGGGCGGTGACGCCCGGCCGTCGGCCCGCCCGGCCTCCGACCTCGGGTGTTCACCTGACCGTCGACGGGGGCCGGGCGTGTCGGCCTGGCGGGTCTACGCGCGTAACTGTATGCTGGGGAGATCGTACGTTTGACTACCGCCAAACCACACCCAGCGTCTGCCTGACGCAGAGTTGGCGCGACCGCTCGGCGGCCGCGGTGCGGACCCCGCCCACGAGGCCGGGCCGGCCCGGTATCTACCCCGGTCGACGCGCGAGAGGACGACTCTCGGCGCCGTCGGGGTTCTTCCATGCCCTGCCGCGCCACCAGGCAGCAGGAAGGACCGACCGTGACGGCCCGCCGAACGGTCGACGACCCCTCGCAGATCGCGGCCCCCGCCGCGACCTCCCCCGCCCCGGCCCCCGCCCGGGTGGGGTACGGCGAGCTGCTGCGCACGCCGGGCGCCTGGAGGTTCCTGACCCCCGCGCTCGTCGCCCGGCTCCCCTACGCGATGCTCAGCATGGGCATCCTGCTGCTCGTCACCCAGACCCACGGCTCGTACGGCACCGCCGGCACCGTGACCGCCGTCGCCGCCGTGGCGCAGGCCCTGATCGGGCCGCAGACCGGGCGGCTGGCCGACCGGTACGGGCAGGCCGCGGTGCTGGTGCCGGCCGTCCTGGTGCACGCGGCCTCGGTGGGCCTGCTGATCGCGCTGGCGCTCGGCCACGCGCCGGCCTGGAGCCTCTTCCTGGCCGCGATCCCGGCCGGCGGCAGCGTGCCGCAGGTCGGCGCGATGGTCCGGGCCCGCTGGATCGCCACCTTCGGCGCACAGGGCGCCACGGACTCCTCGGCCGCCAAGGTCTCCACCGCCTTCGCCTTCGAGTCCGTGACGGACGAGTTCACCTTCGTCATCGGCCCGATCCTCGCCTCCGGCATCGCGGCCCTCGCCAACCCGGCGACCGCGCTGATCGCCGAGGCCTCGCTGACCCTCGTCGGCGGGCTGGCCTTCGCCGCCCAGCGGCGCACCGCCCCCGCCCGGATCGTCCCCGAGCCCGGGGTGCGGCGGGTCTCGGCGCTCGCCTCGCCGGGCGTGCGGCTGCTGGCCGGGGCGTTCCTCGGCGTCGGCACCGTGTTCGGCGGCATGCAGGTCTCGGTGAACGCCTTCGCCGACTCCGTCGGGCAGCACGCCGCCGGCGGCACCGTGTACGGGATCTTCGCGGGCGGCTCGATGATCGCCGGGGTGCTGTACGGCGTGATCGCCTGGCGGCGGCCGGTGGCGCAGCGGATGGTGATCAGTTACGCGATGTTGGTGCTCGGCGCCTCGGCGCTGTGGGCGATGCCGAACCTCGTCGCCCTGACGGTGGCCGGGCTGGTCTGCGGCCTCGCCATCGCGCCGACGCTGATCAGCGGCTACACCCTGGTCGAGACGCTGGTCGCGGACGGCGCCAAGACGGAGGCCTTCACCTGGCTGACCGGGGCGATCGGGCTGGGCCTGGCGGTCGGCTCGATGGCGGCGGGGAAGCTGATCGACGGGCACGGGCCCTCGGTCGGGTTCCTGGTGCCGGTGGTCGGCTCCGGGCTGGGGCTGCTGGCGCTGGTCTCGCTGCGGCACCTGCTGGTGGCGGACGGCGCGCGGCCCCGTCGAATCCTCGTGCGGGCCCATCTCACACCTGAGTCGCTGGACTGATCCCGCGGAATACCGCATCATTGACCATCGTTAGCACTCATCAGGCGAGAGTGCCAGGAGGAAGACAAGTGCCCACGTACCAGTACCAGTGCACCGAGTGCGGCAACGGCCTGGAGGCGGTGCAGAAGTTCACCGACGAGGCGCTGACCACGTGCCCCGACTGCCAGGGACGGCTCCGCAAGGTCTTCTCCGCGGTGGGCGTCGTGTTCAAGGGCTCGGGGTTCTACCGGACGGACAGCCGCTCCTCGTCGAGCAGCTCGGTGGGGTCCTCGTCGTCGGCCTCGACCTCTACTTCTGCTTCGTCGACTTCTTCGGCTTCTTCGGCGGGCTCGTCCTCGTCGTCGACCTCTTCGTCGTCGACCTCGTCCTCCTCGCCGGCTCCGGCCGCGAGCTGAGGATCGCCGGAGGGCCTCACGGGCTCCGGCTCCCAGGGCTTCGGGAAAGGCCCGTCCGCTCCGCCTCGTGCGGGGTGGGCGGGCCTTTCGCATGGGCCGGATTATGCCTTCGGGAGGGCGGATTGCCTCGTTCGAAGGAATGAGGTTTGGGGTGGGGGCGGGTTATCCACAGGCGGTGGAAAAGGCTTTCGCTCGGCGGGATTCGCGCTCATCGTGTGGGCACCGGCGACCGGACCGTCGTCGGCGAATCCGTCGAACCCCGGAGGTGCCCCGTGACCGCCATCAGCTTCGCCGTCCCCCTGCCCGCCCCCGCCGTGCCGCCGCGGCGGGAGGTGCCGAGCTTTCCGCCGATCCGGCGCGGGTGCGGCGGGCGGCACCGCTGGCGCAGCGCCGTACGGCGGCGGGGCGGGGTGCCCGCCCTGGTGCTGCTCGCGGTGGCGGTGGCGCTCGCGTCCGGGCCGGCGCGGGCCGGGCTGCCGCCGCCCTCGGGCGGGGCCGTGGGCCGAACGGGTTGTCAATCGGCGGCTTCCGAAGATCACCCGTGACCGGAAGGCGACTTCGTCGTTCGAGGCGGCATGAAAGGCTTCAAGGAATTCCTGCTGCGTGGAAACGTCGTCGATCTCGCCGTCGCCGTGGTCATCGGCGCCGCATTCACCAACATCGTCAACGCCTTCGTCAAGGGCGTGATCAATCCGATCGTCGGCGTGTTCGGAACGAAGGACCTCGCGTCCTACAGTTCCTGCCTCAAGGGGCCCTGCGAGGTGAGCGCCACCGGTGAGGTCACGCGCGGAATCCTCATCCTCTGGGGGTCGGTGCTCAGTGCCGCGCTGTCGTTCCTCATCACCGCGGCCGTCGTCTACTTCATCCTGATCGTCCCCATGAACCGCATGGCCGCCAAGCGCAAGAGCGCCGCCGAGGTGGCGGCCGAGGCCGAGGCCAAGGAGGTCCAACTGCTCACCGAGATCCGGGACGCGCTGGTCGCGCAGCGCTGACCGCTCCCCCTGCCCCTCCCCGTCCCCATCCGTCCCCGTCAGCCTCCGTGGTGGGGTGGGCGCTGGCTCAGGTACCAGTCCAGCCCCCGCCCGCCGCTCTCCCCCGCACCGGGGCGGTCGCCCCAGCCGGCGTCGGTGTCGTCCCGGGACGGCTGGTCCAGCGGGTCGCCGAAGACGAGGCGCGCCTTGGCCCGGGCCCGGGCCTCCCGGTCCGCTCCCGGTTCCTGGCCCTGCTGCTCGTGCTGGTCCTTCTGGTCCTTCTGGTCCTGCTCGCTCACTCTGCTCTCCCCGTCGTGCCTGCCGTCCTTCCAGCCTAAGAGTTCCGCGGCACGCCGCGGCCCCGGTGCGGAGCGCTCCGTACCGGGGCCGGCGGGAAGGGCCCTACGCGGCCTCGAAGCCCGCGTGGTCGGCGATCTTCTTCAGTTCGGCCAGGGCGTGCTTCTCGATCTGGCGGATGCGCTCACGCGTGAGGCCGTGCTGCTTGCCGACCTCGGTGAGGGTGCGCTCGCGGCCGTCCTCGATCCCGTAGCGGGAGCGGATGATCGAGGCCGTGCGGTCGTCCAGGCGGCCGATGAGGCCGTCCAGCTCCTCGCGGCGGAGCATGACCATCACCGCGTCCTCGGGGGAGGTGGCCCCGGTGTCCTCGACGAGGTCGCCGAACTGGGTCTCGCCCTCGTCGTCGACGGACATGTTGAGGCTGACCGGGTCCCGTGCCCAGTCCAGCACGTCCTTGATCCGGGCCTCGGTGGTGTCCAGCTCGGCCGCGATCTCGGCCGGCTCGGCCTCGCGGCCCAGCTCCTTGGACTTCTCGCGCTGCACCCGGCGGATGCGGCCGAGCTCCTCGACCAGGTGGACGGGCAGCCGGATCGTGCGGGACTGATCGGCGATCGAGCGGGTGATCGCCTGCCGGATCCACCACGTCGCGTAGGTGGAGAACTTGAAGCCCTTGGCGTAGTCGAACTTCTCGACGGCGCGGACCAGGCCGGCGTTGCCCTCCTGGATGAGGTCGAGCAGCGGGAGGCCGCTGCGCGGGTACCGGCGGGCGACCGCCACGACGAGACGGAGGTTGGAACGGATGAAGACGTCCTTGGCGCGCTCGGCGTCCGCGGCTATCGCCTCCAGCTCCTCGCGGGTGACGCCCTCGGGGAGGGAGGCGTCCGGGAGTTCGGCCTCTTCCAGCAGGTGCTGGGCGTACACGCCGGCCTCGATCCGCAGCGAGAGCTCGACCTCCTCGGCGGCATCGAGCAGGGGTGTCCTGGCGATCTCGTCGAGGTACATGCCGACCAGGTCGCGGTCGGCTTCGAAGTTGGTCGGGCGGGCCGCGCGAGTCCGGTCGGCCCTGTCGCGAACGACGGCACGGGTGGCCATGCTTGCTCCCTTTGCTGGTGTTGCCGAGGTCTGCCTGCCTGCCCCGGGAGGACAAGAAGTGTGGGCCCTCGGGCCCTCACACGTAACGATCCAACGAACAGAATCCGGACAACATTCCCAAGTCACTCAGATTCTTCCGCGTCATGCAGTATCCTGCCGGTTTTCACCCCGGCCGTGGACGCTCGGTGACCGATCGGGAACCCGCTGCGACCGCTACGGGGGCGGGAGTTCGGACCACCCGTCGCACGCGCGGCACCTCTCCCATGAACCCGCGGAGGGTCGTGTACGTTCCCGCGCGCCCCGGTTCCCGCCCGCGCTCACGCCCCCGCGCACGCAGGTCCTCCCCAGAACCGATGCCGAATCGCTATCACCCGGGCTCCCCCTGGGCCCAGGACACTGGGAAGGTGTCAGACATGCACCTGACCAACAGCTGGGCGTCCGTCACCGCGCGTCACCGTCGCCTCCTCCGGGACGCGGCGCTCGCGCTGGGGTGCGCCGTGCTGTTCGGGCTCCTGGCGGCCCTGGTGACCGCGCACTGGCACCCGCTCGACCGCTTCGACCGGGCCTGGTCCGGGGAGTTGCACGTCTACGCCCGGGACCACCGGATCTGGACGGCCGCCGTGCAGACGCTCTCCGACATCGGCGGCACCGTCACGATGCGCGTGCTGCTCGCCCTCGCGGCCGGGTGGCTCTGGCTGGTGGGCGCCCGGGTGCTGGCCGGGTGGGTGGCCGCGAACGCGCTCGTCGGCTGGGGCGGGCAGTGGGCGCTCAAGGTGGCCGTCGACCGGCGGCGGCCGGAGTTCGACACCCCGGTCTCGCACGCGGACGGCGCCTCCTTCCCGTCCGGGCACGCGATGGCCTCGGCGATCACCTGCGCGGTGCTGGTCGGGCTGCTCTGGTACCGGGTCGACCGGCGCGGGCGGACGGCCGCCTGCGCGGTGGCGGGCGCGACGGTGCTCACCATCGGCTGGACCAGGATCGCGCTCGGGGTGCACTGGCCCAGCGACGTGGTGGCCGGCTGGCTGGCGGCCGGGATCGTGCTGGGCGCCGTCACCGCCGCCGTCGAGCTCTGGCGGCCCGGGGCGCTGGCCAGGGACGTGCGCAAGGTCAACTGGCTGACCAGGCCCAGGGTCCAGCGGGATTTCGCGCCGCCGCTCGGTCAGCCGTCGGGCGAGGAGGAGCGGTTCGACGGATCGGTGCGCCAGGGGGCGGAGCGGCAGTAGCGTGGCGGGCATGTCGATCACTCTGGAGAACGTCCCGCACCCCGAGCGTCCGCTGCGCGTCGCCACCGTCCAGAGCCCGGTGGTGGCGGGGGACGTCGACTCCAACGCCGAGCGGGCGGCCGAGTTGATCCGGGAGGCCTCGGCGGGCGGGGCGCGGCTGGTGCTGTTCGCGGAGAAGTTCCTCTCCGGGTACGAACCGGAGCTGATCTCCTCGGACCCGGTCAAGCACGCCGTGCAGCCCGGCGATCCGCGGCTGGAGCCGATCGCGCGGGCCTGCCGGGAGGGCGGCGCCGCCGCGGTGGTCGGGACGGCCTTCCGGACGGAGGAGGGCGAACTGCGCATCTCGGCGCTGGTGTTCGGGGTCGACGGGGAGATCGTCACCCGGTACGACAAGCAGTACCTGTTCACGTCCGAGAGCGCCTACTACCGCCCCGGGCACGCCGGTTGCAGCATCGAGCTGGACGGCTGGAGGCTGGGCCTGGGCATCTGCTACGACTCCGGCTTCGCCGAGCACGCCCGGGCCGCCGCGCTGGACGGCTGCCACGCGTACCTGGTCGGCGCGCTGTTCAGCCCGGAGAACGGCCACCACGAGTCGCGGATCTGGTTCCCCGCGCGGGCGTTCGACAACGGGGTCTACGCGGTGCTCGCCAACCACGTGGGCTCGACGGGCGGTTGGAACACCTGTGGCGCCAGTGCGGTGTGGGGCCCGGACGGGCGGCTGGTCGCCGAGGCGGGAGCGGACCGGCGGGAGGTGCTGATCGCCGACCTCGACCCGGAGGTGCTGCGCGCGGCCCGGCTCAAGGAGACGATGGTCGCCGACCTCGCCGCCGCCGGGCGTCCGGACGCCGCCGGGCGCGGCCGGCACCTGCTGGCCTGAAGGACGTGGGGGCCGGGCCGGTTCACGAGCGCGTCACGAGCGGGCCGGGGAACACTTGGAGCCCGGCGGGTGCCGCCGGGCTCCGGTGTCGTCGTCTTCCCCCCTGACCGGGTGGGTCACCTGGGCGCCAGTCCGTCCAGCACTGCGTCGACCAGTTCGGCCGGGTCCAGCTCCGAGTAGCTCGGATCGGTCGGGTCCGCCCCCGAGGACCGGAAGGAGCGGATCAGGACCGGTCCGAGGAGCAGGTCCATCGCGAGGCGCAGGTTCGCGTCCTTGCGGATCGATCCCTCGGCCACTCCCTGCTGGAGGACCCGGAGGACGATGTCCCGACGCGGACGGATCGCCTGGTTGACGTACTCGCGGTAGAGCTCCGGATGGAGGTCGGCCACCCCGTACAGACGGGGCACCAGCCGGAGGTACCGCGGGTCGTCGTGCATCTGCTGCATGCCCTTGACGCATTCCAGCAGCGCCTCGCGCAGGTCCGAGGAGGCGGGCATCCCGGGCATCTCGCCCCGGAGCGAACAGATCGCGGCGACCAGGAGTTCGTCCTTGGTCTTCCATCGCCGGTAGATGGTGGTCTTGGCGACGGCCGCCCTGGACGCTACGGTCTCCATCGAGAGGACCTCCGAGCCGACCTCCGCGAGGAGGGAGAGCGTGGCGTCGAGGATCGCCCGCTCGGCCTCCTCGCTGCGAGGCCGTCCCGCACGGACCTTGGCCGGTCGTTGGGCTGACGCACTCGTGCTGTGGATGGTGGGGCCTCCTATTCGGTGCGGGGGTTCCGACTGGGCATCGCCAGGAACACCGCCACCGCGCCGAGGAGCGCGAACCCTCCAGCGACGATCGACGTGACGTGCATCGCCGAGACGAAGGCGTCCTGGGCCTTGTCGAACAGTCCGTGCAGATTGGCGAGCGCGGACTGGGGAACGCTACCCGACTGTACCTGGGCGACCAGTCGTTCGGCCTCGCTTCCCGTTCCGACGATCGACTCCGCGGCGTTGTGCCGCGCGGCCTGGGGGAAGGCCGCGTCGACGGCGTCGGAGATCTCGCTGCGGTAGGCCGCGGAGAGGACGGAGCCGAGGGCGGCGATGCCGAGCGCGCCGGCCATCTGCCGGACGGTGTTGGTGACGGCGGAGCCGGCGCCGGCCTTGGTGACCGGGACGGCGGACATGGCGAGCGAGGTGGCCGGGGCGAACACGTTGCCCATGCCGAGGCCGAAGAGCAGGCTGAAGAACACCATGTACCAGACGTTGGTGTCCTGATCGACGATCACCCAGGCGATCAGTGAGACGCCCATCAGCGCCAGGCCGGTGGAGACCGGGCCCCGGTGGCCGAACTTGGCCGTCAGTCCGGCGCTCTTGCCCGCGCCGATCATCATGCCGACGGCGACCGGCACCGCGAACAGGCCCGCCTTCAGGGCGTCGTAGCCGCGGGCGGCCTGCCAGTAGTAGGCCATGAAGACCAGGGCGCCCATCAGCGCGAACATGGTGACGGAGAGCGCCAGGGTGCCGCTGGAGAAGAGCCGGTTGCGGAAGAGGTTGACGTCCAGGGCCGGCGCGGAGCTGCGCTTCTGCATCCAGACGAAGATCGCGAGGACGGCGACGCCCGCGGCCGTGGGAGCCAGCACGGCGGCGGAGACCCAGTCGTTGGTCTCGCCGCCCTTGATGATCCCGTAGACCACGCCGATGACGCCGGCGGTGCTGAGCACGACGCCGAGCGGGTCGAGCCGGCTGGGCTTCGGGTCGCGGGACTCGGGCACGACCATGAGCACCGCGACGGCGCCGATGATCACGACCGGGATGTTGACCAGGAAGAGCGAGCCCCACCAGAAGCCCTTGAGCAGCGCGCCGCCGGTGACGGGGCCGATGGCGATGGCGATGCCGGAGAACGAGGACCAGATCGCGATCGCCTTGCCGCGCTCGTTCGGCGGGAAGACGTTCTGGATGATCGAGAGCGTCTGCGGCTGGACCATCGCGGCGCCCAGGCCCATCCCGGCGCGGGCCAGGATCAGCGGCACGGCCTCGGAGGAGAGCGCGGCGAGCACCGAGGTGACGCCGAACAGCACCAGACCGATGATCAGGAGGAGCTTGCGGCCGAAGCGGTCGCCGAGCACGCCGAAGGTGAACATCAGCCCGGCGAAGATCAGGATGTAGGAGTCGAGCACCCACTCCATCTCGCTCTGCGTGGCGTCCAGGTCGTGCTGGATGGTGCGGAGGCCGACGTTGAGGATCGTGTTGTCGATGAGGATCACCAGCAGGCTGGTGACGAGCACGCCGAGGATGAGCCAGCGGCGTGGATGCCCTGCCTGGGGCTGGACTTGGGGAATCGTGGTCTGCGTCATGGCCCTGAACTGTAGGGGGTTTCGATACGCAACGGGAGCGTATCGCTATGATGAGAAATCGTGACCCTCGTCACACTTTTCGGTGCTGACGCCCGCAGGGCGCGCGAGGGTTGCGCGCATGGCCGGCCGGGGGCGCGGAACACCCCCGACCGGCCATGCGCGAAGCGCCCGGAATTCACCGGCCGGGCGCGCCGGATTCACTTCACGCCGGCCAGCTGACGGTTCGCCCCGATGAATTCGGCAATCGCCGGGATGACGGCCAGCGCATGGTCGTTCAGGAAGAAGTGGCCACCCGAGAAAACCCGCCGGGAGAAATGCCCGGACGTGTGTTCCGACCAGGCCGCGGCCTCCGTCTCGGTGACATGGGGATCGGCGTCCCCCGTGAGCACCAGAACGGGAGCCCGAACGGAATCCGCGCCCGGCCGGGAACGGTAGAGTTCCGCCGCCTTGTAGTCGCTGCGGATGTACGGAAGGACCATCGCGAGGATTTCCGGATCACGGAGCATCCTCGGGTCCGTCCCGCTCAGCCGCTCCAGGTCGCGGATCAGCGCGCGGTCGTCCAGCTGGTGCACCCGCTCCTCGCGGTGGCGCGAGGGCGCCCGCCGCCCGGAGGCGACCACGCCCCGCACCTCGATGCCCGCGCGCTCCAGCCGCACGGTCGTCTCGAAGGCGAGGGAGGCGCCGAGGCTGTGGCCGAAGAAGGTGAACGGCCGGTCCGCCCAGGGCTCCAGCTCGCGCACCAGGTGGTCGGCGAGCTCGTGCACGTCCTCCACGCAGGGCTCGCCGGAGCGGTCCTGGCGGCCCGGGTACTGGACCGCCAGCACGTCCACCGAGGTCGGCATCGCCCGGGCGACCGGCAGGAAGTACCCGGCCGACCCGCCCGCGTGCGGCAGGCAGACCAACTGGGAGGGCGCCGCCGGAGCCGGCTGGAAACGCCGGATCCACAGATTGCTCCGGCCTCCGGCCGTTGACTCGTACATTCGGATTCCCGTCCTCTCCGACGATTCCGGTCGTTGGCATTCAAGCGGCGGCGGCCCCCGGGCGGCCACCCGCAGAACCCCCCTCATGGCCACCCCGGCACCCCTACCCCGGAATAGGGGTGCCCCCTGCCGTACGGCCTCCCGGTACGGGGCGGAAACGGCCCGGGAACACCGCGTTAGGGGTCGGTCGGGGGTTGAGGCCGAATTGCGCGAATGGCTAGGGTCGGCGCGTCCCGCCCGCTGCCCTGCGCGGGAATTCACCGGGCCGTCCGTTCTTCACGACCGTTCTTCACGACGAGGAGAAAGACGTTCGCATGTCCACGAACGAGGAAAAGCTCCGGGAATACCTGAGGCGGACCACCACGGCCCTGCACCAGGCGCAGCAGCGGATCACCGAACTCGCCGAGCGGGAGCAGGAGCCGATCGCGATCGTCGGCATGGCCTGCCGCTACCCCGGCGGCGTGTCCTCCCCCGAGGACCTGTGGCGCCTGGTCGCCGAAGGCGCCGACGCCATCGGCGAGTTCCCCACGGACCGGGGCTGGCCTGCCTCCGACCTGTACGACCCGGACCCGCGCGCGAGCGGCAGGACCTACTCCACCCTCGGCGGATTCCTGTACGGGGCGGGGGAGTTCGACGCCGGGTTCTTCGGCCTGCCGCCGCGCGAGGCCGTCGCGATCGACCCGCAGCAGAGGCTGCTGCTGGAGACCTCCTGGGAGGCCTTCGAGCGGGCCGGGATCGTGCCCGACACCCTGCGCGGCGAGAAGGTCGGCGTCTTCACCGGCGTCATGTACCAGGACTACGCCTACAGTTGCCGCCCCACCCCGAAGGAGGTCGAGGGCCTCGTCGGGATCGGCAGCGCGGGCAGCGTCGCCTCCGGCCGCCTCGCCTACACCTTCGGCTTCGAGGGCCCCGCCCTCTCCGTGGACACCGCCTGCTCCTCCTCCCTCGTCACCCTCCACCTCGCCGCCCAGTCGCTTCGGCGCGGCGAGTGCACCCTCGCCCTCGCGGGCGGGGCGACGGTGATGGCCACCCCGGGCGTCTTCGTCGAGTTCAGCCGCCAGCGCGGCCTGGCGCCGGACGGGCGCTGCAAGGCGTTCGCGCAGTCCGCGGACGGCACCGGCTGGTCCGAGGGCGTCGGCCTGCTGCTGCTGGAGCGGCTCTCCGACGCGCGGGCCAACGGGCACCCCGTCCTCGCCGTGATCCGCGGCTCGGCCGTCAACCAGGACGGCGCCAGCAACGGCATGACCGCCCCCAACGGCCCCTCGCAGGAGCGCGTCATCCGCCAGGCCCTCGCCGAGGCCGGCCTCTCCCCCGCCGAGGTCGACGCCGTCGAGGCGCACGGCACCGGCACGGCGCTCGGCGACCCGATCGAGGCGCAGGCGCTGCTCGCCGTGTACGGGCAGGAGCGCGAGGAGCCGCTCTGGCTGGGCTCGTTGAAGTCCAACATCGGGCACGCGCAGGCCGCCGCCGGGGTCGGCGGGGTCATCAAGACCGTGGAGGCGCTGCGGCACGGCGTGCTGCCGAAGACCCTGCACGTGGACGAGCCGACCCGGCACGTGGACTGGACGGCGGGCGCGGTGCGGCTGCTGACCGAGCAGCGGGACTGGCCGGCCGTGGACCGTCCGCGCCGGGCGGCCGTCTCCTCCTTCGGGATCAGCGGGACCAACGCGCACGTGATCCTGGAGCAGGCCCCGCCGGACGAGAAGGACGGGGAGGACGGTGAACCCGGCGGCGGCGCGGGCGGGTTGGTGCCGCTGGCGCTGAGCGCCCGCAGCCCCCGGGCGCTGCGCGGGCAGGCCGAGCGGCTGCGGGCCCACCTCGACGCCCGTCCGGAGGCCGATCCGGGCGCCGTCGCCGCCGCGCTGCTCGCCGGGCGCAGCGGCTTCGAGCACCGCGCCGTCGTCCTCGGCGCCGACCGTCAGGCCCTGCTCACCGGGCTGGCCGCGCTGGCCTCCGGGGGCGGCGACCCCTCCGTGGTGCAGGGCCGCGCCGCCGCGCCGGGGCCGGTCGCCGTGCTGTTCACCGGCCAGGGCGCCCAGCGGGCCGGGATGGGGCGGGAGTTGAGCGAGCGCTTCCCGGTGTTCACCGAGGCCTTCGAGGAGGTGTGCGCGGCCTTCGACCCGCTGCTGGGGCGGTCGCTGCGTGAACTGTGCTTCTCCTCCGACGAGTTGGATCAGACGCGGTACACCCAGCCCGCGCTGTTCGCCGTCGAGGTCGCGCTCTACCGGCTGCTGGAGGACTTCGGGGTGCGCCCCGACTACCTGCTCGGGCACTCCATCGGCGAGCTCGCCGCCGCCCACGTCGCCGGGGTGTTCGACCTGGCCGACGCGGCCCGGCTGGTCACCGCCCGCGCCCGGCTGATGCAGGGCGCACCCGCAGGGGGCGCCATGGTCGCCGTCCAGGCCGGGGAGGAGGAGGTGCTCGCCGCGCTGCGCCCGTACGGCGACCGGGTGTGCGTCGCGGCCGTCAACGGCCCCGCCGCCGTCGTCCTCTCGGGGGACGAGGACGCCGTCCTGGAGGTGGCCGGGGCGCTGGCCGCCGCCGGGCGGCGCACCAAGCGCCTCCAGGTCAGCCACGCCTTCCACTCCGCCCACATGGACCCGGTGCTGGCCGAGTTCGCGGCCGTCGCCGAGAGGATCTCCTACGCGGAGCCCGCGATCCCGGTGGTCTCCGACGTCACCGGCGCGCTCGCCGAGCCCGGGCGGCTCACCGACCCCACGTACTGGGTCGGCCAGATCCGCGAGGCCGTCCGCTTCGCCGACGGCGTCGCCGCGCTGCGGGCCGCCGGGGTCGGCGTCTTCGTGGAGGTCGGGCCGGACGCCGTCCTCACCGCGATGGCCCGCGAGAGCCTCGCCGCCCACACCGCCGACGCCACCGTGCTGCCCGCCCAGCGCCGCGACCGGTCCGAGGCCGCCGCCCTGCTCGGGGCGCTCGCCGGACTGCACGTCGCCGGGCAGCGCGTCGACCTCTCCCGCGCCCTGGAAGCCCGCCCCGCCGCGCCGGGAGAGCTGCCGACGTACGCCTTCCAGCACAAGCGCTACTGGCTGGAGCCGGACGGGCAGGAGGCCTCCGCGCCCCGGGCCGGCGGCGTCGAGGGCCGGTTCTGGCAGGCCGTCGACACCGGCGACGGCGCCGACCTGCTCGCCCTGCTCGGCGGCTCCACCGAGCACCAGGAGCCGCTGGAGCGGCTGCTGCCCCTGCTGACCACCTGGTGGCGCGAGCGGCGCCCCCGGGCCGTCGAGGAAGCCGACGAGGCGGAGGAGACCGTGCCGACCCTCGCCGAGCGGCTGCGCGGCCTGGACGGGGCCGCCCGCGTCGAGGAGCTGTGCCGCTTCGTCCGGGACGAGTGCGCGGGTGCCCTCGGCCACGCCTCCGGCGCAGAGATCGAGCCCGACGCCGACTTCCTCGACCTCGGCTTCACCTCGCTGTCCGCCGTCGACTTCGGGAACCGGCTGCGCGACGAGACCGGCCTGGAGCTGTCCCTCAGCGCCGTCTACGAGTACCCGACTCCGCTGGCTCTGGCCGAGTTCCTGGCCGCCGAGCTGCCCACCACCGCGCCCGCACTCTCCTGAAGCTGGATGGGGTTATGTCCGCCACGAACCACCGCACCACCGACGAGCCGGTCGCGGTCGTCGGCCTGGCCTGCCGGCTCCCGCAGGCCACCGGCCCCGACGCCTTCTGGCAACTGCTGCGCGAGGGCCGGGACGCCGTCACCGAGGCGCCCGAGGGCCGCTGGTCCGACGAGCACGGCCCCCGGACCTCCTGGCCGCGCGGAGGGTTCCTCGACTCCGTCGACGAGTTCGACGCGGCGTTCTTCGGCATCTCGCCCCGCGAGGCCGTCGCGATGGACCCGCACCAGCGGCTCGCCCTCGAACTCGGCTGGCACGCCCTGGAGGACGCGCGCCTCGCCGCCGACCGGCTGAGCGGGCGGCCCGCGGGCGTCTTCCTCGGCGTCATCACCGACGACTACGCCGCCCTCACCGGGCAGCTCGGCCCCGCCGCCGTCACCCCGCACACCATGACCGGCCTGCACCGCAGCCTGATCGCCAACCGGCTCTCGTACGTGCTCGGGCTGCGCGGCCCCAGCCTCACCGTGGACACCGGGCAGTCCTCCTCCCTCGTCTCCGTCCACCTCGCCTGCGAGAGCCTGCGCAGCGGCGAGAGCGAGCTGGCGCTGGCCGGCGGCGTCAACCTCAACCTCGTGCCGGAGACCACCGAGCGCATCGGTGCCTTCGGGGCGCTCTCCCCGGACGGGCGCTGCCACACCTTCGACGCCCGCGCCAACGGGTACGTGCGCGGCGAGGGCGGCGCCGTCGTCGTCCTCAAGCTGCTCTCCCGGGCCCTCGCCGACGGCGACCCGATCCGCGGCCTGCTGCTCGGCAGCGCCGTCAACAACGACGGCGGCGGCGCCACCCTCACCTCCCCGGACCGCGAGGCCCAGGAGCAGGTCGTCCGGCTCGCCCACCGGCGGGCGGGGACGGACGCGGCGGCCGTCCAGTACGTCGAGATGCACGGCACCGGCACCCCGGTCGGCGACCCGATCGAGGCGGCGGCCCTCGGCGGGGCGCTCGGCACCGCCGACGGGCGGCTGAAGCCGCTGGTGGTCGGCTCGGTGAAGACCAACGTCGGGCACCTGGAGGGCGCGGCCGGGATCACCGGCCTGCTCAAGGTGCTGCTGAGCGTGCAGCACCGCGAGCTGCCGGGCACGCTCAACCACGAGACGCCCCACCCGGACATCCCGCTGCGCGAGCTGGGCCTGGAGGTCCGGACCGCGCTCGGGCCCTGGCCGCAGGCCGAGCGGCCGCTGCTGGCGGGAGTCTCGGCGTTCGGCATGGGCGGGACCAACTGCCATGTGGTGGTGGGCGAGTGGACGGGCGAGCGGGGCCGGGGGAAGGCCCCGCAGGCGGGTGGGGCGCCTGCGCCGGTGCCACTGCTGCTCTCCGCCGCCGACCGGGCCGGGCTGCGGGCGCAGGCCGCGCAGGTGGCCTCGGTGGCCGCCGACGCGGAGCCCGCGGACCTCGGGCGCTCGCTGGCGCTGACCCGCGCGGCCCTGGACGAGCGCGCCGTCGTCGTGGCCGCCGACCCGGCCGGGGCGCGGGCCGCGCTGGCCGCGCTGGCGGAGCGGCAGCCCGCTCCCGGGCTGGTGACCGGGCGGGCGGACGTGCGCGGCAAGGTCGCCTTCGTCTTCCCCGGCCAGGGCTCGCAGTGGGCCGGCATGGCCGCCGGACTCCTGGACTCCTCCCCCGTGTTCGCCGCCCGGCTGGCCGAGTGCGAGGCGGCACTGGGCGAGCATGTCGACTGGTCGGTGGCCGAGGTCGTCCGGGGCGGCCCGGACGCCGCGCCGCTGGAGGACGTGGTCGTCGTCCAGTGCTCCCTGTGGGCCGTGATGGTCTCGCTGGCCGCCGTCTGGCGGGCCGCCGGGGTCGAGCCGGACGCGGTGGTCGGCCACAGCCAGGGCGAGATCGCCGCCGCGACCGTCGCCGGGGCGCTGAGCGTGCGCGACGGCGCCCGGGTGGTCGCGCTGCGCGCCCGGGCCATCAAGGAACGGCTGTCGGGCCTGGGCGGCATGGTCTCGCTCGCCCTGCCCGCCGAGCGGGCCGTGGAACTGCTGGAGCGCTGGGACGGGCGGATCTCGCTGGCCTCCGTCAACGGCGCCGCCTCCAGCGTCGTCTCCGGGGAGCCGGAGGCGCTGGAGGAACTGCTCGCCGCCTGCGAGGCCGACGGCGTACGGGCCCGCCGGATCGCCGTGGACTACGCCTCGCACGGCGCGCAGGTGGAGCTGATCGAGCGCGAGGTGGTCGAGGCGCTCGGCGGCATCGAGCCGCGCAGCGCCGAGATCCCCTTCTACTCCTCCGTCACCGGCCGGCCGATCGACACCGCCGGGCTGGACGCCGGGTACTGGTACACCAACCTGCGCCGCACCGTCCGCTTCGCCGACGCCGTCCGGGCGCTGCTCGACGACGGCCACGCCTTCTTCGTCGAGTCCAGCGCGCACCCCGTCCTCGCCGCCTCCGTGCAGGAGAGCGCGGAGGCCGCCGGGGCGAACGCGCTGGCGCTCGGCACCCTGCGGCGCGAGGAGGGCGGCGCCGAGCGGTTCCTGACCTCGCTCGCCGAGGGGCACGTGCGCGGCCTGCCGGTGGACTGGGCGGCGGTGTTCGCGCCGCTGGGCGGCGAGCCGATCGCCCTGCCCGGGTACCCGTTCCAGCGGCAGCGGTACTGGCTGGACGGCGAGGTCTCCGCGCCGCGCCCGGCGCTGCGTCCGACGCTGCGGACGGCCCTCGTGGAGGACGGCGAGGAGCCCGTCGAGTCGGCGCTGCGGCGGGAGTTGGCACCGCTGGCCGACGAGGAGCGGGAGGCCGCGCTGCTGCGGCTGGTGGTCGCGCACACGGCCGCCGCGCTGGGGCACGCCGACCCGGCGGCCGTCCGATCGGACCGGACGTTCAAGGACCTCGGGGTGGACTCGCACCTGTCGGTGCAGATCCGCAACACCCTCGGCGCCGAGTGCGAACTCGCCCTGCCCGCCACGGTGTTGTTCGAGCACCCGACGCCCGCCACGCTCGCCCGGCACCTGCACTCGGTCGTGCTCGGCGCTTCGGACGAGGCGCGCGGCGAGGCCGTCGCCCCGCTCGCCGCCGTCGACGAGGACCCGATCGCGATCGTCGGCATGGCCTGCCGCTACCCCGGCGGCGTGGGCTCGCCGGAGGAGCTGTGGCGCCTGGTCGCCGAGGGCCGCGACGGGCTCACCGGCTTCCCCGAGGACCGCGGCTGGGACCTCGACGGGCTCTACCACCCCGACCCGGAGAACTCCGGCACCACCTACGTCACCCGGGGCGGCTTCCTGCACGACGCGGGCCGCTTCGACGCCGCCTTCTTCGGCATCTCCCCCCGCGAGGCCGCCGCCACCGACCCGCAGCAGCGCCTGCTGCTGGAGACCTCCTGGGAGGCCGTCGAGCAGGCCGGCATCGACCCGACCGCGCTGCGCGGCTCCCGCACCGGCGTCTTCGCCGGCGTGATGGCCCCGGACTACGGGCCCCGGCTGCACGAGGCGCCGGAGGGCGCGGAGGGCTACCTGCTGACCGGCATGGCGGGCAGCGTGGTCTCCGGCCGGATCGCCTACTCCCTCGGCTTCGAGGGCCCGGCGGTCACGGTCGACACCGCCTGCTCCTCCTCGCTCGTCGCCCTGCACCTGGCCGCACAGTCGCTGCGCCTCGGCGAGTGCGACCTCGCCCTGGCCGGCGGCGTCACCGTCATGGCCACCCCGGGCATGTTCCTGGAGTTCAGCCGCCAGCGCGGCCTCGCCCCGGACGGGCTCTGCAAGTCCTTCTCCTCCTCCGCCGACGGCACCTCCTGGGCCGAGGGCGTGGGCGTGCTGGTGCTGGAGCGGCTGTCGGCGGCGCGGGCCAACGGGCACCGGGTGCTGGCGCTCGTACGCGGCTCGGCGATCAACCAGGACGGCGCCAGCAACGGCCTCACCGCCCCCAACGGGCTCTCCCAGGAGCGGGTCATCCGGCAGGCCCTCGGCCGGGCCGGGCTCGCCGGCTCCGAGGTCGACGCCGTCGAGGCGCACGGGACGGGCACGGCGCTCGGCGACCCGATCGAGGCGCGGGCGCTGCTGGCCACGTACGGGCAGGAGCGCCAGGAGCCGCTCTGGCTGGGCTCGTTGAAGTCCAACCTGGGGCACACCCAGGCGGCGGCGGGCGTGGGCGGCGTCATCAAGATGGTGATGGCGATGCACCACGGCGTGCTGCCGCAGACGCTCAACGTGGACGAGCCGACGCCGCACGTGGACTGGTCGGGGGGCTCCGTCGAGCTGCTCACCTCGCGGCGGGACTGGCCGGAGGTCGACCGGCCGCGTCGCGCGGCCGTCTCCTCCTTCGGGATCAGCGGGACCAACGCGCACGTGGTGCTGGAACAGGGCTCGCCGACCGTTCCCGTCCCGAGGCCCACGCAGGCCCAGGACGGACCGGTGGTGTGGCCGCTCTCCGCGCGGACGGCGGACGGGCTGCGCGGGCAGGCGGCGCGGCTGGCCGCGTTCGTGGAGGGGCGGGAGTCCCTGAACCCCGCCGGTGTCGCGGCGGCGCTGAGCGGGCGGACGGCGTTCGAGCACCGGGCGGTGGTCGTGGGCCCCTCGGTGGGCGAACTCGCGGGCGCGCTCGGCGACTTGGAGGTCACCGGGGTGGCGCACGGGCCGGTGAAGGTGGGCGTGCTGTTCACCGGGCAGGGGGCTCAGCGGGCGGGGATGGGGCGGGAGTTGTGTGCCCGTTTCCCGGTGTTCGCTTCGGCCTTCGAGGAGGTGTGCGCGGCGTTCGATCCGTTGCTGGGGCGGTCGTTGCGTGAACTGTGCTTCGAGTCGCAGGAGTTGGACGAGACGCGGTACACGCAGCCCGCGCTGTTCGCGTTCGAGGTGGCGGCGTACCGGCTGCTGGAGTCGCTGGGTGTGCGGCCGTCCGTACTGGTCGGGCACTCGATCGGGGAGCTGGCCGCCGCGTACGTGGCCGGGGTGTTCTCGCTGGCGGACGCGGCGCGGCTGGTCGAGGCGCGCGGGCGGCTGATGCAGGCGCTCCCGGCCGGGGGCGCGATGGTCGCCGTCCAGGCGGGCGAGGCCGAGGTGCTGCCACTGCTGATCGGCTACGAGGACAGCGTGGCCGTCGCGGCAGTGAACTCGCCCACCTCTGTGGTGATTTCGGGCGAGGAGGCCGCCGTCACGGCCGTCGCCGAGAAGCTCGCGGCGGAGGGGCGGAAAACGCAGCGGCTGCGCGTCAGCCACGCGTTCCACTCGCCGCTGATGGACCCGATGCTGGAGGAGTTCCGGGCGGTCGCCGCCTCGGTCGAGTACCACGAGCCCTCGGCGGCGATCGTCTCCAACGTCACGGGGGCGATGGCCAGTTCGGGGCAGCTGACCGACCCCGAGTACTGGGTGCGCCACGTCCGCGAGGCCGTCCGCTTCGCCGACGGACTCACCGCCGCCCGCGCCACCGGCGTCACCGCCTTCGTCGAGACCGGCCCCGACGCCGTCCTGACGGCGCTCGCCCGGCAGATCCTCGCGGAGGACGCCGCCGTCACCGCCGTCCCCGTCGCCCGCCGCAACCGCGACGAGGCGCGCACCGCCGTCGAGGCGCTGGCCGCCCTGTGGACGCGCGGCGCCGCGATCGACTGGCCCGCGCTGCTCCCCGCCGCCGAGCCGGTGGGCCTGCCCACGTACGCCTTCGAGCGGCAGCACTACTGGATGCTCGCCCGGCCCGCCGCCGGGGACCTGAGCACCACCGGCCTGGCCGCCGTCGAGCACCCGCTGCTGGGCGCCGCCACCGAACTCGCGGGCAGCGAGCAGTTGGTGCTCTCCGGCCGCCTCTCCCTCGCCACCCACCCGTGGCTGGCCGACCACGCCGTGCTCGGCACGGTGATCGTCCCGGGCACGGCCTTCGTGGAGCTGGCACTCCAGGCCGCCGCCCGGACGGAGACCACGAGCCTGGACGAACTCACCCTCCAGGCCCCGCTGGTGCTCACCGAGCAGGGCGCCCGGCTGCTCCAGGTGACGGTCGCCGCGCCGGAGGAGGACGGCTCGCGGGCCGTCACCGTCCACTCGCGCACCGCCGACACCGAGGAGCCGTGGACGCTGCACGCCGCCGGGCGCCTCGCCGCCCAGCCCGCGCCGCCGGCCGCCGAGACGGAGGCCTGGCCGCCGGCCGGTGCCGAGCCCGCCGCACTGGAGGAGGCCTACCGGCTGCTGGCCGAGCGCGGATACGACTACGGCCCGGCGTTCCGGGGCCTGCGGGCCGCCTGGCGCTCGGGCGACAGCGTGTACGCCGAGGTCGAGCTGCCCGAGGGCATCGAGGCCGCGGCCTTCGCCCTGCACCCGGCGCTGTTCGACGCCGCCCTGCACATGGTGCTGGAGCCGGACCGCGCGGACGCCGCCGAGGCGCCGGTGCTGCTGCCCTTCGCCTGGTCGGGGGTCGCGCTGCACGCCTCCTCCGCCACCGCTCTACGGGTGCGGATCACCGTCCGGGGCCCGCAGGAGGTCGCGCTGCACCTGGCGGACGCGGCCGGGGCGCCCGTGCTGACCGTGGACGCGCTCGGCCTGCGCCCGGCCTCCGCCGAGCAGTTGGCCGCCGCACTCGCCGGGGCCTCGGCGGGCTCGCTGCTGGCCGTGGAGTGGGGCGTGGCGCCCGCGCCGACCGCCGCCGCCCCGGTGGCGGCGCTGGGCGCCGGGCTCCCGGCCGGGTGGACGGGCTTCGCCGACCTGGCGGCGCTGCGGGCCGCGAAGCCCGTCCCGGCGACCGTCGCGACGCTGTTCGCGGCCGACGGCGGCGGGGCGCGGGAGACCGCCCACCGGGCGCTGGAGCTGGTGCGGGCCTGGCTCGACGAGCCGGCCTTCGAGGGCTCGCGGCTCGCCCTGGTGACCAGGGGCGCGGTCGCCGCCGAGCCGGGCACCGCCCCCGACCCGGCGCTGGCCGCCGCCTGGGGCCTCGTCCGCTCGGCGCGGGCCGAGCACCCGGGCCGGTTCGTCCTCGTCGACCTGGACGGGGCGCCGGAGAGCGCCGAGGCACTGGCCGTCGCCCTGGCCTCCGACGAGCCAGAACTGGCGCTCCGCCAGGGCCTGTTGCTCGCACCCCGGCTCGTCCGGGCGACGGCCTCCGGCACGGCGGCGAGCGCCTGGGACCCATCCGGCACGGTGCTGGTCACCGGCGGCACCGGCGGCCTGGGCGCGCTGGTGGCCCGCCGGCTGGTCGCCGAGCACGGCGTCCGCCGGCTGGTGCTGGCCGGACGCCGGGGCGCGGACGCTCCGGGCGCCGAGAAGCTGGCCGCCGAACTCGCCGAGCTGGGCGCCGAGGCCGTCCTCGCCACCTGCGACGTCGCCGACCGGGAGGCGCTGGCGGCACTGATCGCCGAGCACCCGCCGACCGCCGTCGTCCACCTGGCCGGGGTGCTGGTGGACGGGCCGGTCACCGCGCTCACCGCCGACCGCCTCGACCTGGTGTTCCGGCCCAAGGCCGACGCCGCCTGGCACCTGCACGAGCTGACCCGCGAGCTGCCGCTCACCGCCTTCGTCACCTACTCCTCGATCGCCGGAACCCTCGGCACCGCCGGCCAGGCCAACTACGCCGCCGCCAACGCCTTCCTCGACGCGCTCGCCGAGCTGCGCCGGGCGCAGGGCCTCCCGGCCGCCTCGCTGGCCTGGGGCCTGTGGGACCTAGGAGCGGCGGCGGGCGGAGGCATGGGCGACGGGCTCGGCCAGGCGGACCTGGCCCGGTTCCGGCGCCTGGGTGTCGCCCCGCTCACCGAGGCGGACGGCATGCCGCTGTTCGACCTGGCGCTCGGCCTCGGCCTGCCCGTGACGGTGCCCGCCCGGCTCGACCTGGCCGCGCTGCGCGAGCGCGAGGAGGTGCCGGCGCTGCTGCGCCGACTCGTCCGGCCGAAGGCCCGGGTGGCGGCGGCCGTCGCCACCGCCCCTGAGCAGGGGCGGCCCGCGCTGTCGGCCTTCGCGGCCGGGCTGGTCGGCCTGGCCCCGGCCGAGCAGGAGCGCGAGCTGCTGGAGGTCGTCCGGGACACCGTCGCCGACGTCCTGGACTACCCCTCCCCCGAGGACGTGGACACCGACTACACCTTCAAGGAGCTGGGCTTCGACTCGCTGAGCGGCGTCGAGTTCCGCAACCGGCTCAACAAGGTGGTCGGCGTCCAGGTCCCGACCACGGTCGTCTTCGACTACCCGACGCCGGGCGCCCTCTCCGGCCACGTCCGGGACCTGCTGTTCCCCGCCGAGGAGGAGGCCGAGGAGGAGCAGGGCCCCAGCGACGAGGAGGTGCGCCGGATGCTGGCCGCCGTCCCCGTCCAGCAGCTGCGCGAGGCCGGGCTGCTGGACGCCCTGCTGCGACTCGCCGACGGCGGTCCGGAAGAGGCGGACGACTCCCGCCCGGACGACCAGGACATCGACAGCATGCAGGTGGACGACCTCATCCAGCTCGCTATGCAGAACGACGCGTGACCCCACCCGTAGCCGACACGCAGAAGAGGAGCACCGCATGGTGGCGCCCGACCTCAGGAAGGCCGTCCGCGGCTTCGTCGCCCAGGAGTTGAAGGACCGGCACGCCCTGCTCGACACCCGCTACGAGATGCCGCTGCCGCTGTACGAGACGTTCCGGGAGACCACCGGGCTCGCCAACTGGTGGCTGCCCAAGGAGAGCGGCGGCCTCGGCCTGCCGCTGGCCGACGGCGTGGACCTCGTCAACGAACTCGCCTACGGCGACGCCGGGGTGGCGTTCACCCTGTTCATCTCCGTCCTCGGCACCAGCGTGGTGTCGCTGTACGGCTCGGAGGAGCTCAAGGAGCGCCACCTGCGCCCGATGGCCGAGCGCGGCGGCTACTGCGCCACCCTCGGCAGCGAGCGCGAGGCGGGCAGCGAGCTGGGCCGCACCTCCACCACCGCGGCCCGCGAGGGCGGTGAACTCGTGCTCAGCGGCGAGAAGTTCTTCTCCACCAACTCCGGCTTCGCCGACTTCCTGGTCGTCGTCGCCCGCTCCGCCGAGGACCCGAGCGACCACATGGCCGTCGTCGTGCCCCGGGACACCCCCGGCCTGACCGTCGTCCGGCGCTGGGAGATGATCGGGCTGCGCGCCTCCGGCACGTACGAGGTGCACTTCGACGGCTGCCGGGTGCCCGCCGCCAACCGGCTGGAGGGCAACGGGTTGCGGCTGCTGGAGATCGGCCTCAACGCCAGCCGCATCCTGATCGCCACCACCGCCCTCGGCATCGCCCGGCGCATCCGCGACCTGTGCATGGACTACGCGAAGACCAAGCGCTTCCGGGACGGCACGCTCGTCGACAGCCCCGTGTTCGCGGCCAAGCTGGGGCAGATGGAGATGCTGATCGACGTCATGAAGAGCCAGTGCCGGCAGGCGGCGCGGGACTACGACGAGATCATGGAGGGCGCGGACCCGGCCGCCGTCTTCAACCGGCAGGGCACCCTCAAGTCGGCGCTCACGGCCAAGATGTTCTGCGGCCAGGCCGGCTGGGAGGTGGCGACGGTCGGCTCCGAGATGTTCGGCGGCCTCGGCTACACCGACGACCTGCCGATCGGGAAGCTGGTGCGCGACATGCGGTACGTGTCGATCGTCGAGGGCGGGGACGACGTCCTGCGCGACCTCGTCTTCAGCCGGTACGTGATTCCGGTGCCGCGCCGCTCGTAGCGCCCTGCGCTCATAACCCCCTCCGCGACACCCCTCGCTCGCACCCCTCCGCGACACCCCCCGACGGACCCCGTACGGCGCCCCCTGCCGTACGGGGTCCGTGTCGTACCCGAACCGGGACAGGGCCCCCCACCTGTTGCTTTAGGGGTTCTTAGGGGTGGGGCGGGGTGGTCGGGGAGGACTAGCGTCACCGGCGACCGGTCACCACACCTGTGTCCGCGTGACATTCCGAGGGGAAACCATGAGCGTCCCGACGCCCAGCTGGACGAAGATCACCGAGGGGACGAGCGGCGAGCTCCTCCTCGCCGTCGACTTCCCGGCCACCGGTCGCCTCCAGGCGGACTTCTCCGAGCTCGCCGCCCGCCTCACCGGCGGCCACGCGTTCTGGCGCAGCGTCGTCGCCCCGGCCGAGATCGGCGTCACCGACCACGACGCGTACCTCCAGCCCTGGCTGGACGACGTGCGCGCGGCCGGGCAGCCGGTGCGGGCCGTGTTCGGCTTCTGCGTCGGCGCCGTGCACGCGGCGCTGCTCGCCGAGAAGATCGGCGAACTCCAGGGACGGGCGCCCGCGTTGATCCTCTTCGACCCGGAGCTGGTCGACGCCGGGACGGTGTACTGGCAGTTCGCGATGTTCGTGGAGAGCCTGCACCAGTTCCTCGCCGCCGAGGAGATCGAGGAGCTGCGCGAGGCCGGCCGCGAGGCCCATGAGCGGATCACCGACCCGGGCGAGCTGGCCCTGGTGCTCATCGAGCGCTTCCGCGCCGCGATCGCCCTGGCCTGCGAACGCACCGGCCTGGACGAGGAGTTCGTGGTGGAGGTCGTCGAGGCCTTCACCTCCTTCATGGCCTACCTGGCGATCGCCGACAGCGCCGAGCCGCTGCCGCGCTGGGCCCGCGCCACGGCGCTGTCCTCCTCCAGCGCGGAGAACGGCCTCAGCCGGGTGCGCAACGACATCCTGCACCGCGACGGCCCGTTCGTCGCCGAGGAACTGCCCTTCCCCGGCCTGGTGCACGCCGACCTGCTGCGCGGCGAGGACGTCGCCAAGACCGTCGACGACCTGCTGGCCGCCCACTGACGGAGCGCCCGGGGGCCGTGCGGCCGCCGACGAGGGACGAGGGACCGACCCCATGACGACGAGGACCGGAGGCACCGACATGGAGCAGCACACCGGCGGGGCCGTCGCCGACGGCGCGTCCGCGGACGTAGTGGCCGACGCAACGGCGGGCACGCTCGTGAACACGCCAGCGAGCACGCCCGCGAGCTCCAAGGAGCGGGCGCTCTGGCTGCTGGAGGACCTCGTCCCCGGTGCCGGGGTGAACAACCTGACCTGCACCTTCCAGGCGGACGGCCCGCTCGACCACGAGGTGCTGCGCCAGGCGCTGACCGCGCTGGTGCGCCGCCACGAGGTGCTGCGCACCGTCTTCCGCGGCGTCGAGGCCGGGGACGGCTCCGGCCTGCTGCGCGGGGTCGTCCCGGCCGACCGGGCCGCCGTGCCGCTCTCGCTCGCCCGGCCCGGGGCGGGCGACGACGTGATGGCGGAGCTGACGGCCTTCACCGCCACGCCGTTCCGCGCCGACGGCAGCCCGCTGCTGCGCGCCCGCCACTACCAGCTGCCGCCCGGCTCCGGGCCGGTGGCCAACCAGGCGGAGGGCGGTCAGGCGGAGGGCGGTCAGGTCGCCGGGGACGTGTTCTGCCTGGTGCTGCACCACAGCGTCTACGACGGCATGTCGACCACCGTGGTGCTGGAGGAGTTCCGCGACCTCTACGACGCCTTCGACGCCGGGGAGCCCACCCCGGAGGCGCTGGCCACCGAGGCGCCGCGCTGGACGGAGCCCCAACCGGCCGACCGCAGCCGGGAGTTCTGGCAGCGGCAGGTCGAGGGCCTCACCACCTCCGGCCTGGACCTCGGCAACGACCGGCCGCTCCCGGCCCGCACCACCCTGGAGGGCGACTGGGTCACCCGCCGCCTCGACCCGGCCGCGGCCGCCGTCGCCCGGCGCCTCCAGCGGGAGCTGCGCGCGCCCGAGGTCGTCGTCCTGCTGGCCGCCTACTTCGCCCTGCTGGCCGGCCACGGCGCCGGGCCCGACCTCACCGTCGGCTCGCCGATCAGCGTGCGCGGGCGCGAGCAGGCCAGGGCGGTCGGTTACCACATCAACGTTCTGACGCTTCGTCAGTCCGTCGCTCCTGAGCGGACCTTCCGCGAGCTGGCGACCGGACTGCGGCGCACCTTCCTGGACGCGGTGGGCCACGCGGGCTTCCCCGTCGACGAGTTGCTGGAGATCGTCCCCCGCAAGGACGCCTCCTGGCGCAACTCGCTGTTCCGCCACGTCTTCAACTACGTGCCGCAGAGCGACCCTCACTTCACCCTCGGCGGCGGCAAGGCCCGGCTGCTGACCGTGGAGAACGGCTACAGCAAGTTCGACCTGGAGTTCTTCGTCACCGAGTCCGGCGACTCGCTGCAGATCCGGGCCGCGTTCTACCGCGACGCGTACGACCGGGCCGACGTCGAGCTGATGATCGACCGCTACGAGGCGCTGCTGCTCGCCGTCGGCGAGGACCCGGACGTCGCCCTCGGCGAGCTCGACGCCTGGTCCCCGCGCGACCGGGCGGTGATCGACGGCGCCAACGCCACCGCGCGCGAGGTGCCGTACCCGTCCGTCCTGCACGCCGTCGCCGAGCGGGCCGCCGCCGCGCCCGAGGCCCCGGCCGTACGGACGGACGAGGCCACCCTCGCCTACGGCGACCTGTGGCGCGCCGCGCAGACCGTCGCCGCCCGGCTGCGGGAGGCCGGCGCCGAGCCCGGCGCCGTGGTCGCGCTGCTCGGCCGCCGCGGCGCCGAACTGGCCGCCGCCGTCCTCGGCGTCTGGCTGGCCGGGGCCGTCTACCTGCCGCTCGACCCGGAGCACCCGCAGCAGCGCATCGCCTACCAACTCGACGACGCCGACGCCCGGTTCGTCCTCGCCGACGAGGGCGCGACGGTGCCCGAGGGCGGCGCCCGGACGGTGCTGCCGCTCGGCGGGCCCGGGCCGGAGACGGCGGTCGGGCTGCCCGAGGTGGACCCGGACTCCTGCGCGTACCTGATCTACACCTCCGGCTCCACCGGCCGCCCCAAGGGCACCCTGATCAGCCACCGCAACCTGGCCAACCTCGTCGCCCACTTCGCCGGGGAGCTGGCCTGCACGCCGGACACCTCCACGCTGTGGATGACCACCTTCAGCTTCGACATCTCCGCCCTGGAGCTGTTCGTCCCGCTCACCACCGGCGGCCGGATCGTCGTCGCCCCCGACGACGCCCGGGTCGACGGCGGCCGGCTGCTGGAGGTGCTGGACAAGCACGCCGTCGACCTCGTCCAGGCCACCCCGACCACCTGGCGCCTCGTCGTCCAGCAGGCCGGAGCCCGCCTGGAGGGCCGTCGGCTCCTCTCCGGCGGCGAGCCGCTGCCGCCCACGCTGGCCCGGCAACTGCTGGCCACCGGCGGCGAGTTGCGCAACGTGTACGGGCCGACCGAGACGACCATCTGGTCCGCCTCCGGCCTCCTGGACGACCTGGAGGACGGGCGGCTGCACGTCGGCCGCCCGATCGCCAACACCCGGATCTTCGTGGCCGACCCCCGTGGCCGCGAACTGCCCGTCGGTCTCCGCGGTGAGCTCTGCATCGCGGGGACCGGGGTGGGCATCGGCTACCACGAGCGGCCCGACCTGACCGCCGAGCGGTTCGCCGACCACCCCCGCCACGGGCGCCACTACCGCACGGGCGACCTCGCCCGCTGGCTGCCGGACGGAACGCTGGAGGTGCTCGGGCGGATGGACCGGCAGGTGAAGCTGCGCGGCAACCGGATCGAGCTGAGCGAGGTCGAGTCCGTGCTGCTGGAGCACCCGGGCGTCCGGGCGGCGGCCGTCGTCCCGGTCGGGGACCCGACCACGGACGGGGGGCTCGTGGCCTTCGTCGTTCCGGCCGTCCCGGCCTCCCCGGTCTTCCCGGCTGGTGGGGCCGGCGGTGCCGACGGCCTCGCCGACGCGCTGTGGGCGCACAGCCGCACGCTGCTCCAGGGCGCCGCCGTGCCGCAGGACTTCCTCCTCGTCGAGGCGTTCCCGATGACCGGCAACGACAAGGTCGACTACCCCGCGCTGGTGCGCACCGCGATCGCCCGGCGGGCCGAGCGGGCGCGCGGCGCGGAGGGCGCGGCCCCCGGCGGCACCGGGGACGCCGTGATCGACGCGATCACCGTGATGTTCGGCGAACTGCTGGAGGTGTCCGGGCTCGACGCCGACGCGCACTTCTTCACCAGCGGCGGGCACTCGCTGCTGGGGGCGCGGCTGCTCCAGCGGATCAGCAAGGAGATCGGGGTCAAGCTGAAGCTGGCCGACCTGTTCGCCAATCCGACGCCGAGGACGCTGGCCGACCAGGTCAGGGCCGCGCAGCAGGGCTGACCCCCTGATCCTCCCGCCCCAACCCGCCTGAACCCCGCCGTCCGGGCCCGCACCACACGGGCCCGGACGGCCCCGGTACTCCGTCCGTGCCCGCGCCCGCCCTGGTGGTCGCGCTCCGGTGCCGTGGGCACGGACGGGCCCTCCCCCTTCACGAACCGTCCCGACGCCAGGCCGCGAGGAGCGAGAAGCAGAGATGGCTGCCAACGACACCAAGCTGATCGATGCGTTGCGCGCGTCGCTGAAGGAGACCGAACGGCTGCGCGAGCAGAACCGGCAGCTCGCCTCCGCCGCGCGCGAGCCGATCGCGATCGTCGGCATGGCCTGCCGCTACCCCGGCGGGGTCGGCTCGCCGGAGGAGCTGTGGCGGCTCGTCGCCGAAGGGCGGGACGCCATCGGGGAGTTCCCGCAGGACCGGGGCTGGCCGCTGGAGCACCTCTTCGACGAGGACCCGGACCACCACGGCACCAGCTACACCCGCAGCGGCGGATTCCTGTACGACGCGGGCGAGTTCGACCCGGGCTTCTTCGGCATCTCTCCCCGCGAGGCCCTCGTCGTCGACCCGCAGCAGCGGCTGCTGCTGGAGGTGTCCTGGGAGGCCCTGGAGCGCGCGGGCCTCGACCCGCGCGCCCTGCGCGGCTCCCGCACCGGCGTCTACACCGGCCTGATGCACCACGACTACGCGACGCCGTTCCCGGCCGTGCCCGGCGACCTGGAGGGCATGGCCAGCACCGGCAAGGCGGCGAGCGTCGCCTCCGGCCGGGTCTCGTACGAACTCGGCTTCGAGGGACCGGCGGTGACCGTCGACACCGCCTGCTCCTCCTCGCTGGTCGCCCTGCACTTCGCCGCACAGGCGCTGCGCCAGGGCGAGTGCGAGCTGGCGCTCGCGGGCGGTGTGACGGTCATGGCGACGCCCGCCTCCTTCGTGGAGTTCAGCCGGCAGCGCGGGCTGGCGCCGGACGGGCGCTGCAAGTCCTTCTCGACCACGGCGGACGGCACCTCCTGGGGCGAGGGGGTGGGCGTGCTGGTGCTGGAGCGGCTCTCCGTGGCGCAGGCCAAGGGGCACCGGGTGCTGGCGCTGCTGCGGGGCTCGGCGATCAACCAGGACGGGGCCAGCAACGGGCTGACCGCGCCCAACGGGCCGTCGCAGGAGAGGGTCATCCGGCAGGCGCTCGCCCAGGCCGGGCTGGGCTCCTCCGAGGTCGACGCGGTGGACGCGCACGGGACGGGCACGGCGCTCGGCGACCCGATCGAGGCGCAGGCGCTGCTGGCCGCGTACGGGCAGGGGCGCTCCGACGAACAGCCGCTCTGGCTGGGCTCGTTGAAGTCCAACATCGGGCACGCGCAGGCCGCCGCCGGGGTGGGCAGCGTGATCAAGATGGTGATGGCGATGCGGCACGGCGTGCTGCCGAAGACCCTGCACGTGGAGGAGCCGACGCACCACGTGGACTGGTCGGCGGGGGCGGTGCGGCTGCTCACCGAGCGGCGGGAGTGGCCGGCGCTGGACCGGCCCCGGCGGGCGGGGGTGTCCTCGTTCGGGATCAGCGGGACGAACGCGCACGTGGTGCTGGAGCAGGGCGTGGACGTCCTGGTGCCGGAGGCTTCCGGGCCGGGGGCTTCCGGGCCTGTGGGGGCCGGGCCGTACGCCTGGCTGCTGTCGGGGGCCGGCGCGGAGGCGCTGCGGGGGCAGGCGGGGCGGCTGGCGGCGTTCGTGGAGGGGCGGGAGTCCCTGAGCCCCGCCGGTGTCGCGGCGGCGCTGCGGGGGCGGACGGCCTTCGAGCACCGGGCGGTGGCGATCGGCTCCTCGGTTGGCGAACTGGCCGGCGGGCTCGCGGAGTTCCCCGTCGCCGGGGTGGCGTACGGACTGCCGAAGGTGGGCGTGCTGTTCACGGGGCAGGGGGCTCAGCGGGAGGGGATGGGGCGGGAGTTGTGTGCCCGGTTCCCGGTGTTCGCCGAGGCCTTCGAGGAGGTGTGCGCGGCGTTCGATCCGCTGCTGGGGCGGTCGTTGCGTGAACTGTGCTTCGAGTCGGAGGAGTTGGACGAGACGCGGTACACCCAGCCCGCGCTGTTCGCGTTCGAAGTCGCCGCATACCGACTGCTGGAGGCTTTCGGCGTGCGGCCGTCGGTGCTGGTCGGGCACTCGATCGGGGAGCTGGCCGCCGCGCACGTGGCCGGGGTGTTCTCGCTGGCGGACGCGGCGCGGCTGGTCGAGGCGCGCGGGCGGCTGATGCAGGCGCTCCCGGCCGGGGGCGCGATGGTCGCCGTCCAGGCAGGCGAGGCCGAGGTGCTGCCACTGCTCGTCGGCCTGGAGGAGAGCGTGGCCGTCGCGGCGGTGAACTCGCCCACCGCTGTGGTGCTTTCGGGTGAGGAGGCCGCCGTCACGGCCGTCGCCGAGAAGCTCGCGGTGGAGGGGCGCAAGACGCAGCGGCTGCGGGTCAGCCACGCGTTCCACTCGCCGCTGATGGACCCGATGCTGGAGGAGTTCCGGGCGGTCGCCACCTCGGTCGAGTACCGGGAGCCTTCGGTGGCGATGATCTCCAACGTCACGGGGGCGATGGCCAGTTCGGGTCAGCTCACCGATCCGGAGTACTGGGTCCGCCACGTCCGCGAGTCCGTCCGCTTCGCCGACGGGCTCGCCGCCGCGCACGCCGCCGGGGCCCGCGCGCTGGTGGAGACCGGCCCGGACGCCGTCCTCACCGCGCTGGCCCGGCAGAACCTCGCCGAGGACGAGCGGGTCACCGCCGTCCCCGTCGCCCGGCGCGACCACGACGAGCCGACCACGCTGGTCACGGCCCTCGGCGGGCTCTGGGCGCGCGGGGTGGACGTCGACTGGTCACCGCTCTCGGAGGCCGCCCCCGGCACCCCGGTGGACCTGCCGACGTACGCCTTCGACCACCAGCACTACTGGCTGCACACCCACGTCACCACCGGGGATCCGACCACCGTCGGCCTCACCGCCGTCGAGCACCCGTTGCTCGGCGCCGCCACCGAACTCGCCACCGGGGACCGGCTGGTGCTCTCCGGGCGGCTCTCCCTCGCCACCCACCCGTGGCTGGCCGACCACGCCGTCCACGGCACCGTCATCCTGCCCGGGACGGCCTTCGTCGAGCTGGCCCTCCAGGCCGGAGCCCGCGCCGGGGCGCCCGGGCTGCACGAACTCGCCCTCCAGGCCCCGCTGGTGATCGCCGAGGGCGGGGCCGTGCGGCTCCAGGTCGTGGTCGAGGCGCCCGGGGCGGACGGGCGGCGCGAGGTCGGCGTCCACTCCCGGGGCGAGGGCCCGGACGGGGACGGCGCGTGGGCCGTGCACGCGACGGGTCTGCTCGGCGAGGCCGCGCCGGTCGCGCCGGCCGAACCGATGGACGCCGCGTGGCCGCCCGCCGGCGCGGAGCCCGTCGAACTGGCCGACGCCTACGCGCGGTTGGCCGCGATCGGCCTGGAGTACGGCCCGGCGTTCCGGGGGCTGCGCGCCGCCTGGCGCTCGGAGGGGTCTCTGTACGCGGAGGTCGAGTTGCCGGAGGCCGGGTCGGACGGCTTCGCCCTGCACCCCGCGCTGCTGGACGCCGCCCTGCACGCCATCGCCCTCGGCCGGACGGAGACGGTGCTGCCGTTCAGCTGGTCGGGCGTCACCCTGCACGCCTCCGCCGCCACCGCGCTGCGGGTGCGCCTGGACGCCCTCGGCCCGCAGGAGTACGCGCTGCGCCTGACGGACCCGGCCGGGGCGCCCGTGCTGAGCGCGGACTCGCTCGGTCTGCGCCCGCTCGCCCCCGGCGGGCTGGGCGGCGGGGCGGAGACGCTGCTGCGCGTCGCGTGGGAGCCCGTGGCCCCGGGTGTCGGTGAGCCCGGCCCGTACGCGCTGGCGGAGATCGCCACCGACCCGGCCGACGACCCGCTCACCCGGCTGCGCAGCGCCACCCGGCAGGCCCTCGCCCATGTGCAGCTGCACCTGGCGCAGAGCGAGGAGCCCCGGCTCGTGGTGGTCACCCGTGGCGAGGCCCCCGAGCCGGCGCTGGCCGCCGCCCGGGGTCTGCTGCGGGCCGCGCAGGCCGAGCACCCGGAGCGCTTCGTCATCGTGGACGCGGACGCGGAAAGCCTGTCGGCGCTGGACGCCGCGCTGGCCACGGGCGAGCCCGAACTCGCCCTGCGGGGCGGGTCGGTGAGCGCTCCGAGGCTCGTCCGGGTGCGGGACGCGCACGGGGCGGCGGCCCCCGCGCTGGACGGCACCGTGCTGGACGGCACCGTGCTGATCACCGGCGGGACGGGCGGGATCGGTGCCCTGGCCGCCCGGCACCTGGTCTCCGCGCACGGGGTGCGCCGGCTGGTGCTGGCCAGCCGGCGCGGCGCCGAGGCCCCCGGCGCCGTCGAACTGCGGGAGGAGCTGGTCGGTGAGGGCGCGGAGGTCGTCCTCGCCGCCTGTGACGTGTCCGACCGCGAGGCGCTGGCCGCGCTCGTCGCGGAGCACCCGCCGACCGCCGTCGTCCACACGGCCGGGGTCCTCGACGACGGCCTGGTGGAGGGGCTGACGGCGGACGGGCTCGACCGGGTACTCCGGCCGAAGGCCGACGCCGCCCGGCACCTGCACGAACTCACGCGTGACCTGCCGCTGACGGCCTTCGTCGTGCTGTCCTCCCTCGCCGGGGCCTGGGGCAACCCGGGCCAGGCCAACTACGGCGCCGCCAACGCCTACCTGGACGCCCTGATCGCCGAGCGGCGAGCGGCCGGTCTGCCGGGGTCGGCGCTCGCGTACGGGCTCTGGAACGCGGGCGGCATGGCCGGGGAGCTGGACGACGCCCAGGTGCGCCGCCTCGCCGCCTCCGGGGTCCTGCCGCTCACCGACGAGCAGGGGCTCGCCGCGCTCGACCTCGCGCTCGGGGACGCCGGGCTGCTGGTGCCCGCGCGGCTCGACCTGCGAGGGCTGGCCGAGCGGACGCCCGTACGGCCGCTGCTGCGGCGGCTGGTCACCGCGCGACCGGCGCGGGCCACTGCGGTGGCGCCTGTTGCCAGTGACTCCGGTGGGGAGGCGCTCGTCGCGCGGCTCGGCGGGCTGGACGAGGCGGGGCGGCTGGACCTGCTGCTGGAGGTCGTGCGGCGCCGGATCGCCGACGTGCTCGGGTTCGCCGGGCCGGAGGCCGTCCAGGTGGACCGGCTCTTCCAGGACCTCGGGCTCGACTCCCTCACCGCCCTCGAACTGCGCAACCAGCTCAACCGGGCCACCGGCCTGCGCCTGCCCGCGACGCTCGTGTTCGACCACCCCACCCCCACCGCCCTCGCCCGGCACCTGCTCACCGAGCTGGCCCCGGCCGAGGCACCCAACCCGCTGCTCGCCGACCTCGACCGGATCGAGGCGGCCCTGGCGGCGCTCTCCCCCGAGGACGACCTGCGCCACGAGGTGGCCGCCCGGCTGCGCGAACTCGCGCGGTCGACGGCGGACGCCGAGCTGGCGGAGGCCTCCGAGGACGACCTGTTGGCGGCTCTGGAGAGCGAACTGCACAACTTCTGACCTGACCGGGTGAGGAATCTGACCAGATTCTGAATCTGACCGAGTTGCTGACCTGATGCGGTCAGTGATCTGACCAGATTCCGAACCTGACCAGGTCTGAGTTGTGACCTTCTGATCTTCCGACCTTCTTCTGAATCTCTGAGCTAGGGCTAGGGGACTGGCGATGTCGAACAACGAGAGCGGTCTGCGCGAGTACCTGCGTCGCGCCACGGCAGAGCTGCGGGACGTCAACCGCCGGATGCGGGAGATGGAGGAGCGGCAGCAGGAGCCGATCGCGATCGTGGGCATGGCCTGCCGGTTCCCGGGCGGGGTCGCCTCGCCGGAGGACCTGTGGCGGCTCGTCGCGGAGGGCCGCGACGGCGTCAGCCCGTTCCCGACCGACCGTGGCTGGGACCTGGACGGGCTCTTCGACGACGACCCCGAGACCCCTGGCACCTCCTACTGCCGGGAGGCCGGATTCCTGCACGACGCCGGGCGGTTCGACCCCGCGTTCTTCGGCATCTCGCCCCGCGAGGCCGTGGCCGTCGACCCGCAGCAGCGCCTGCTGCTGGAGGTGTCCTGGGAGGCCCTGGAGCGCGCCGGACTCGACCCGCGCACCCTGCACGGCTCGCGCACCGGCGTATTCGCGGGTGTGATGTACCACGACTACCAGCCGCCGGTCGCCGCCGTCCCGGAGGAACTGGAGGGCATGGTCGGCACCGGCAGTGCGGGCAGCATCGCCTCCGGCCGCATCGCCTACACCCTGGGCTTGGAGGGCCCGGCGGTGACGGTCGACACCGCCTGCTCCTCCTCCCTCGTCGCCCTGCACCTCGCCGCGCACGCGCTGCGCCAGGGCGAGTGCGAGATGGCGCTGGCGGGCGGTGTGACGGTGATGGCCACGCCGTCCTCCTTCGTGGAGTTCAGCCGCCAGCGCGGGCTGGCGCCGGACGGCCGCTGCAAGTCCTTCTCCACCGGGGCCGACGGCACCTCCTGGGCGGAGGGCGTCGGCGTGCTGGTGCTGGAACGGTTGTCGGTCGCCCAGGCCAAGGGCCACCGGGTGCTGGCGGTCGTCCGGGGCTCGGCGATCAACCAGGACGGGGCCAGCAACGGGCTGACCGCGCCGAACGGCCCCTCGCAGGAGCGGGTCATCCGGCAGGCACTCGCCCAGGCCGGGCTGGTGTCGGCCGACGTCGACGCCGTCGAGGCGCACGGCACGGGCACGGCGCTCGGCGACCCGATCGAGGCCCAGGCACTGCTGGCGACGTACGGGCAGGAGCGCGAAGAGCCGCTCTGGCTGGGCTCGTTGAAGTCCAACATCGGCCACTCGCAGGCGGCGGCCGGTGTCGGCGGCGTCATCAAGATGGTCATGGCAATGCGCCACGGCGTGCTGCCGCAGACGCTCAACGTCGACGAGCCGACCACGCACGTCGACTGGTCGACGGGCGCGGTGGAACTACTCACCTCGCAGCGCGAGTGGCCGGAGGTCGACCGCCCGCGCCGGGCCGCCGTCTCCTCCTTCGGGATCAGCGGCACCAACGCCCACGTCATCCTCGAACAGCCCGAACCCGTCGAGGAAATGGAGCCGCCGACCACCGGGCTCGTCCCGCTGCTGGTGTCGGCCGCCAGTCCGGAGGCCCTGCGGGCGCAGGGGGCGCGGCTGGCAGCCTTCCTCGGCCGGCAGCCGGAGACCGATCCGGCGGCGGTCGCGGCCGCGCTCCTGCGGCGGACGGCCTTCGGGCACCGGGCGGTGGTCATCGGGTCGGAGACGGGCAACCTGGTCGGCCCGCTCGGCGCCCTGGTCGCCGGGGAGGCCGCGTCCGAGGCTCCGAAGATGGGCGTGCTGTTCACCGGCCAGGGCGCCCAGCGGGCCGGAATGGGCCGGGAGTTGAGCGCCCGCTTCCCAGTCTTCGCCGAGGCCTTCGCCGAAGTGTGCGCCGCCTTCGACCCGCTGATCGGACGCTCGCTGCGCGAACTGTGCTTCAACTCCGACGAGTTGGACCGGACGCAGTACACCCAGCCCGCGCTGTTCGCGTTCGAGGTCGCCGCGTACCGGCTGCTGGAGTCGCTCGGCGTGCGGCCGTCGGTGCTGGTCGGGCACTCGATCGGGGAACTGGCCGCCGCCCACGTCGCCGGAGTGTTCTCCCTCGCCGACGCCGCCCGCCTGGTCGCCGCACGCGGACGCCTGATGCAGCAACTCCCGGCCGGCGGCGCCATGATCGCCGTCCAGGCCACCGAGGCCGACCTCCTCCCCCTCCTCGCCGGGCTGGAGGACCGCGTCACCGTCGCGGCGGTGAACTCGCCCACCTCCGTGGTCATTTCCGGCGAGGACGCCTCGGTCACCGGGGTCGCCGAGCGGCTCGCCGCCGAGGGGCGGAAGACGCAGCGGCTGCGCGTCAGCCACGCGTTCCACTCGCCGCTCATGGACCCGATGCTGGAGGAGTTCCGTACGGTCGCCGCCTCGGTCGAGTACCGGGAGCCTTCCCTGACGGTCGTCTCCAACGTCACGGGAGAGATGGCGAGTTCGGGGCAGCTGACCGACCCCGCATACTGGGTCCGCCACGTCCGCGAGGCCGTCCGCTTCTCCGACGGCCTCACCGCCGCCCACACCACCGGCGTCACCGCCTTCGTCGAAACCGGCCCCGACGCCGTCCTGACCGCCCTCACCCGCCAGATCCTCGCCGACGAGCCACAGCTCACCGCCGCGCCCCTCGCCCGCCGCAACCAGCCCGAGGACCGTACGGCCCTGGAGGCCCTCGGCGCGCTGTGGACGCGCGGCGCGCGCATCGACTGGGCCCCGCTCGTCCCCGCCGCGCTTCCCGCCGACCTGCCGACGTACGCCTTCGACCACCAGCACTACTGGATCAAGCCCCAGGCCACCACCGGCGGCCTCACCACCGCAGGCCTGAGCGCCGTCGAGCACCCCCTCCTCGGCGCGGTGACCGAGCTGGCCGCCGGTGACCAGTTCGTGCTGTCCGGCCGGCTCTCCCTCACCACCCACCCCTGGCTCGCCGACCACACCGTCCACGGCACGGCGATCCTCCCCGGCACGGCCTTCGTGGAGCTGGCCCTCCAGGCCGCCCACCGCACCGAGACCTCCCACCTGCGCGAACTCACCCTCCAGGCCCCGCTGGTGCTCACCGGGCAGGGCGCCCGCCAGCTCCAGGTCACCGTCGCCGAGCCGGACGGGACCGGCCACCGCGCCGTCACCATCCACTCGCGCCCCGCCGACGGCGAGTCCGAGGAGCCCTGGACGCTCCATGCGGACGGCCTGCTCGCCGCCCAGGACGCGACGCCCGCCCAGGACGCGACGCCCGCCGAGGGCCTCGCCGCCTGGCCCCCCGCCGGTGCCCGGCCCCTCGCCGTGGACGGCCTCTACGACCGCCTCGCCGACCTGGGCCTCGGCTACGGCCCGCTGTTCCAGGGCGTCACCGCCGCGTGGTCGGCCGGGGGCGAGATCCTCGCCGAGATCGAGCTGCCCGAGCAGACCCGTGCCGACGCCGCCCGCTTCGGCCTCCACCCCGCGCTGCTCGACGCCGCTCTCCACACCATCGCCCTCGGCGGCGAGGAGGAGCAGTCCGAGACCCGCCTCCCGTTCTCCTGGTCGGGCGTGACCCTGTGGTCGGCGGGCGCGACGGCGCTGCGCGTGCGGCTCGGCGGCGCGGACGGCCCGTCTGTCCGCCTCCAGGTCGCGGACGGCACCGGCGCGCCCGTGCTGTCGGTGGACGCGCTGGTCCTGCGGCCCGTCACCGCAGGGCAGTTGAGCGGAGGCGCCTCCGGTGCGCTGCTCGGCGTGGACTGGGTCGAGCTGCCCGTCCCGGCCGCCGGACAGGCCCCGCACCTGGCGGCGCTCCGCACCTCCGCGCTCGGCGTCGACGGGTACGGGGACCTCGCCGCGCTGGCCGCCGCCGGGCCGCTGCCCGAGGTCGTCGTGGCCGAGGTCCGGCCGGGCGGCGACGTCCGGGCCGTCGCCCGGGAGGTGCTGGCCCTCGCGCAGGAGTGGCTGGCCGCGGAGCGGTTCGCCGCCTGCCGCCTGGCCGTACTGACCCGGGGCGCCGTCGCCACCGACTCCCCTGATCCGGCGCTCGCCGCCGCCTGGGGTCTGATCCGCGCGGCGCAGGCCGAGCACCCGGGCCGGTTCGTCCTGGTCGACGCCGACGAGGAGAGCCTGCCGCTCCTCCCGGCCGCACTCGCCTCCGACGAGACCGAACTCGCCCTCCACGCGGGCCTGGTGAGCGCACCGCGCCTGGTCCGCCTGCGGGAGACGGCCTCCGCGCCGACGCTGGACGGCACCGTGCTGATCACCGGCGGCACCACCGGCCTGGGCGCCCTGGCCGCCCGCCACCTGGTCACCACGCACGGCGTGCGACACCTTCTGATCACCAGCCGGCGCGGCCCCGAGGCCCCCGGCGCCGCCGAACTGAGCGCCGAGCTTGAGGAGTTGGGCGCCGAGGTCACGCTCGCCTCCTGCGACGTCTCCGACCGCAACGCCCTCGCCGCGCTCCTCGCCTCCGTCCCGGCCGAGCACCCGCTCACCGCCGTGATCCACGCCGCCGGCACCCTCGCGGACGCCCCGGTCACCGCCCTCACGGACGAGCAGCTCGACCACGTCCTCGCTCCGAAGGCCGAAGCCGCCCGGCACCTCCACGAGTTGACCCGCGACCTGCCCCTCACCGCCTTCGTCCTGCTCTCCTCCCTCGCCGGCACCTGGGGCAACCCCGGCCAGGCCAACTACGCCGCCGCCAACGCCTCCCTCGACGCCCTCGCCGCACTGCGCCGGGCCGAGGGCCTGCCCGGCACAGCGCTCGCGTACGGCCTCTGGGACACCCGCACCGGCCTGAGCGAGGCCCTCACCGACGCCGACCTGGAGCGCATGCGCCGCCAGGGCCTGCGCCCGCTGACCGCCGAACAGGGCCTCGCCGCCCTCGACGCGGCCCTCGGCTCGGACCGCCCGCTCCTCCTCTCCACCGGCCTCGCCCTGCGCGCGCTCGCCGACCGGGACCGGGTGCGGCCGCTGCTGCGCCGCCTGGTCACCGGCCGCCTGCGCCGGGCCTCGACGGGCGGCGCCCGGACCGGATCGCCGCTGTACGAGCAGCTGATCGGACTGGACGAGCCCGGCCGCCGGACGCTGCTGCTGGACGTGGTGCGCGGCCAGGTCGCCGCCGTCCTGGGCTTCGCCGGACCGGAGGCCGTACACGCCGACCGGCTGTTCCAGGAGCTGGGCTTCGACTCGCTCACCGCCCTCGAACTGCGCAACCTCCTCAACCAGGCCACCGGCCTCGTCCTCCCCGCGACGCTCGTCTTCGACTACCCGACGCCCACCGCCCTGGCCCGCCACCTCGCCACCGCCCTCCTCGGCACGACCGAGGCCGTGAGCGTCGCCCGTACGGTCGGCACGGACGAGGACCCGATCGCGATCGTCGGCATGGCCTGCCGGTTCCCGGGCGGGGTCGCCTCGCCGGAGGACCTGTGGCGGCTGGTCGCGGAGGGCCGCGAGGGCATCAGCGGCTTCCCGACGGACCGTGGCTGGGACCTGGACGGGCTCTTCGACGACGACCCGGATCGCACGGGTACCTCGTACTGTCGGGAGGCAGGATTCCTGCACGGGGCCGGGGAGTTCGACCCCGCGTTCTTCGGCATCTCGCCCCGCGAGGCCCTCGCCACCGACCCGCAGCAGCGCCTTCTGCTGGAGACCTCCTGGGAGGCCGTCGAGCGCGCCGGGCTCGACCCGCGCAGCCTGCACGGCTCGCGCACCGGCGTGTTCGCGGGCGTGATGTACCACGACTACCAGCCGATGGTCGGGACGGTGCCCGAGGAGCTGGAGGGCATGGTCGGGACGGGCAGCGCGGGCAGCGTCGCCTCCGGCCGGATCGCGTACACGCTCGGGTTGGAGGGCCCGGCCCTCACCGTGGACACGGCCTGCTCCTCCTCGCTGGTCGCGCTGCACCTGGCCGCGCAGTCGCTGCGCAAGGGCGAGTGCGACCTCGCGCTCGCGGGCGGCGTGACGGTGATGGCGACGCCTGCGGCGTTCGTCGAGTTCAGCCGCCAGCGCGGGCTCGCCCCGGACGGCCGCTGCAAGTCCTTCTCCACCGGGGCAGACGGCACCTCCTGGGCCGAGGGCGTGGGCATGCTGGTGCTGGAGCGGCTGTCGGTCGCCCAGGAGAACGGGCACCGGGTGCTGGCCGTGGTGCGCGGATCGGCGATCAACCAGGACGGGGCCAGCAACGGGCTGACCGCGCCGAACGGCCCCTCGCAGGAGCGGGTGATCCGGCAGGCACTCGCGCAGGGCGGTCTGGTGTCGGCGGACGTCGACGCCGTCGAGGCGCACGGCACGGGCACGGCGCTCGGCGACCCGATCGAGGCCCAGGCGCTCCTGGCGACGTACGGGCAGGAGCGCGAAGAGCCGCTCTGGCTGGGCTCGTTGAAGTCCAACATCGGCCACTCGCAGGCGGCGGCCGGTGTCGGCGGCGTCATCAAGATGGTCATGGCGATGCGCCATGGCGTCCTGCCGCAGACGCTCAACGTCGACGAGCCGACCACGCACGTCGACTGGTCAACGGGCGCGGTGGAGCTGCTCACCTCGCGGCGGGACTGGCCGGAGGTCGACCGTCCGCGCCGGGCCGCCGTCTCCTCCTTCGGGATCAGCGGCACCAACGCCCACGTCATCCTCGAACAGCCCGAAGCCATCGAGGAGATGGAGAGCGCGTCTGCCGGGCTCGTCCCGCTGCTGGTGTCGGCCGCCGGCCCGGAGGCCCTCCGCGCCCAGGCCGCGCGGCTCGCCGGGCACCTGGAGGAGTACGGCGGGCTGAGTGCGGCTGCGGTCGCCAAGGGACTGCACCTGCGCACGGCCTTCGACTATCGCGCCGTGGTCGTCGGCGCCGAGACGGACGAACTCGCCGCCGGGCTGGCCTCGTTGGCGAACGAGCCCGGAGCATTCGGCGACGCCTTCGCGGCGCCGAAGGTGGGCGTGCTGTTCACCGGGCAGGGTGCCCAGCGGGCCGGGATGGGCCGGGAGTTGAGTGCCCGCTTCCCGGTGTTCGCTTCGGCCTTCGACGAGGCGTGCGCCGCCTTCGACCCGCTGCTGGAGCGCTCACTGCGCGAACTGTGCTTTGAGTCCGATGAGTTGGACCAGACGCAGTACACCCAGCCCGCACTGTTCGCGTACGAGGTCGCCGCCTACCGGCTACTCGCCAGCCACGACCTCAAGCCCGCCGTCCTGATCGGCCACTCCATCGGCGAACTCGCCGCCGCCCACGTCGCCGGAGTGTTCTCCCTCGCCGACGCCGCCCACCTGGTGGCCGCACGCGGACGCCTGATGCAGGAACTCCCGGCCGGCGGCGCCATGATCGCCGTCCAGGCCACCGAGGCGGACGTGCTGCCGCTGCTCGCCGGGCTGGAGGACCGCATCGCCGTCGCGGCGGTGAACTCGCCCACCTCGGTCGTGATCTCGGGTGAAGACGCGGCTGTCGAGGCCATCGCCGGACAACTCGCCGCCGAGGACCGCAAGACCCAGCGCCTGCGCGTCAGCCACGCCTTCCACTCACCGCTCATGGACCCGATGCTCGTCGAGTTCCGCGAGATCGCCGAGAGCGTCACCTACCACGAACCGACCATCCCGATCGTCTCCAATGTCACCGGGACGATGGCGAGTTCGGAGCAGCTCACCGACCCCGCGTACTGGGTCCGCCACGTCCGCGAAGCCGTCCGCTTCGCCGAAGGCCTCACCGCCGCCCACGCCACCGGCGTCACCACCTTCGTCGAGACCGGCCCCGACGCCGTCCTGACGGCGCTGACCCGCCAGATCCTCGCCGACGAACCACAGCTCACCGCCGCACCCCTCGCCCGCCGCAACCGCGACGAGGAGCGCACCGCGCTCGAAGCGCTCGGCACCCTCTGGTCGCAGGGCGTCGGGATCGACTGGACCCCGCTCCTCCCGGCCGCCGTCGCCCCCGCCGACCTGCCGACGTACGCCTTCGACCACCAGCACTACTGGATCAAGCCCCAGGCCACCACCGGCAACCTCGCCACCGCAGGCCTGCACACCCTCGACCACCCCCTCCTCGGCGCCGTCACCCGCGTCGCGGGCACCGAGCAGCTGATCCTCTCCGGCCGCCTCTCCCTCACCACCCACCCCTGGCTCGCCGACCACACCGTCCACGGCACGACCGTCGTGCCGGGCGCCGCCCTGGTCGAGCTGGCCCTCCAGGCCGCTCTCCGGACCGGCTGCGCCCGCGTCGGCGAACTCGTCCTCCAGACGCCGCTGGTGCTCACCGAACAGGGCGCCCGCCAGCTCCAGGTCACCGTCGCCGAACCGGACGGAGCCGGCCTGCGCGGCGTCGCCGTCCACTCCCGCCCCGAGGAGTCCTCCGACTCCGACGAGCCGTGGACCCTGCACGCCGAGGGCCACCTCGCTCCCCAACCGTCCGACGGGCCCGCCCCGTTGACCGCCTGGCCCCCGACCGGCGCCGAGGCCGCCGACGCCGAGGAGCTCTACGCCCGCCTCGCCGCCCTCGGCCTCGACTACGGCCCGGCCTTCCGGGGCCTGCGCGCCGCCTGGCGGACGGACGAGGCCCTGTACGCCGAGGTCGAACTCCCCGAGGACGTACGGGCGGAGGCCGACCGCTACGCCCTGCACCCCGCGCTGCTCGACGCCGCCCTCCACACCCTCGCCGTCGGCCACGACGGGCGGGCCGAGACCCTGCTGCCCTTCACCTGGTCCGGCCTGACCCTGCACGCGCACGCCGCCACGGCCCTGCGCGTGCGGATCACCGCCGAGGGCCCGCAGGAGGCCTCGCTCCAACTCGCCGACGCGACCGGCGCGCCCGTCCTCACCCTCGACGCCCTCGCGCTGCGCCCGCTCGCCGCCGACCGGCTGACCGGCACCGCCGAGGTCACGTACCAGGTCGAGTGGACGGCGGTGCCGACGGGTGAGGCCGAGCCGGGCCCGTACACCGTCGTCGAGGTGGACACCGACCCGACCGCCGCCGACCCGCTGCGCGCGACCCTGCGCCGGGTGCTGGCCGTCGTCCAGGAGCACCTGGCCGACCCCGACGCGCCCCGGCTCGTCCTCCTCTCCCGGGGCGCCGTCGCCACCGGGGCCGCGCCCGACCCGGTGCAGGCCGCCGTCCGGGGCATGGTCCGCAGCGCGCAGGCGGAGCACCCGGGCCGGTTCGTCCTGGTCGACGCCGACGAGGAGAGCCTGCCGCTCCTCCCCGCCGCCCTGGCGACCGACGAGCCCCAACTCGCCCTCCACGTGGGCACGGTGTCGGCACCGAGGATCGTCCGCCACACCCCGGCGGCCGCCTCGGACGCGCCGCCGCTGGACGGCACCGTCCTGATCACCGGCGGCACCACCGGCCTCGGCGCCCTGATCGCCCGCCACCTGGTGACGGCCCACGGCACCCGCGGCCTCCTGCTCACCAGCCGGCGCGGCTCCCTGGCTCCCGGCGCCGCCGAACTGCGAGCGGAGCTGGAGGAGTTGGGCGCCAGCGTCACCGTCGCCGCCTGCGACGTCTCCGACCGCGACGCCCTCGCCGCGCTGCTCGCCTCCGTCCCGGCCGGGCAGCCACTCACCGCCGTGGTCCACGCCGCCGGCATCCTCGCGGACGGGCCCGTCGCCGCCCTGACGGAGGACGGCCTCGACCAGGTCCTCGCCCCCAAGGCCGACGCCGCCCGCCACCTGCACGAACTCACCCGCGGCCTGCCGCTCACCGCCTTCGTCCTGCTCTCCTCCCTCGCCGGCACCTGGGGCAACCCCGGCCAGGCCAACTACGCCGCCGCCAACGCCTACCTGGACGCCCTCGCCGCCGAACGCCGCGCCGACGGCCTGCCGGGCACGGCCCTCGCGTACGGCCTGTGGAACGCGGGTGGCATGACCTCCCACCTCAGCGAGGCCGACCTGCGCCGCCTCGGCCGCACGGGCGTGCTGCCGCTGACCGACGCCGAGGGCCTCGCCGCCTTCGACGCCGCGCTCGCCGCCGACCGGCCGTCCGTGCTCTCCGCTCGCCTCGACCTGCGGGTGCTCGCCGAGCGGGACGAGGTGCACCCGCTGCTGCGCCGCCTCACCACCGGGCGGCCGGCTGGCCGCCTGCGCCGCGCCGCCGCCGCGCGGCCCGCCGCCCAGGGGGCACTCGCCGACCGGGTCGCCGGGCTCGACGAGACCGCCCGGCAGGAGCTGCTGCTGGGGATCGTCCGGGGGCAGGTCGCCGCCGTGCTCGGGTTCGCCGGGCCGGAGGCCGTCCACACCGACCGGCTGTTCCAGGAGCTGGGCTTCGACTCGCTCACCGCCCTCGAACTGCGCAACCAGCTGAACGCCGCCACCGGCCTCCAGCTGCCCGCCACCCTGATCTTCGACCACCCCACCCCCGGCGCCCTGGCCCGCCACCTGGCCACCGCCCTGCTCGGCACGGCCACCGCCGTGACCGTCACCCGCACCGGCGGCGGCGACGCGGAGGACCCGATCGCGATCGTCGGCATGGCCTGCCGCTTCCCCGGCGGGGTCGCCTCACCGGAGGACCTGTGGCGGCTGGTCGCGGAGGGCCGCGACGGCATCACACCGTTCCCCACCGACCGTGGCTGGAACCTCGACACCCTCTTCGACGACGACCCGCACCGCACCGGCACCTCCTACTGCCGGGAGGCCGGATTCCTGCACGGGGCCGGGGAGTTCGACGCCGCCTTCTTCGGCATCTCGCCCCGCGAGGCCCTCGCCACCGACCCCCAGCAGCGCCTGCTGCTGGAGACCTCCTGGGAGGCCGTCGAACGCGCCGGGCTCGACCCGCGCAGCCTGCACGGCACCCGCACCGGCGTCTTCGCCGGTGTGATGTACCACGACTACCTCCCGGCCGTCGGCACCACGCCCGGCGAGCTGGAGGGCCTGATCGGCACCGGCGTGGCGGGCAGCGTCGCCTCCGGGCGCATCGCCTACACCCTCGGACTGGAGGGCCCGGCCCTCACCGTCGACACCGCCTGTTCCTCCTCCCTCGTCGCCCTGCACCTCGCCGCGCAGGCGCTCCACCAGGGCGAATGCGAGCTGGCGCTGGCCGGTGGCGTGACCGTCATGGCCACCCCAGGCGCCTTCATCGACTTCAGCCGCCAGCAGGGCCTGGCGCCCGACGGCCGCTGCAAGTCCTTCTCGACCGGCGCGGACGGCACCTCCTGGGCCGAGGGCGTCGGCATGCTCGTGCTGGAGCGGCTGTCCGACGCGCGGCGCAACGGGCACCGAGTGCTGGCCGTCGTCCGGGGCTCGGCGATCAACCAGGACGGCGCCAGCAACGGGCTCACCGCGCCCAACGGGCCGTCCCAGGAGCGCGTCATCCGGCAGGCGCTCGCCCAGGCCGGGCTGGAGCCCTCCGAGGTCGACACCGTCGAGGCGCACGGTACCGGCACCTCGCTCGGCGACCCGATCGAGGCGCAGGCGCTGCTCGCGACGTACGGGCAGGGGCGCTCCGACGAACAGCCGCTCTGGCTGGGCTCGTTGAAGTCCAACATCGGGCACGCGCAGGCCGCCGCCGGGGTCGGTGGGATCATCAAGATGGTCATGGCGATGCGCCACGGCGTCCTGCCGAAGACCCTGCACGTCGAGGAGCCGACCACCCACGTCGACTGGACGGCGGGGGCGGTGCGGCTGCTCACCTCGCAGCGGGACTGGCCGGCCGTGGACCGTCCGCGCCGCGCGGGCGTCTCCTCCTTCGGAATCAGCGGGACCAACGCGCACGTCATCCTCGAACAGCCCGAAGCCGTCGAGGAGTTGGAGACCGCACCCGCCGGGATCGTCCCGCTGCTGGTCTCGGCCCGCAGCCCGCAAACCCTGCGCGGCCAGGCGGAGCGGCTCGCCGCGTTCGTCGAGGCGGAGGAGGCGGAGCCGGCGGCGGTCGCGGCCGCGCTGGCCGCCCGTACGGCCTTCGAGTACCGAGCCGTGGTGCTGGACGAACTGCCCACGGCCCTCAGCGCGTTGGCCGAGGGGCGCACGGCCCTCAGCGCGTTGGCCGAGGGGCGCACGGCCCCCGGACTGGTCAGGGGCTCGGCACTGACCGACGCGCCCCGGGTCGGTGTCCTCTTCACCGGCCAGGGCGCCCAGCGCACGGGCATGGGACGGGAGTTGCACGAGCGCTTCCCGGTCTTCGCCGAGGCCTTCGACGCGGCCTGCGCCGAGCTCGACCAGCATCTGGGGCGGTCACTGCGCGAACTCTGCTTCGCGTCGGACGAGTTGGATCAGACGCAGTACACGCAGCCCGCGCTGTTCGCCTTCGAGGTCGCGGCCTACCGGCTGCTGGAGAGCCACGGGCTCAAGCCCTCGATGCTGATCGGCCACTCGATCGGCGAGCTGGCCGCCGCCCACGTCGCCGGAGTCCTCGACCTGCCCGACGCCGCCCACCTGGTGGCCGCGCGCGGACGGCTGATGCAGCAACTCCCGGCCGGGGGCGCGATGATCGCCGTCCAGGCCACCGAGGCCGACGTGCTGCCACTGCTCGCCGGGCTGGAGGACCGCGTCACCGTCGCGGCGGTGAACTCGCCCACCTCGGTCGTGATCTCGGGTGAGGAGACGACCGTCGAGGCCGTCGCCGGGCAACTCGCCGCCGGGGGCCGCAAGACGCAGCGCCTGCGCGTCAGCCACGCGTTCCACTCGCCGCTCATGGACCCGATGCTCGTCGAGTTCCGCGAGATCGCCGAGAGCGTCACCTACCACGAGCCAACCATCCCGATCGTCTCCAACGTCACGGGCACGATGGCGACTTCGGAGCAGCTCACCGACCCCGCATACTGGGTCCGCCACGTCCGCCAGGCCGTCCGCTTCGCCGACGCCGTGACCACCGCGCACGAGGAGGGGATCAGCACCTTCGTCGAGACCGGCCCGGACGCGATCCTGACGGCGCTGACCCGGCAGATCCTCGCCGACGAGGAGCAGCTCACCGCCGCGCCCCTCGCCCGCCGCAACCAACCCGAGGAGCGCACCGCCCTGGAGGCGCTCGCCGCCCTCTGGACGGGCGGCGCCCGCGTCGACTGGGCCCCGCTGCTGCCCGCGAAGGCCGCGCCCGTCGACCTGCCGACGTACGCCTTCGACCACCAGCACTTCTGGATCAAGCCCCAGGCCGCCACCGGCGACCTGAGCACGGCCGGGCTGACCACGCTCGACCACCCGTTCCTCACCGCCGTCACCGAGGTCGCCACCGGCGAGCAGCTCGTCCTCTCCGGCCGCCTCTCCCTCACCACCCACCCCTGGCTCGCCGACCACACCGTCCACGGCACCGTGCTCGTCCCGGGCACCGGCCTCGCCGAGCTGGCGATCCGGGCCGGCGACGAGGCGAGCTGCCCCGTACTGGAGGACCTGACGCTCCAGGCGCCGCTGGTCCTGCCCGAGCGGGGCGGCCTCCAAGTGCAGGTGACCGTCGGCGCCCCGGACGAGCGCGGACTGCGGCCCGTCGCCGTCCACTCGCGCCCCGAGACCGGGCCGCAGGAGCCGTGGACCGTCCACGCGGACGGCCTGCTCGCCCCGGCCACCCGCGCCTCCGGGGGTGACGCCGACCTGGCGGTCTGGCCCCCCGCCGACGCCCGGGCCGTCGACACCGCCGACGCCTACCCGTACCTGGTCGGCCGGGGCTACGGCTACGGCCCGGTGTTCCAGGGCATGACGGCGGTCTGGCGGCGCGGCGAGGAGGTGTTCGCCGAGGTCGAGCTGCCCGAGCAGGCCCACGCGGACGCCGCCCGGTTCGGGCTCCACCCGGCGCTGTTCGACGCGGCGATGCACATGATGCTGCTGATCGGGCGGGAGGACGGCACCGAGCAGACGCTGCTGCCCTTCGCCTGGTCCGGCGTGACCCTGCACTCGGCGGGCGCCACCACCGTCCGCGTCCGGATCTCCCCCGTCGACGGCGGGGTCGGCATCGTCGTGGCGGACGCCGAGGGCGCGCCGGTGCTGACCGTCGAGGCGCTCGGCATCCGGCCCGTGTCCGCCGAGCAGCTGACGGGCGCCGGGCAGGCCGCCGGGGTGCTGCACGCCCTGGACTGGGTGCCCGCCGCCGTGACGGCCGCCGAGCCGGCGCTCTCCGTCGCGGTCCTGGGCGAGGGCCTCGACGGCCTCGACGGGGCCGCCCGCCACGTCGACTGGACGGCGCTCGGCGACTCCGTCCCGGAGCACCTGCTGGCCGAACTGCCCGTGCCCGCACCCGGCGCGGCCCCGGCGCGGCTGCGCGAGGCCGTCGGCCACGCGCTCGGCCTGGTACGGGAGTTCCTCGCCCGGGACGGCCTGGCGGACACCCGCCTCACCCTGGTCGTCCGGGCGGACTCCGGCGAGCCGGACCTCGCCCTGGCCCCCGTCCGGGGCCTGGTCCGGGCCGCGCAGGCCGAGAACCCGGGCCGCTTCGCCGTGATCGACACCGACGGGGAGAGCATGGCGCTGATCCCCGCCGCGCTCGCCACCGAGGAGCCCGAACTCGCCCTCCGCGCGGGCGCGATGACCGTCCCCCGCCTCGTCCGGCACACGCCGGCCGCCTCGGTCACCCCGGTGTTCGACGGCACCGTGCTGATCACCGGCGGCACCGGCGGCCTGGGCGCGCTCGCGGCCCGCCACCTGGTCACCGCGCACGGCGCCCGGCACCTGCTGCTCACCAGCCGACGCGGGCCCGATGCCCCCGGCGCCGCCGAACTGCGCGCCGAGCTTAAGGAGTTGGGCGCGGAGGTCACCATCGCCGCCTGCGACGTCTCCGACCGTGACGCCCTGGCCGCGCTGCTCGACTCCATCCCGGCCGAGCACCCGCTCACCGCCGTCGTCCACACCGCCGGGATCGCCGACAACGGCCTGGTCGGCGCCCTCACCGCGGCGCAGTTCGACCGCGTCCTCGCCCCCAAGGCCGACGCCGCCTGGCACCTGCACGAACTCACCCGCGACCTGCCGCTGAGCGCCTTCGTCCTCTTCTCCTCCGCCGGCGGCATGGTCCTCGCCGCCGGGCAGGCCAACTACGCCACCGCCAACCTGTTCCTCGACACCCTCGCCGCCCACCGCCGCGCCGCCGGACTCCCCGCCTCCTCCCTCGCCTACGGACTCTGGGACACCCGCACCGGCCTCAGCGAGGGCCTGACGGAGGCCGACCTGGAGCGCATGCGCCGCCAGGGGCTGCCGCCGCTGACCGCCGCACAGGGCCTCGCCGCCCTCGACGCCGCCCTCGCGGGCGACCGGCCCGTCCTCGTCCCCCTCAAGGTCGACCCGGCGGCCCTGCGCCACCGCACGGACGACCTGCCCGCCCTGCTGCGCGGCCTGCGCCCCGCCGGCGCCCGCCGTACGGCCCGGGCCGGAGCCGGAACCGGCCCCGTGGAGCTGGAGCGCCGCCTCGCCGGCCTCGCCGGGGCCGAGCGCGAGGCCGCCGTGCTGCGCTTCGTCCAGGAGAAGGCGGCCGCCGTCCTCGGCCACGCCTCGGCGGACGCGGTGGAGCCCGAACGGGCTTTCCAGGACCTCGGGTTCGACTCACTGACGGCCGTCGAGCTGCGCAACCAGCTCAACGCCGCCACCGGCCTGCGCCTGCCCGCGACCCTGGTCTTCGACTACCCAAGCCCCGTCGCGCTCTGCGGCCACCTGCTCGGCGCCCTCGCCCCGGCAGCCCCTGCGGCGGGGCCCGGGCGCGGGCTGCACGCCGAACTCGACGCCGTGGAAGCCGCGTTGGCCACCGAGGGCGCCTCCCCGGACGCCGACCGCGAGGCGATCACCGTCCGCCTGGAGCAGCTGCTCGCCGACTGGAAGAAGGCGACCAGGCCCGCCGAGACCGAGGACCTGGCCGAACGGTTGGAGGGCGCCAGCGCCGCCGACCTGCTCAGTTTCATCGACAACGAACTCGGGCTCTCCTGAGCCGGTCCCAGCCGAGGAAGGACACGAACCGTGCCCAGTGAAGAGCAGTTGGTCGAGTACCTCAAGCGCGTCACCGCCGAGCTGCACAGCACCCGGCAGCGCCTCCAGGAGGTGCGCGACAAGGACCGCGAGCCGATCGCCGTCGTCGGGATGGCCTGCCGCTACCCCGGCGGGGTCACCACCCCCGAGCAGCTGTGGGACCTCGTGGTCGAGGGCCGCGACGCCGTCTCCGACCTGCCCGAGGACCGGGGCTGGGACATCGACGGCCTCTTCCACCCCGACCCCGAGAACCCCGGCACCTCGTACTGCCGGCGCGCCGGATTCCTGTACGACGCCGCCGAGTTCGACCCGAAGTTCTTCGGCATCTCGCCGCGCGAGGCCGTCGGCGTCGACCCCCAGCAGCGGCTGCTGCTGGAGGCTTCCTGGGAGGCGATCGAGCGGATCGGCCTCGACCCGCGCAGCCTGCGCGGCTCCCGCACCGGCGTGTTCGCGGGCGTGATGTACCACGACTACGGCATGAACGCGCTGCTCGCCTCCACCAGCGGCGGCAGCCTGATCTCCGGCCGCGTCGCCTACACCCTCGGCCTGGAGGGCCCGGCCGTCACCCTCGACACCGCCTGCTCCTCCTCCCTCGTCGCCCTGCACCTCGCCGCGCAGGCGCTGCGGCAGGGGGACTGCGAGCTGGCGCTGGCGGGCGGCGTCACCGTCATGGCCACCCCCGGGATGTTCCTGGAGTTCAGCCGCCAGCGCGGCCTCGCCCCGGACGGGCGCTGCAAGTCCTTCTCCTCCTCGGCGGACGGCACCTCCTGGGCGGAGGGCGTCGGCGTCCTGGCGCTGGAGCGGCTCTCCGTCGCCCAGGCCAAGGGGCACCGCGTCCTGGCCGTGATCCGGGGCTCGGCCGTCAACCAGGACGGCGCCAGCAACGGCATCACCGCGCCCAACGGGCCGTCCCAGGAACGCGTCATCCGCCAGGCGCTCGCCCAGGCCGGGCTGACCCCGGCGGACGTCGACGCCGTGGAGGCGCACGGCACCGGGACCACGCTCGGGGACCCGATCGAGGCGCAGGCGCTGCTGGCCACGTACGGGCAGGAGCGCTCCGCCGAACAGCCGTTGCTGCTGGGCTCGTTCAAGTCCAACATCGGGCACGCGCAGGCGGCGGCCGGGGTCGGTGGCGTCATCAAGATGGTGATGGCGCTGCGGCACGGCGTGCTGCCGAAGACCCTGCACGTGGAGGAGCCCTCGCCGCACGTGGAGTGGTCGGCGGGGGCGGTGGAGCTGCTCACCTCGCAGCGGGACTGGCCGTCGGTCGACCGTCCGCGCCGGGCGGCCGTCTCCTCCTTCGGGATCAGCGGGACCAACGCGCACGTGGTGCTGGAGCAGGCCTCGCCGACCGTCGGGGAGGTGGCGGCCCCTGCGGCGCAGGCCGGGCCGCAGGCCTGGCTGCTGTCGGGGGCGAGCCCCGAGGCGTTGCGGGGGCAGGCGCGGAAGCTGGCCGAACTCGTCGGGCGGGAGCCGGGGTTGCACCCGGCGGCGGTGGCGAAGGCGCTGCACGGGCGGACGGCGTTCGAGCACCGGGCGGCCGTGGTCGGCTCCTCGGTGGGCGAACTGGCTGCCGGACTCGGTGCGTTGGCGATCACGGGTGCGGCGCAGGGGGCGCCGAAGGTGGGCGTGCTGTTCACCGGGCAGGGAGCTCAGCGGGCCGGGATGGGGCGGGAGTTGTGTGCCCGATTCCCGGTGTTCGCCGAGGCCTTCGAGGAGGTGTGCGCGGCGTTCGATCCGCTGCTGGGGCGGTCGTTGCGTGAACTGTGCTTCGAGTCGGAGGAGTTGGACCAGACGCGGTACACCCAGCCCGCGCTGTTCGCGTACGAGGTCGCCGCGTACCGGCTGCTCGCCGACCACGGGCTGAAGCCGTCGGTGCTGGTCGGCCACTCGATCGGCGAGCTGGCCGCCGCGTACGTCGCCGGGGTGTTCTCGCTGGCGGACGCGGCGCGGCTGGTCGAGGCGCGCGGGCGGCTGATGCAGGCCCTCCCGGCCGGGGGCGCGATGGTCGCCGTCCGGGCCGCCGAGGAGGACGTGCTTCCGCTGCTGGCCGGGCACGAGCACACCGTGGCCGTGGCAGCCGTCAACGCGCCCGGTGCGGTGGTGATTTCGGGCGAGGACGTCACGGTGACGCAGATCGCCGAGCGGCTGGCCGGTGCCGGGCGCAAGACGCAGCGACTGCGCGTCAGCCACGCGTTCCACTCGCCGCTGATGGACCCGATGCTGGAGGAGTTCCGGGCGGTCGCCGCCTCGGTGGAGTACCGGGAGCCTTCGGTGGCGATGATCTCCAACGTCACGGGGGCGATGGCCAGTTCGGGTCAGCTCACCGATCCGGAGTACTGGGTGCGCCACGTCCGCGAGGCCGTCCGCTTCGCCGACGGGCTCGCCGCCGCGCACTCCGAGGGGGTCACCACCTTCGTCGAGACCGGCCCCGACGCCATCCTGACGGCGCTCACCCGGCAGATCCTCGCCGACGAGGAGCAGATCACCGCCGCGCCCGTCGCCCGCCGCAACCAGCCCGAGGACCGTACGGCCCTGGAGGCGCTCGGCGCGCTGTGGACGCGCGGCGTTCGCATCGACTGGGCGCCGCTGCTGCCCGAGCGGGCCGCGCCCGTCGACCTGCCGACGTACGCCTTCGACCGGCAGCGCTACTGGGTGGCCGCCGCCGAGGCCGGGGCGGACGTGAGCGGCGCCGGGCTCGGCGCCCTGGACCACCCACTGCTGACCGCCGTCACCGAACTCGCCACCGGCGAGCAGTTCGTGCTCTCCGGCCGGCTCTCCCTCACCACGCACCCGTGGCTCGCGGACCACACCGTCCACGGCACGCCGATCCTCCCCGGGACGGCCTTCGTCGAGCTGGCCCTCCAGGCCGCCCAGCGCACCGGGACCCCGCACCTGCACGAGCTCACGCTCCAGGCACCGCTGCCGCTGGGCACGCCCGTCCAGGTCCAGGTCGCGGTCGGCGCCCCCGCCGAGGACGGCCACCGCGCCGTCACCGTCCACTCCCGCCCGGCCGACACCGAGGCCGCCTGGACCCTGCACGCCGAGGGCCACCTCGTGTCCGCCCCGGCCGAGGAACCGGCGCCGCCGACCGCCTGGCCCCCGGCCGGTGCGCGGCCCGTCCCCGTCGAGGACCTGTACGACCGCATGGCCGACCTCGGGCTCGACTACGGCCCGCTGTTCCAGGGCGTCACCGCCGCCTGGTCCCTCGACGGCGATGTCCACGCCGAGGTCGAACTCCCCGAGCCCGCCCACCCGGAGGCCGCCCGCTTCGGCCTCCACCCGGCACTGCTCGACGCCACGCTCCACGCGCTCGCCCTCGGCGAGTTCCTCCAGGACGTCGAACCGGGCCGGCCGGCCCTGCCCTTCGCCTGGCAGGGCGTGCGGCTGCACGCCACCGGCGCGACGGCGGTCCGCGTCCGGGTGCGGTCCGAGGGCGCCAACGGCGTCCGGCTGGACATCGCCGACGCGGACGGCTCGCCCGTCCTCTCCGTGGACGCGCTGCGGCTGCGGCCGCTGTCGGTGGAGCAGCTGGCCGCCGCCGACCGCTCCTCGGATGTCCTGTTCGACGTCGAGTGGACGGCTGTGCCGGTGGGCTCGGCGGCCTCCGGCCTGGCCGTACTCGGGGACGACCTGCCCGGGCTCGTCGATGTGCAGCGCCACGCCGACTGGGCCGCGCTCGCGGAGGCCCGTCCGGCGTGGGTGCTGGCCGAGGTGCCCGCGCCCGGCGCCGGTGACACCCCCGAGCGGCTGCGCGAGGCCACGTATCGGGCGCTCGACCTCGTCCAGGGCTTCCTCGGGCAGGAGGGCCTGGCCGACACCCGGTTGGCCGTCGTCACCCGGGGAGCGGTCGCGAGTGCCGAGCCGGACCTCGCGGTCGCGCCGGTCTGGGGCCTGGTGCGCGCCGCGCAGGCGGAGCACCCGGGGCGATTCGTGGTGGTCGACACCGACGAGGAGAGCGTGGCGCTGCTGCCCGCCGCCCTCGCCACCGAGGAGCCCGAACTCGCCCTCCACGCGGGCACGGTGGCCGCTCCTCGGTTCGTCCGGCACCCTGCCGCCGAATCCGCCGCCTCACCCCTCGACCCGAACGGCACCGTCCTCATCACCGGCGGCACCGGCGGCCTCGGCGCGCTCGCGGCCCGCCACCTGGTCACCACGCACGGCGTGCGGCACCTGCTGCTCACCAGCCGCCGGGGCCTCGCCGCCCCCGGTGCGTCCGAACTCCGTGACGAACTGACCTCCCTGGGTGCGAGCGTCACCGTCGCCGCCTGCGACGTCGCCCGGCGCGAGGCGCTCGCCGAGCTGCTCGCCTCGATCCCCTCCGAGCACCCGCTCACCGCCGTCGTCCACGCCGCGGGTGTCGGCGACAACGGCCTGGTCGACGCGCTCGGCCGGAAGCAGTTCGAGGGCGTGCTCGGGGCCAAGGCGGATGCCGCCTGGCACCTGCACGAGCTCACCCTTGACCTGCCGCTGGCCGCGTTCGTCCTGTACTCCTCTGCGGGTGGCATGGTCCTCGCCGCCGGACAGGCCAACTACGCCACCGCCAACGCCTTCCTCGACACCCTCGCCACCCACCGGCGTGCGGCCGGGCTGCCCGCCACGGCGGTCGTGTACGGGCTCTGGGACACCCGGACAGGCCTGAGCGAATGGCTCGCGGAGTCGGACCTGGAGCGCATGCGCCGCCAGGGGCTTCCGCCGCTGACCGCCGAGCAGGGCCTCGCCGCACTGGACACTGCACTCACCGCCGAACGGCCGGTCCTGGTCGCGCTCAAGGTCGACCCGGCGGCGCTGCGGCACCGTACGGACGACCTGCCCGCCCTCCTGCGCGGCCTCGTCGGCCCCCGCCGGGCGGCCACCCGCGAGGCCCGCTCCTCCGTGAACCTGGCCTCCCAGCTCGCCGGCCTCTCCGCTGCTGAGCGGCAGGAGCACCTGCTCAAGCTCGTCCGGGGCCAGGTGGCGACGATCCTCGGGTTCGCGGACGCGTCGGAGATCAACCCGGAGAAGCCCTTCCAGGACTTCGGCTTCGACTCGCTGACGGCGCTGGAGTTCCGCAACCAGCTCACCACCGCGACTTCCCTGCGCCTCCCCGCCACTCTCGTCTTCGACTACCCCACCGCAGCCACCCTGGCCGCTCACCTCGCCACCCGCTTCGGCGACCCCGACGGCCAGCCGGCGGACGGGCTGCGCCTGTTCGCCGACCTCGACCAGCTCCAGCGCTCGCTGGCCGATCTCCCCGCCGACCCGGTCCTGAGGACCCGTCTCACCACCCGCCTCCGCGAGTTGCTGACCACCCTCGATGCCCAGCCCGCCGCCACGGCGGACGTCTCCACGGCGAGCGACGACGAACTCTTCAGCTTCATCGAGGACCTCGGCGTCTGAGCCCCTCGTGCTCGGCGCCAGAAGTCGGTCCCCCCGACTTCTGGCGCCGACCTGCTTGGGCTCCCATCCCGTACGCGCGCAGGAAGTCGGCCCCACCGACTTCCTGCGCGACGCCGCCTGGAGGTTCGGCGGCTCCCAACCAGCGCGCGGGCCTGCCGCGAGCAGCTGATCGTCCCCGTCTGGTCGGCCAACGCTTCCCTGCGGGCTGGCTCTGTGCCCTAACCCGGCCTCCCCACGCGCCCACACCAGGAGAGGTGGTTGCACGCCCCAACCCAGTCGGCCTCCTCAACCCAACACCCCGCACCAACAGCTGCGCTGGCCCGCCACAGCGCTGCTCATCACCCCAACCCAACCAGCCCGAAAGCCCCACGCCCCCACATCTGTCGGCGTACACCTGTGTTTGCCCAGGGTGGTACAGCCAGAGGTGCTCAGCTCCCACACTGGTTCAGGCTCAGCAGAATCAAAGCGGCCCAGCGCAATCGGGTGGCGTCATGGGAGGGCGCTGCGGAACACTGCGTCGGGTGATCGTGATGCAGCCCGTCCTGGAGATCCGCGCCCCTGACGGCTTCGACCTCTGGCCTGTCGCCACGATCGAGTCGACTGGCTTCCTGCCCCTCAGCGGCGGGCTCTCACCCGCGGAGGTCGGGACGGCGGTGATGCGCATCGCCGACTGCAACGACATCGATCCTGACGACGACCGCCCGCCCCGGCCCACCGACCCGCTCGGCTCCTTCCTTCACGGACTGCTGACCTTCGACACCCCTTTCGCAGCCGGCGGCCTGCGGGTCATCGACGACTCCACCGGCATCACGTTCCTGCCCGGCTGCTGCGACGGGTTGGACGAGTGGCGCGACTGGCATCGGCTCGTCGACAGCGGTGGCCTGCTCGGCTTCGGCCACGACCCCGTGGAACCGGTCGCCGAGCGTTTCGGCGATACCGTCCGGCTCACGGTCGACGCCGAGCAGAGCGACAGCCCGGTGATCGAACTGCCCGTCACCGAACTCCGCTGCCTGCTCGCCGGTGCCGAGCGCGACCTGGTCGACTTCCTCACGCTGGCCGCCGACTGGGCCCTTCGGCACCTGCCCGGTTGCCGGGCTCCCGTCATCGGCGCCCTCGCCCGGGTCCTCGACCTGCCCGCGCCGGCCATGCCGCCGGAGCAGTAGAACAGCGGGCACGGTTCCGCCGGCCAACGCGGACCGGACCCGGGACAGCCATCATGCCTGCCGCAATGAGCACGTTCGTGTGTACCCGGCTGGGCACTTCGACCTGTACGCCGACAACACCAACAGCTTCGCCAACCCGGCGCAGAGCTGCTGAGTGCCCCAACTCAGCCCCCAGCGCCCCACACCAAGAAGTGCTCCAGCCCGCCGCAGGCGGATGCGCGCCAGACATCGGCGAAGCCGATGGATGGCGCTGGACTACAGCAACCACCGCCCAGCGCGAGAAGTCGGGCCCTCCGACTTCTCGCGCTCACGCTGCCCACGGGCCTGGTGCCCGCAAGGGCAGCCCGGCTCACTTTGACGGCAGGACGATGCCAGCGATCAGCCTGTCCGATGGCGGCATGTCTGGACCTGCGGACTGCGGATCATCTCCAGCGAAGCGACCTTCAACTGCACTTCCACCTGGAGCTGGTGGAAGTCCCGCTCCCAGGCCCGAGCAGGCTGCTTGTCCCTTGCGAGCAAGCCGCGCAACTAGGTTCTGTCCGGCCGATCTTGAGCTGTGGGAGGATGTCGTCCATGACTTGCATCCGAAGGGGCCGTGCCTCGTAGAACACCAGCTTCACTTCGGCCGCAGGAACGCGGCTGGGGTATGCCCTGGGTGCGGTATCGCGACGTCCCAGGTCTGTCAGGAGCGGCGAATGCCTCTGTCCGTGTGCTCGAACGAGAGCGGTTGTCTCCGGGCATCGTGGCAGTGGCGCTGAGCGTCTGGTCCGTGCGCGTCCACGGCACGAGGCGCCGGTGGAGGCAATGGGAGGCGGAGTTCACTTGCCCCTGCTGCGGCGAGGGTTGGGCCCGGGACACGCTGCAAGACGCTCTGTTCATGCTTCCGCCAAGGGCCGCCGGCGAACTCCGTGTGCAGGTCGAGCGCCTGGACGCGGTGCTCCTCGGACGGACGCATCACGAGCCGACGGAAGACCCGGAGTTGGCGTGGTGGCATCGCAGGTGCTGACCGTAGCCATGTCACCCACTGGTTCGTCGGCTCTTGCGTGACTGGCCGGGGGGATCTGACAGAGGCGGAGTGACGACTCCTGGAGCCGCTCCTACCAACGGGCAACAACCGCTGCGGGCAGTGGCGCGATTTGCTCCGGACGTGATCGGCGGGACAGAACCCAGGTCCTCTCTTTTGGATCTTGTCGGATCAGCGTGCGGCACTCCCGGCTCCTGAGGAGCTGGGCGATCCCCTTTGCCGTGCGTTCTCCGAGTCCTGAAGGTGAAGTCCTGGGGCGTGTCCGGCGGGTAGGAGAGGGCAAATCCGGTGGCCGCATGCTCAGCGGAAGATGGCTGCCCGGATCCGCACGCGGCGCGTCGATGAGGACTTCTCCTGGCGCGCCGTGGCCCAGGCTGCGTCCGACCTGTGGGGCTCCGGCTGGGGCAGTAACCGGCTCTACGGTGAAGACCTCTGCGTGGCCGCGGCGAAGGCGCTGCACGAAAACCCCTACCGCGAGCTGTGGGACTGACGCCCGCCGGGTGGCTTCCCTCTGATCAGCGAGCGGACCGGACAATGCCGCCGGCCATGTGCAGTCCGGCTCGGAAGGCTATGGCGGTCTGCTCGTACAGGGCTGTGAAGACCCGGTCCCACGTTTCGTCGATCACCAAGTTCCGCAAGCTCATGCAAACGCCCTTCCAGGAGCCGTACTCGGCGGGCAGATGCACCCACTGCGAGCCGGTCTGGAACATCCACGCGATCGCGTCGATCACCTGCCGGTGATCCCGCCACCGCCCGCCCGCTTCGGCGTCCGGTCCGGCAAAAGCGGCTCCATCTGCGCCCACTGCGCGTCGGTTAACGGCACGACCGGACCAACGATCCGATGATCGGAAAGAAACGGCCGAGCACTTCGAGTGTGCCAGGAGAAACGCGAAGAAGCAGCGGCGCAGGAAGTCGGCGCGGCCGACTTCCTGCGCCGGGAGCAGCCGCTCAATAGTCCTGGCGTGTGGCAGCTGCATGCATGGCGGGCCACAACAGATCGAGCACGTGAGCCCAGTTGCAAGTGTCACGGCCACCACCGGACTTCGGCTTGTGGGGGACGCAGTCACCGATGAGTACATCCGTCGCCCGGAGCCGAGCCAAGCTCTCGGCACAGGCAGGGTGAGCGGCTTGGGCGGAGTTGAGGTAGGGCTGTACAGCCACCGGGATTCCCAACCCGTACGCCTCGCACAGGATGCCGAGCGCGAGCGTGTCGGAGATTCCGGCGGCCCATTTGTTGATGGTGTTGAACATGGCAGGAGCCACAACAATGGCGTCAGCCCGTGGCGCCGGCTTCGATCCGCTCGGCGTGGTCCACGCCGAGCGGATCGGATGGCCGGTCTGAGACTCGACGGCGTCGTGGTCTACGAAGTCGAGAGCGCTGGGAGTAGCAACCGCGACAACCTCCCAGCCACCCAAGTGGGCGGCTGCGATCAGCTCGCCCACGCCATCGGCGATTCCCGCTGCGCAGACAACGACGTAGAGGGTGGGCGCTTGGCTCTCCATCAAGTCGGGACTCCCAACTCCTGGCAGAAGCAGTGCAATTCCGGAACACAACCGCGCCGATCACGCGTGGCCATGCCACCGGGGAGGTCCCAACCTTCCCTGTAGGGCGGTTTAACCGTGAGGATGCCGCCCGCACGGTCGCGAACAATCACATCCACTGAGACCCGCCCGGCAGGACGGTACCGGCGAACAGCCCGTCCCACAGCGGCTTGTGTGGAGTCGGCCCCCGTCCGGCTGGGCGGGGGCCGACTCCGGACGGCGTGCTCGGCTCAGATCTCGCCGAACTCGCCGTGCTGGACGGCGGCAACGAACGACTTCCAGGCATCGGCCGGGAAGACGAGAGCGGGGCCCTGCGGGTCCTTGGAGTCCCGAACGGGGGCCAGGCCGGGGAAGTTGCGAGCCACCTCGACGCAAGTGCCGCCGTTGTTGCTGTAGCTGGACTTGAACCACGCGGCGCCGGACAGGTCTGCAGGAGGGATCATGACGTTCCTCTCACGCCTTGCGGACCATCTCCGCCGACCATACTCGACTCCGCCTCTCGGCCTGGTCCTCGATGCCATCGAGGACCAGGCCGAACCACCAATGCGAAGAAGCCGCAGCGCAGGAAGTCGGCCCAGCCGACTTCCTGCGCAACGGCGTTCTCCGTGTTCGGGCCCGAGCCATGCGGGGGCGGGTGAACAGGGTGCTGGGGGTATGGATGGTGCAGCGTGGGCATCCGGCTACTCCTCGGGGCCGGACCGCACGAGGAGTTCGCGGGGTCCGGTGGCCATCGTCTGGCGGATGCGGTCGGCATGACGGCGGACGGCGGTGGGTGGGAGGCCGGTTGGGGGTGGGGGCGGGATCGGGGTGCTGCGGCAGGTGCGGCAGAGGCCGCCGAGGAGGGCGGGTGGGCGGCAGGGGGTGCGGCAGTTGGTGCACTCGATGATGCGGGCAGCCGTCACGGGCCGCTCCGGGGGAAGTTTGTCGACCAGGCGCCGCCGGGTGAAGGCCACCGGGCTGTGGACGTCCGGCGGCAGGCCGGACGCGAGGGCCGCGGTGAACAGGGCGGGGGTGGCACCCCGGGCGAACCATGCGGCGGCGAGGGGCTCAAGGGCGGAGCAGTCGGCGGCGGAGAGGGTGAGCCGGGGATCGGCGAGCCCGAGGCCGGCGAGGGCTGCATAGGCGGGGGTTTGCGCGCTCCGTCGCTCTTCAGGGGGATCTGGCGCTTCGGGCGTTGACGCCTCCCCGGTGGCGATGAACCGCGCCCACCAGGCGTCGCTGCGCGGTGTCCGGGAGAAGTAGGTGCGGAACACCCACCGGCAGTCGGTGGAGTCGATGCGCTCGCGCACGCGGCGCAGGTGACCTGCGGCGGAGAGCTTGTTGAGGGCGGTGCGGACGGCCATCTGCCCGAAGAGGGGCTGGTGCGCGGCGAGGGTTTTGACGTCCATCGCCGCGCCGTCCGGGAGGCGGTCGATGAGCGTGGCGAGGTACGCCTCGCGGGTGGGGAGGCCGGAGAAGTCGGCTGCCGAACGCGGAAGTTGCTCCGGGGCGGACCGCTTGCCGTATCCGGGGGCGGCCATGGCGGTAGAGTCGTGGATAGCCATAGATCGAGGTCTTTCGATCGAAGCGGTCAGACCCCCGTTCGGTGTTCGCAGCACCGGCGGGGGTTGTTTCGTTGGTGCGCACGCTACACGGCGCGACCAGCGGTGGAGAAGTCGTGACGATAAGTCATATCGGCTGCCCAGGAGGGCGGTTGGTAGGTGGTTTCCCACCCGTTCAACTAAGGGGTCACTCGACCCGCGTCCCTTGAGCTTCGGGCTTGTCTTCGTTCCCCACACCTCCGCGCCACCCAGCCGGGCGGCGCCGCGCCACCGGCCGGGGTGGGGGGTGGATGGTGGGGAACGGCGGTGGACATTTGCAGCAGAGCGGATGATGCGCGGCACACGAAGGCCCGGCCGCTCCTCGGGGAAGCGGCCGGGCGGTGAAGGCGGGGGTCAGATGTGTTCCGCGACCCGAGATTCGGGGACGGCAGCCCCAGCGGGTCGGGAGCCCAGGAGCAGGACGGCCGCGATCGCCGCGACGGCGCACGCGCACGCGCCGGCGGTGTAGGCGAGGTGGGTGCCGTCCATGAAGAGGGTGCCGACCTTGGGGAGGACGAGGGGGCGGAGTTCGGCGGGGAGTTTGGCGGCGTCGGAGAGGTCGCCGGCGGCGAGCTTGTCGACGGCGGAGGGGGGCAGGGGCAGGCCCGCCAAGGCGGTGCTCGCGGAGGTGGCGAGGTGGTGGCTGACGATGGTGCCGCAGGCCGCGACGCCGAACACCGAGCCGACCTGCCGCGCCGTGTACCCGACGCCCGAGCCCGTGCCGGCGCGTTCCTCCGGTACGGCGCTGAGCAGGGCGGCGGTGACGGGCGGCCCGGCGAGGCCGGCGCCGAGGCCGAGGAGCAGGAACTGCCACCAGTAGGCGCCGAAGCCGTCGTGATAGCTCACCAGCCGCAGGCCGAGGAGGCCGCCGCCCATGGAGAGGGCGCCGGCCAGGGCCGTGATGCGGACGCCGATCCGCTCGGCGACGACGACTCCGACGATGGACGCGATCGTCACCATCGCCGTCATGACGACCGTCCGCACGCCCGCCTGCACCGGGCTGAGCCCGTCGACCTCCTGGAGGGTGAGCATCAGCAGGAACACCGCGCCGAACATGGCCCCGAACACGGTGAAGTTGATGATCGCCCCGGCGCTCACGTGCGGGTGCCGGAAGAAGTCGAGCGGCAGCATCGGCTGCGGGTGCCGCGCCTCCCGGAGGACGAAGAGGACGAGCAGCAGGGCGGCGCCCGCGAAGCAGCCGACGATGCGCGCCGAGCCCCAGCCCGCCGAGTTCCCCTCGATGAGGGCGTAGGTCAGCAGGCCGACGCCCGCGACGAACAGCAGCTGCCCCAGCAGGTCGACGGCCTGGCCCCGGTCGGGCCGGGCGGCGGGCAGCAGCCGGGCGAGGACGGCAACGGCGAGGACGCCGACCGGCAGGTTGACCCAGAACACGCTCTGCCAGCCGTACGCCTCGACCAGCGCGCCGCCGACCAGCGGGCCCGCCGTGAGGGCGAGCCCGGCGACCGCCGACTGGATGCCGACCATCCGCCCGCGCGCCGTCGGGTCGGGGTACAGCTGGGTGATGATCACCATGGAGACGGGCATCAGCGCGGCCCCGGTGACGCCCTGGGCGGCGCGGGCGACGAGCAGCATGCCGACGGAGCCGCTGAGCGCGCACCACACCGAGGTGAGGACGAAGCCGGCCAGCGCGCCGACGAAGAGCCGCTTGGCCCCGATCCGGTCGGCGAGGGCGCCCGCGCCGAGCAGCAGGCAGGAGAAGGTGAGCAGGTAGGAGTCGACGACCCACTGGAGCCCGCTGACGTCGGCGCCGAGCTTCTCCCGCAGGTCGGGCAGGGCGACGTTGACCACCGTCGTGTCGAGGAAGACCAGGAACAGGCCGCTGAACAGGGCGATCAGCAGCAGCGGGCTCACACGGGCGGGCGGCCCCGGTGCCTCAGACACGCTGCTTCGCCCGCTTCCGGTACTCGGTGACGTCGTGGGCGCTGAACACCTCGGCCTCGCCGCTGCGCCGCAGTTCGCGCAGCCGGGCGACGTTGGGCGTGCGGTCGGGGACGGTCTCGACCTTCTGCTGGAAGGCCTTCAGGCCGGGGGTGCACCAGGGCCGGTCGGCGATCTCGCCGTGGAACATGTACGCGTCCCCGGCGTGCAGCAGCCAGTGGTCGCCGGTGTCGACGGCGACGCCGATGTGGCCGCGGGTGTGGCCGGCCAGCGGGACGAGCAGGATCTCGGGCGGCAGGCCGGGTATGTCGCGCACCGACTCGAAGCCGAACCACCGTTCGCCGTCCGCGAGTTCGTGCAGGACCCAGTTCGGCCGGTGGGCCCACTGGCTCTGCCGGTAGCGGTTGCGTTCGAGCTTGGTGGGCGGGTTCATGGCGGCCCGGTGCTCGGGGCCGAAGGCGTGCACCTGAGCCTCGGGGAAGTCGGCGAGGCCGCCGGTGTGGTCGCGGTCGAGGTGGGTGAGCACGATGTGCCGCACGTCGCGGGGGTCGTACCCGAGGGCCTTGACCTGGTGCAGGGCGGTCTCCTCGGGGCGCAGCACGGGCCGGGAGCGCAGCAGGAAGGCGCGGCCGAGGCGGCCGACGGGGTCGGCGATGTCGCGGGTGCCGAAGCCGCTGTCGATCATCACCAGACCCTGGTCGGTCTCCAGCAGCAGGCAGTGGCAGAGCATGTGCGCGGCCTGGAAGTAGCCACCCTCGCCGTTCACCAGTCGGCGCGAAGGCGGCCGGTAGGTGCCGAAGTTGAGGTGCCGGACGAGCATCTGTCACTTTCCTTTCGCTGAACTGAACTGACCTGACACGACGTCAATATGGCTGCTTCCCCGCCTGGTTGGCCAGCACTCTCAGGTATCCGCGGATCAGCGCCCCGGCCGGCCCGTCGACGGGCAGCCAGGGGGCGCGGTCGCGGTGCCAGGGCCGCGGGGGCGGGGCGTCCCCGGTGAGGGCGGCGGCGAGGTGGGCGCCGGTGGCGGTGGCCAGGGCGAGGCCGTGGCCGCAGCAGCCGCCGGCGAACCAGGTGTTCTCGTCGGTGCGGCCGACGACGGGCAGGCCGTCCCCGGTGTAGCCGACGCGCCCGGTCCAGCGGTGGGTGATCCGGGCCCGGACGGGCAGGCGGCGGGCGAGCCAGTCCCAGGCGTGGAGGTGGGAGGAGGGCCTGCTGGTGGGCGGGATGCGGACGGGGCCGCCGCCCATGACCAGCCGCCCGTCGGGGGTGAGCCGGTGGTACGGGGCGAGGGTGGTGGCGTCGATGACGGCTTCCGCCCCCAGGGCGGCGCGGTCGGCGGCGGCCAGTGGCTCGGTGGCGACGGCGTGCAGTTGCAGCGCCGCGACGGTGCCGACGGGCAGCCGCAGGGTGCGGGCCCAGCCGTTGACGGCGAGCACGGTCTGCCGGGCTCGTACGGTGCCGCCGGGGCACTCCAGCAGGCCGCCGCCGGCGCTCAGCACGGGGCTGCGGTCGTGGCGGCGCACGCCGCGCCGGGCGAGGTCGGCGGCGAGGGCGGTGGTGAGCGCCGCCGGGTCGAGGGTGGCGGCGACGGGGTAGCGCAGGGCGGCCCGGTAGCCGTCGGGGTGGGGGACGGGGCGGACGTCGAGGTCGAGGCGGCGGTAGGCCTCGGCGCGGCGGGCGAGGCCAGCGGCGGCCTTGTCCGTCCGGGCGACGACAAGCTGCCCGGCGACGTCGAGGCCGCAGTCCACGCCGGGTTCGGTCTCCAACTCCCGTGCCAGGGCGATGGTCTGGCGCACCCACTCCTCGCTGGCGAGGTGGCAGGCGCGCGCGGTCTGCTCGCCGAAGCGCTTGACGGCGCGGTCGACGGGCGGGCCGATCCGGGGGCCGACGAGGCCGGTGCCCCGGCCGCTGGCGCCTCCGGCGGGGCCGGTCGCGTCGAGGACGACCACCGACAGCGAGGGGTCGCGGCGCAGCAGGTGGTGGGCGGTGGCGAGGCCGGTCAGGCCCGCGCCGACGATCGCCACGTCCGCCCGGACCTCCCCGCGCACGGGCGGCGCGGAGGGCAGGTCGAGGGGCCGCCAGGGCGGGGCTGCCACCACGTGCGTCACGGGGCCTCCCCCTCGGCCAGGGCCCGGAAGCCCCGCTCGAACCACACCAGCGGCGAGCCGGGCGGTTCGTCGGCCGACACCGCGACCACCCGCCCCACCACCACGCTGTGGTCCCCGTACACCCGCTCCTCCACGAGCCTGCACACCGCCCGCCCGAGGGTGCCCTCCAGCACCGGCACCCCGAGCTCCCAGCCGAACGCCAGCCGCGCGAACTTGGCGCTGCCCCCGGGCCCGGCGAAGGTCGTGGCCAGCGCCTCCTGCCCGCCGTGCAGCAGGTGGACGGCGAAGGCCCGGCGGGTGCGGAGCGCGGCGAGCGTCCCGGACCCGCCGGACAGGCAGGCCAGCATCATCGGCGGCCGCAGCGACACCGTGGTGACGGCGGAGGCGGTCAGGCCGAGCGGTTCGCCGTCCGGGCCGCAGGTGGTGACCACGGTGACCGCCCCGGCGAGGCGCCGGTAGAGGTCGAGGCAGTCCTGCGGGTCGGGTTCGGCGGTGCCGGTGCGGGCGAGCGTCAGTTTCACGGCCGCGCGGCTCCGGCGGTCTCGTCGGCGACGATCTCCTGGGCCTCGCCGAGCAGGCCTTCGAGGATCTTGAGGATGTTGGTGCGCAGGGCGCTCTCGGCGACGGGGTCGAGGATCGCGGCGAGGGTGGGGATGCCGAGGTCGAAGTCGGCGACGAAGCGCACCAGGGTGCCCTCGCCGTCCGGCTCGATGCGCCAGTCGCCGCCGAACTCGGCGAAGTCGCCCTTGGTCTGCTCGAAGGAGATGGCCATGTCGGCGGGGTGGAAGGTGTCCCGCTCGGACCACTTGAGCAGGCCGTTGCGGAAGTGGACGGTCCACTCGGACAGCACCGAGCCGTCGGCCTCGGGCTCGTGCACCTCGACGTTCTTGACGGTCTCGGTGAGCTCCGGGTAGCGGGCGAAGTCGCTGATCCGGCGGTAGGCCTCGGCGGGCGCGACGGCCGGGGCGAGCACGTGGATGGTCACGTTGGGCATGGGGTGGTTCCTTTCCGGTACGCGGGAGTGAGAACGGCTCAGGCCCGCTCGGCGACGGCGGTCAGCGCCTCGGCGAGGACGGTCAGGAACAGCTGGACCTCGTCCTCGGTGAGCGTGGCGGGCGGGGTGAAGCGCAGGACCTCGGAGGCGTTCAGCGAGTGGTTGAGCAGCACTCCGCGGTCCATCAGTTCCAGCAGCAGCTCGCCGACGAAGCGCTGTTCGACGGGCTGGATCGCGATCAGCAGGCCGCGCCCCCGGACCTCGGAGATCAGCCAGGGCGCCCGGGCGGCGACGGTGCGCCGCACACCCGCGATCAGCCGCTCGCCGAGGGCGGCGGCACGGGCGACGACATCCTCGTCCCGGATCGCCTCGACGGCGGCGAGGGCCGCCGCGCAGGCCAGCGGGGAGGCGCCGAAGGTGGAGGTGTGCAGGATCGGGTCCCGGCCGAAGGGCTGGTAGACCTCGGGACGGGCGAGCATGGCGGCGGCCGGGACGACCCCGCCGGACAGGCCCTTGCCGACGAGCATGATGTCGGGGACGACGCCCTCGACGTCGCAGCCCCACCAGGTGCCGAGCCGGCCGAGGCCGGTCTGGATCTCGTCGACGATCAGCAGCGCGCCGAACTCCTGGCAGGCGTCGGCGACTTCGCGCAGGTACCCGGGCGGCGGCATGCGCACCCCGCCCTCGCCCTGCACCGGTTCGAGGATGACGCAGCCGCGACCGGGCCGGGCGGCGAGCGCCCGGCGCAGGGTGACGGCGTCGCCGTACGGGACTTGACTGGTGTCGGGCAGCAGCGGCTTGAACGGCTGCTGGTACTGCCGGTTGGCGGTGACGCTGAGCGCGCCGATGGTCTTGCCGTGGTAGCCGCGCTCGGTGGTGATCAGCGCGGTGCGCCCGTGCGCCCGTGCGAGCTTGATGCCCGCCTCGGTGGCCTCGGCGCCGGAGTTGACGAAGTGCACGCAGTCCAGGTCACCGGGGCTGACGGAGGCCAGCGCCTCGGCGGCGGCGGCCGTCACGGGCTCCAGGAAGACGCGGGTGGCCAGCGGGTGCCGGTCGATCTGCCGCTTGACGGCCTCGACGACCCGGGGGTGGCGGTGGCCGAGGATGAACACCCCGTACCCGCCGAAGTCCAGGTAGCGCTTGCCGTCCGCGGCGGTGACCCAGGCGCCCTCGGAGTGGGTCTCGACGACGGCGCCGAGCATCCGCGCCAGCGAGGCCTTGCCGTGGCCGAAGTGCCGCTCGTACCGCTGTCCGATCAGCTCGGCGTCGACGCCCTCCGCAGCCTCGACGTCGGTACTCATGCCGCCGCCTTGCGGGCCGTCATCTTCTCACGCACCCAGTAGTCGGAGCACTTGCCGAAGGCGTCCTTCAGCTTCGCGTGGGTGACCTCCTCGGCCATGCCCAGCTCCCCGAAGGAGGACTCCATCTTGGCGGAGACCTGGAAGAGCATCATCAGCTCGGCGAACACCCGGAAGTTGTGGCGCACCGAGCGCGGCAGGGTGTCCTCCAGGAGCGGCAGCAGCAGCCGGTCCAGCGCCTCGGTGGGCATCAGTCGCGGCGGGTGCTCCGGCGGGAAGCCGGCCCGCTCGGCGGCCAGCATGGCCTGCTCCACGCACTCGAAGAGGGTGAGGGACTGGCGGCCGGCGGTGAGCCAGAACTCGCCGGTGGTGGTGCCGCGCCGGATCAGCCTGCCGACGGCGCGGGCGGCCACGTCCGAGGGGACGGTGTCGATCGGCGCCTCCGGGCCGGCCGGCAGGACCGGGATGATCCCCATGGCGACGCCGCCGATGACCCGGTGCAGGCCCTGGAAGGCCGCGATGTAGCCGGTCTCGGAGTGCCCGCAGACCACCGAGGGGCGCACGATCACGGCGGGCACGCCGCTGTCGCGCACCAGCTGCTCGGCGGCGGCCTTGGAGTCCACGTACGCGGCCGGGCCGACCTCCTTGTGCTCATCGCCCTGCGGGCGGGCCACGAAGGCGGTGCTCACGAAGGTGAACGGCACGTCGGCGCGGCGCACCAGGCCGAGCAGGTGCTCGGTGCCGGTGACGTTGGCGTGGAACAGCTCGTCCCGGGTGGCCTTCCAGCCGGTGTGGGCGGCGGAGTGCAGCACCCCGTCGATCCGGCCGGCGAGGTGCCGCAGGCCGTCCGCGCCGAGGCCGAGGTGCTCGTCGCCCAGGGTGCCCGGCAGCTCCTCGATCCGCGGGTCGTCCACGGGGGTGCGGTGCCGCAGGCACACCAGGTGGTGGTCGTCGGCGAGTTCGTCGATGAAGGCCCGGCCCAGCACACCGGTGGCACCGGTGAGCAGCAGAGTCGGCTTGCTCACGTTCTTCTTCTCCCTAGATGTACGAAGTCAGGCTGGTGGAGGGGCGGTTGGCCTAGACGATGGCCAGCGCGCCGCCGGCGAGGTAGTCGGCGAGCGGCTCGGCCATCCGGCCGCGCGCCGGCGGGTGCAGGCCGAGCCCGTTGACGGCGGCGGCCAGGTAGGCGATGTCGTCGGAGCTCATGAAGTTGAGGCCGCCGAGGAGTTCGACGGCGCGCGGCACGACCCGGGCGATGGTGTCCTGGGCGGCGTAGCGCACGTGCAGCGAGTCGACCAGCAGGCCGGGCTCGCAGCGCTCGGCGCCGGTCTGGCGGGCGATGTTCTCCACCCCGGCCATCGCCGCCTCCAGCTCGGTGACCAGCCGCACCCTGTCCCCGGCGGGGACCTTCGGGCTGGCCAGCAGCCGCTCGACCAGGGCGCTCGCCGCGCCCAGGTAGCTGGCGGTCATCAGCAGTTCGAACCAGACGAAGCCGGTGGTCTGGATGTCGTCCAGCAGCTCGCCCTCGGGCACGTCGGTGCGCACCACCAGGTCCTCGGGGACGAGCACGTCGGTGACGGTGACCTGGTCGCTCTCCGCCCCGGCCAGCGCGAAGCTGCCCCAGAACGGCGCCACGCTCAGGCCCGGGTCGGTGGAGGGGATCAGCACCACGGCGAGCTGCTCGCCGGGGCCGTCGGTGCGGGGCACCATGACGCTGGCGGTCAGCAGGTCCATCGAACGGGCCAGGCTGCAGGGGCGCTTGGCGCCGCTGACCCGCAGGCCCTGCTCGGTGACCTCGGCGGTCATGCTGGGGCTCAGGATGCTGCCGCCGGGCCTGCCCTCGGCGAAGCCGGAGGCGAGCAGCAGCCTGCCGTCCACGATGCCGGTGAGCAGCATCCACTCGAAGCCGTTGCCGGTCTCGCTGAGCACGACCAGGCTGGCCAGCGAGAAGTGGTGCATGGTGGTGGCCACGGCCAGCGAGGGCGAGCGGGCGCCGATGGCCCGCTGGACCCGTACGGCGCTGAGCGCGTCGGCGCCCAGGCCGCCGTGCTGGGCGGGGATCAGCAGCCCGGCGCCGCCCGCCTCGCGGAACAGCTTGACGCCGGGGTTGCCCTGGGCCTCCAGCGCGGCGAGCGGCAGGGCGGCCAACTCGGCGTCCAGGCCCGGCAGCAGTGCTTCCAGGGCGGCGCGTTCCCGGTCCAGGAATCCCATCTGTACAACCCTTCGGTGCGGTTCGGTGCGGTTCGGTGCAGGGCTACGGAGTGCCGGCGGGGCTCAGATCGCGTTGGTGAGCCGCATCAGGCCGAGGATGGCGCCGAGGCTCGCCCCGCCGTCGAAGGCGAGGTACTCGGGCAGCACGGTGTGCGGGTCCCACTTCTCCTTGTAGGCGACCTGCGTCGCGGAGGGGTACACCTTCTCCCCGTGCTCGGCGAGGAAGCGGACGACCTTGGCGACCATGGGGCTGGCCGAGGCCACCTCGTGCTGCGGGTCGAGCCCGGTGAACGGGGTGAACCCCAGGTGCAGCCAGCCGGCGCCGTCCTCGCAGAAGGTCTGCACGGCCTGGGCGTTGATCGCCTCCATCACCCCGGGCGGGGCCTCGCGGCGGCGCCGGGTGAGGTCGTGCAGCCAGCCGGGCCGGGTGCCGTAGACCGGCGAGTACGAGATGTAGCCGATCACCTCGCCCTCGATCCGCCCGACGAACAGCCGCCGCAGCGGGGCGGCCTCGCCGGTGCGCTCGCCGATCAGGAAGGCCAGTTCCTTGGCGAAGCGGCCCTTGCCGCGCAGCCAGTCCCGGTCCAGTTCGGTGAGTTCGGCGTCGACCTCCAGCGGGTCGGCCTCGGCGACGACCAGCCCGCTGCGCTTGGCGCGGGAGATCTTGTTGCGCAGCCGGACGAACTTGGAGCCGCGCAGGGTGAAGCGGGCCAGGTCGATCGCGTAGGAGGCGCCGATCTGGTTCACGGTGAAGCCCTGCGTGGCGTACAACTCGGCGTCCTCGCACTGGAGTTGGACGGCCATCAGCTTGCGCCGGGTGGTGCGGGCGTGCTCCTGGAAGGCGGCGAGCAGCGGGGCGCGGTCCTCCTCGGCGGCGAAGGGGCCGCCGAACTGGACGAGCCGGCGCCCGGCCGTGCGGTAGGCGATGACGCCGTCGAGGCCGTCCGCGCGGAAGTACTCGGTGCGCGTGTTGAGGGCCAGGAAGGCGCTCGGGTTGTCGGCGTGCCGCTCCAGCGCGGAGCGGACGTCCTCAAGCCGAGACGGGGCTGACGGCATCGGCGGCGCTCCTCTCTCCCGTGGAGCCCTCGGCCGAACCCCCGGCCGGACGCGGCGAGGGGGCCGCGGCGTACGCGCCCTCGAACGCGGCGAAGGCCGGGTGCCGGATCGGCTCGAAGGACGTACCCAGCGGCTTGAGCGAGTTGCCGAACAGGCCCCGGTCCCCGAAGAGGTGGACGGGCAGCGCCAGCAGCGCCCACTCGGGCTCGACCAGCCACGCCCACAGGCCGGCGACGACCATCGAGGTCAGCAGGCTGTGCATGACGTTGTAGGCCACGTAGTAGCCCCTGGCGATGTCGCCCCCACCCGCCCGCCGGTACGCGATCGCGCCGGGGATGTATCCGACGAGGTCGATGACCAGGAACAGGGCGATGAAGACCGGCCAGCGGATCTCCCCCAGGTGCGTCAGGGTCAGGAATACCGCGACGCCGAGGCCCGCCAACCATTCCAGGCGGGTCCAGAGGAACGTTTTCTTCGTTTCGAAACGATTCAGTGCATCCATTTCAACCCCACCTCAGTGCCCGTCCGGGCGGCGTGCCGGGAAAAGTCTGCGTCAAGTACGCGGCCCCGGCGGGGGTTGGCGCCCCCCTATCACTCCCCTGTCTTTCGACCCCCCGGGGTAGCGGCGGGGTGGCCGCGGAGTAGGGGTGCACCCGGCCCTCCGGGAGGCCGGCCCACCCCCCGAAACCGGAACGCCACACTCCCGCCGACCCCTCGACATCTCGCCGCCGGAAACCGCCCACACGGGCCGACACGCCCGCCGCACGCCACCCCGGCCGCGATCGAATCGTGACCTTCCGCCGCCGCGCGCTGGCTCGACACGGGGATGGTAGGGGGGCGCACCATCCTCCACCCCTGCTCAGCGGCCCCGGGCCGCCCGCTCCGGCCGGGCTCCAGGGCGCCTCGAGCCTCCGGGCCTACGGGCGGGTAGCGAGAGGTCTGTCACATAAGGAGCACCTAAGCACTCAGATACGCTCCCGTAGCGTATGGAAATCCTCTAAAGTCCGGCTCAGTGCTCGGACCACCCGCCGCACGCGCCCCCGCGGGCGACGGGTGCCCGAGGGGTCCGACCCGGGGGAGCAGTAGGGGTCGGGCCGTCACTGGGTGGCCTGCACGTCGCTTATCGGGGACACGAGTCGACACCGGAAATCGCTGGCTGCGGTCAATATGGGGGAAGAGCGCGATGGCTCTGATTGAAATGGGTGACGCGCTGATCACCCTGAGCGATATCTTTTCCGAGATCAAAGACAGACGGGGACGAACTGTCGTGGTCAGCGGCTCGCTGGCCACCGGCGGAACCGAACTGCTCCATTCCTTCTGCGAACTGGTCCAGGAGTCCGAGGCACTCCTTCTCACCGCCACCGGCTCCTACTCCGAGCGCGACGTCCGGCTGGGCGCCCTCAGCCAACTCGTCCACCACTCCCCCCTGCCCGCCGACGTCCTGCGCCGGCTCGCCGAGGCCGTGGCCGAGCAGCCGCGCGGCGAGGGCGGCGCGCCGGCGGACGTCGCACCCCGCCGGGAGACCGGCATCATCCAGGAGGTCTGCGACGCCGTCCTCAAACTGGCCGAGCAGCGCCGCGTCGTCCTCGCCGTCGAAGACCTGCACTTCGTCGACCAGGCCTCGCTGCGCGCCCTCCTCTACCTACGGCTGCGCATGCGCTCCACCTGCAGCCTGCTCGTCCTCACCGAGTGGACCGAGTCCTTCACCACCCCGCTGTCGCTGCGCGTCGAGCTGACCCGCATGCCGCACCAGCGGATCACCCTCGACTCGCTCTCCACCAGCGGCGTCGCGCGCCACCTCACCGGCCCGCTCGGCGCCCGCGCCGCCGCCCGCATGGCGGGCACCTACCACCGGTTAACGGCCGGGAACCCGATGCTCGTCGACGCCCTCCTGGAGGACAACGCCACCGCCGACGAGAACAACGCCGCCCTGCCCGTCGTCGGCCCCGCCTTCGAACGGGCCGTGCTCACCTGCCTGCACCGCTGGGAGCTGGGCCTGGTCGACATCGCCCGCGGAGTCGCCGTCCTCGGCTCCCACGCCTCCCCCCACCTGATCGGACGGCTGCTGAGCTCTCCCCCGGACGGCGTCGCCCGGGGCCTCACCGTCCTCGCCGAGGCCGGCCTGCTGGAGGACGGGCGCTTCCGCCACCCGGCCGTGGCCGCCCTCGTCCTCAAGAACCTCCCGCCCGAGGAGGCCGGCGGACTGCACTCCCGCGCCGCCGAACTGCTCTACGAGAACGGCGCCGCCGCCGGCGACGTCGCGCACCACCTGATCGCCCTCGACGACGTCCCCGGGCCGTGGGCGGTCACCCTGCTGCGCGAGGTCGCCAAGGAGGCCCTGGTCGTCGCCGACGACGCCCGCCTCGCCACCCAGTGCCTGGGCCTGGCCCTGCGGCACTGCGCCGACGGCCCCCAGCGGATCTCCGTCGCCGCCGAGCTCGCCATGGCCCGCTGGCGCACCAACCCGTCCGCCGCGATCCGCCTGACACCCCTTCACACCGTGCTGGACGAGCGGGAGCTGAACGACCGCGACGCCGCCATGGTGGTGCGCAACCTGCTCTGGCGCGGGGACCACGACCAGGCCGTCAACGCCCTCGACCGCCTCCACGGCAGCGCCACCGCCCCCGAGCCCCAGGCCGCCGCCGAACTCGACCTCACCTACCTGTGGATCTACGGCCCCCGGCTCGTCCGGGCCGGCCGCCAGGACGCCGAGGCCGTCCGCAGCGCCGCGGCCGCCGACAGCGACCCCTGGAGCCGCGCCGCCGCCCTGCTGTACGCGGCCCTGCACGACTGGCAGCGCGACGACCTCGTCGAGAGCTCCTGGCACCTGCTCAGCAGCTCCCGCCTCAGCGAGACCTCCCTCGGCGTGCTCGCCTCCACCCTGCTCTGCCTCACCTACGCCGACGAACTCGAGTGCGCCGCCTCCTGGTGCGACAGCCTCATGGCCGAGGCCGCCCGCCGCCGCGCCCCCGCCTGGCAGGCCATGCTCGGCTGCGTGCGCGCCGACCTCGCCCTCAGGCGCGGCAAGCCCGCCCTGGCCGGCGGCTACGCCCGCGACGCCCTCGACCAGGCCAACGACCAGAGCTGGGGCCTGCTCGCCGGGTACGCGATCTCCACCCTCCTCCTGTCCGCCACCGCCACCGGCGCCTACGAGGAGGCCGAGGCGCTGCTCCAGAAGTCCTCGCCCGGCAACCTGTACGAGACCGTCTTCGGGCTGCGCTACCTGCACGCCCGGGGCCACTTCTACCTGGAGACCAACCGGGTCCTCGCCGCCTTCAGCGACTTCCAGAAGTGCGGCAACCTCACCCGGGAGTGGGGCATCGACATCCCCGCGATCGTGCCCTGGCGCGGCGACCTCGCCCAGGCGCACCTGCGGCTCGGCCACCAGGAGAAGGCCCGCGAGCTGGTCACCGAGCAGCTGGCGCTGCCCGGGGCGATCGGCACCCGGCTGCGCGGCACCTCGCTGCGCGTCCTGGCGGCGAGCAGTCCCCAACCGGACAAGGTGCCCCTCCTGCGCGATGCTGTCCGTCTTCTACGCGCGTCCGGCGATCTCCTGGAGGCCGCCCGGGCCACCGCGGACCTCGCCAACGCCTATCAAGCCGCAGGTGAGACGGGTCGCGCCCGCCGCGTGGCCCAGCGGGCGCAGGAGGAGGCCGAGTCCTGCCAGATCCCGGCCCTCGTCACCGGCCTGCTCGACTACGAGCAGGAGAGCCCCGTCGAACCGGAGCCGCCCCGCCCGGCCGCCGAGCCCGCCCACCCGACCGCCGACACCCGCTTCTCCGACCTCAGCGACGCCGAACTGCGGGTCGCCGCCCAGGCGGCCCTCGGCTACACCAACCGCGAGATCGGCATGCGGCTGTTCATCACCCCCAGCACCGTCGAGCAGCACCTGACCCGCGTCTACCGCAAGCTGCGCATCAACGGCCGCCGGCACCTGCCCCTGGAGCTCCTCCAGACGGCCACCGCCGACGCCCCCCGCAGCCCCGTCCCCGCCGGGGCCGGCGCCGGGGCCACGCCCGCCCAGCGCCAGGCCGTCTAGCGGCAAGCCCGGGAAGCACGACGAAGGCCCGGCCGAGGGTGATCCCCCGGCCGGGCCTTCGTCGTGCGGTGCACTGTGCCCCAGGCAGGATTCGAACCTGCGACACCAGCTTTAGGAGAGCTGTGCTCTATCCCCTGAGCTACTGAGGCCCCGGTGGCCGGCCTCTGGAGGTGGCCACCGAGGGCTCAGTGTAGCGGGTCGGGGACAGCGGAGTCGGGCGGTTGGTGATCTTGCCGTCCGGGCGGGGTCAGTTCTGGTTGTCGTCGCCCTGGTTGTCGTTGTCCTCGGAGAGGGCCCGCGGGTTGATCGACCAGATGCCCCGTCCGAAGGTGGCGGCGTAGAGCCGGCCGTCGGGGCCGGTCTTGAGCTGCTGCACCGAGGTGGTGGGCAGGTTGCGGCCGAGCACCGAGAAGTTCCTCTCGCCCGGGGCGCGGTAGAAGGCGGCGAGGTCGCTGCCGAGGGCCAGGCCGCCGTCGGGGAGGAGCTTGACGGAGGTGGCGGGGACGTCGGGCAGGTTGGCGGAGACGTCCGTCCAGGTGGCGCCGCCGTCACGGGTCTCGAAGAGGTGGCCGATGCCCGCGCCGGGGCCCTCCGTCCAGGTCCGCGAGAAGCCGTTGAAGGCGACGAGGACGTGCTTCGCGTCCTTCTCGTCCACCGCGAAGGAGGAGATGTAGCGGTTCGGCAGGGCGCCGTCCACCGGCAGGTTCAGCTGGTGCCAGCCGGTGCCGTCGGTGTTGCCGACGGCGATGCCGCGGCTGAAGCCCTGGTTGTTGCACGGGCCGCACCAGCCCGCGTACACCGTGCCGTTCACCGTCGCGACGGCGGTGGCGACGTGGCCCGCGCCGAGGTCGTACGCGGAGGTCCACTCGCTGCCGCTGCGGATCGCGTAGCCCTTGTGCTGGACCCAGACGTGCTGGCCGCCGGCGATCCAGGTGTTGCCGTCCTTCGGGTCGGCCGTGATCGGCGCGATGAAGCGGGCGGCGTTGGTGTTCTTGTCCGGCGGGGCGATCTCGAAGGAGGTGGCCTTGCTCGGGTCCTTCGTCCAACTGCCGTCGTTGACGGCGCAGTTCTGGGTCACCCACATGTCCAGGTAGACGTACTCCTGGGCGATGTCGCAGCCGTTGGCCGGGTCGACCAGGGTGTCGGCCCCGTCGCCGCCGAAGTTGGAGCCCATCACCTTGTCGTGGGCGCGCAGGATGGACTGGCCGTTGTCCTGGAGGCCGCCGCTGACGATGACGCCCCGGCCGGACGGGTCGGCGAGGTCCTTGCCGACGCCGACCGAGTAGTACTGCAGGGTGTCGATGGTGCCGTCGGCGAGGGACTTCCAGTCCTTGCCGTGGCCCCACTGGTCCAACTGGCCGTTGGCCGGGCGGCTGTAGATGCCGCCGTCGTTGCCGACGTAGACGTTCGGCTTGCCCTGGTAGCTGCCGAAGGCCACGGCGTGCTGGTCGGAGTGGGTGGTCGGCGAGCAGTCGCCGGTCTGCTTCGCCGGGTCGATGCTCCAGCAGGGGAAGCCGTTGTTCCAGTACGGGCCGACGGTGTTCCAGTCGGCGCCGGCGTCCTTGGTCTCGAATACCTCCTCCAGCCCCATGTACACGTGGTCGGGGTTGGCCGGGTCGACCTGGAGCGACTGGTTGTACCAGGCCTGGATGCCGGGCTGGTAGCCCGGGTCCTGGAGCGCCGAGCCGGAGCCCTTCAGCTTGTCCTTGTCCGCGATCAGCGTCCACGGGCCGGACGGGGAGCCCGACTTGGAGACGTAGACGCCCTTGAGGCCGGTGTCCGGGTTGTGGGCCATGACGTCCGGGGACTGGTCGATCGCGTAGTAGCGCGAGCCGTCCGCCGAGCGGGCGAAGGTGACGTTGCCGACGTTCGCCGCGTCGGTGGGCAGGTCGCCCAGCGAGGCGACGCGCTGCCAACTCCCCCCCGCCGCCTTGCTGTAGAAGCCGTTGTAGGTGTCGCCGCCGCGCCAGCCGACGGCCAGGATCACCTTCGACGGGTCCTTGGGGTCGATCGCGATGTCGTTGGCGATGTTCCTGTACGGCGCGCTCGGGTCCGCCGCCTTCGAACCCCCGGGCAGGTACTCGGGGTTGGGCGCGAACTCCAGCTTCCACGGGCCGGTCAGGTCCGTGGTCGAGTGGCTCCACACCCCGCGGCTGGTCGCCGCCCAGGCCTTGCCGCCGCCGAAGCGCAGCGCGTGGATGATGGTCGACTCCAGCTCGTTGCCGCCGATGCGGTCCCCGGGCTTGAAGCTGCCGTGCTTCGGGTCGGCCAGCACGTACACGCCGGTGCCGACGTACGAGGTGGCGCCGGTGTTGGACTCGCCGGTGGCGTACCAGAGCCGGCCGCCCTCGTCGAGGTCCAGCGTGCCGGTGGACAGGGTGGGCAGCCGGTCGGCGATCGGCTGCCAGTCGCCGCCGCCGGTGCGGGAGCGGAACACGCCGCCGTTGGCGCCGCCCGCGTAGACGTAGCCGTCCTGGTCGGCCGCGATGCCGGTGATGCGGCCGGTGACGAAGCCGGCGCCGCCGCTGGAGTTGGAGTTGACGTCGCGGTAGCGCGGGTCGTCCGAGTTGTACGGCTTGGTGGTGACGTGCTTCCAGGAGCCGTCGGTGTGCGGCATCGACTGGAGCTGCGACCAGGCCGCCCCGTACGCGCCGGGGGCGACGACGCCGGGCGCGGTGCGGGCCTCGGTGTACTGGGCGACGCCCTCGGCGGAGTTCTCCGCCTCCGAGCCGCCGTCACCGGCGCTCTCGGCCTTCGCGGCGAAGGTGTGGGGGGCGGCGGCGGCGCCGAGGACCTGGGCGGCGTGCTTCCGGCCGACCTCGGTCAGGTGGCGGGCCTGCTTGTTGCCGGAGGCCGGGGCGGGCGCGGCCAGGGCCTGGGTGGTGGTCAGTCCGAGCACGGTGAGCGTGACGGCGGGCAGCAGCAGCCGACGGCTTCGCCTGGTGGGCACGGTGTGGGTCCTCCCCTTGCGGACGGGCGGCGCGGTCGCGCGGCCCGGTGGAAAGCCGACCGAAGCCTGTCGTCCCGGAAGGGCCGCTGGATAGGGCAACCGGGTAAGAAAACGTCAAAACCCTTATCGGTGAAAACTGTTGACGTTCAACTGAAAGGCCCCTCCCCTCCGCCGGGGGCGGAAGGGAGGGGCCCGAACCGTTCGGGGCCCGCGGCGCTCAGAGGGTGCGCAGCAGCCGGGACTGGATGGACGGCGGCTTGAGGTCCCCCTGGAGGGCCACCGGCACCTCGGTCTTCGTGTCGCCGGCGCCGACCCGCAGCACGCCGATCTCCTTGCCCGCCGTCATCTGGTGGTCGAGCTTGGACGGGTCCAGGGTGACGGTGCCGGTGATGCCGGGGAAGCCGGCCACCACGAGGTCCTTGGTCGCGACGACCGGGGCCTTCCCGCCGAGGCCGTCGTCGACGGTGCCGACCACGTCGCCCTTCTTGACGAGCGTCTGGCCGGTCACCCCGTTCTGCGCGGCCTGGATCTGCTTGCCGCTGACCTTGAGGACGGTGGGCAGGATGCCGTCGTTGGGCCCGGAGCCGGTGGCCTGCTGGCCGAGGGTGACGCCAAGGATCAGCCGCTTCACTCCCCCGACCTCCTTGTACGCGGCCCACATCAGGCAGCCGCCGGCCGGGGTGCTGGAGCCGGTCTTGACGCCGATCACGCCGGTCTTCGGGTTGATCAGGTTGTTGGTGTTGGGGATCTTCGTGTTGTTGAAGTTCGTCTCCGGCGTGGACACGAGCTGCCGGAAGACCTCGTTCTGCATGACCTGCTCGGCCAGCTTCAGCTGGTCCTTCGCCGTGGACTTCGTCTCCGGCTTGATGCCCGCCGCGTCGGTGTAGGTGGTGTTGGTCATCCCGAGCTTGGCCGCGGTGTCGTTCATCTCCTTGACGAACGCCTCCTCGGAGCCGGAGTGGAAGCGGGCCAGCAGCCGGGCGACGTTGTTGGCGGAGGGCAGCATCAGCAGCTCCAGCGCCTGGTACTCGGTGAGCACCTGGTTCTCGGTCAGCGTCACCCGGGACTCGTCCACGCTCCCGGACTCCTGCGCGGCCGGCTTGTCGACGGTGATCTTCGGGCCGGCCTCCCCCTTCTTCAGGGGGAACTTCTGCAGGATCAGGTAGGCGTTCATCACCTTGGTGACGCTCGCGATCGAGGCGGGCTTCTCCTCCCCGGAGCTGCCCAGGCTGCCGAGGCCGACGACCTCGGCGGCGGACTGGCCCTTGGCCGGCCAGGCGAGGTCCAGCTGCTCGCCGCCGAAGCTGTAGCTGCCGGCCGTGGTCGCCTTCAGCTTCGGGTCCGGCAGCGGGCGCAGCAGCTGCGCGACCACGACGGCGCCGAGGACCACGGCCAGGAAGACCGTCCAGATGGTGATCCGCTTGAGCGCGCGCCGCATCGGCGAGACCGGGCGGGCGTTGAGGGTGGCCAGGACCTCCATCGCCTCGGAGGTGTTCTCCGGCGAGGGCAGCGGCTCGGGCGCCGGGAGCGGCGGCGGTACGGGCAGCGGCGGGAGCGGTGGCACCGGGCGCGGGTCGGGCTCGGGCAGGGGCTCGGGGGCCGGGGTCGGGTCCGGCAGCGGCTTCGGCTGGGGCTTCGGCAGCGGCTCGGGGACGGAGTCCGGCTCCGGCAGCGGCGCGGGGGCCGGCGGCTCGGGGACGGTCCCGGCGGCGGCGAGCGCCGTGCTCCCGGCGGCGGCCGGGCGCAGCGGCGCCGGCTTCTCCAGCTTCTCGGCCTTGTCAGCCGTCTCCGTCGTCTTCGTCTTCTTGGTCAACGCGACGGACGCGGCGGCGGGGGCGACAGCGGGGACGGCGTCACTGCCCCTGTCCCCTTCTACCTTCTCCCCCGCGGTGCTCCCGGCGACGCTCTCCGCGACCGCCGAACCCGTCCGCATGGCGAGACGGGGATCAGCCGCCGGCGGCTTCGCGGGGGCCGTCTCCGACTCCTTCTCCTCCGCCTTCTCCTCCGCCTTCGCCCCGGCCTTCTTCTCCCCGATGGCCTTCACCAGCTCCTCGGGCAGCCGCAGCGCCGTGGTCCGATTGTCGACCGGCATCCGCAGCGAGGTGGTCCGGTTGTCCGCCGGGAGCCGCAGCGAGGTCGTGCGGTCGTCCGCATCCTGGACGCGCAGCTGCACCGTCGAACCGCCCTGCGGGCCCTGGCCGACCGCCTTCGCGGGGGTCGGCAGCGGGCTCTCCGCCGGGGCCTCCACCGGGGTCCGTGACGATTCCGACGCAGGGGCCCCGGCCGTCCCGGCTCCGGTGGCGGCACCGCCCCGTTCGCGCTCGCCGTCACCCTCCCGCTCGCCGTCCCGCAGCACCCTGTCGGCGGACTCGCCCACGTATCCCAGCCTCCTCAACGCCCGGCGGGGCACCGGCAGACCCGATTTCGGGAAGCCGACGCCCCGCCCCGTGTACCCGTACAGTCTCCGCCACCGACGGCCGATCCGGCCGCGCACACCCCGCCCGACCGGCCCGTTTCGCCGTCGCAGGGGCGCACCGCGGCCCGTTCACCGCTCAGACGCCGCGCCCGCGGCCGCCGGTTCCGCCCCGCCGGTCCAAGGTCACGATTCGGAGGCGTACTCGACAAGCCCGTGTGAGAGGCGTCACCCTGTCTCTCATCCACGCGGGGAGGCTTGGATGGGCAAGAGCCGCAGAACTGTTCCCGAGGAACTCTTGCTGCTCGCCTTGGACCCGACCACGGGTACCACGGCGCAGCCGCAGACCCTCGACCTCGGACTCGCCGGGGCACAGCTCGTCGAGCTGTCCCTGGCCGGACGGATCGTACCTGAGGGTGACCGGATCGCCGTCGTGCTCGCACGACCGACCGGTGACCCGACCCTTGACCACGCACTGGAACTGCTGCGCCGTCGCGGCAGCCCGGTCCGCGCGGCGCACTGGATCGGCGGGCCCAGGCTGGGCCTGAGGCAGACGTACCTGGCACACCTGGAACGCTGCGGCATGGTCACGGCCGTGCCGGGCCAGATGTGCGGGGTCCTGCCGACGATCCGCTACCAGGCGTCCGACGACTGCACCAACGCCGCGATCAAGCAGCGGCTGGACACCGCGATCCGCACCGGCGTGCCGCCGGACCCGCGGACGGCCGCGCTCGCGGCCCTCGCCCACGCCGTGGGCCTGGGCAAGCACCTGTACCCGGGCAACGAGGGCCGGTCCTCGCGGTCGCGGCTGCGCGACCTGATCCGGTACGACCCCCTGGGCGGGATGGTCGCGCACGCCGTGATGGACGTGCAGAACGGCCTGCCGGCCCAGCAGAACCGTTCACCCCAGGGCACCGGGCCGGCCCCGAGCCGCTCCGGCGCCCGCGCACCGGGCCGGAGCACGGGCGGGCGGGTCGCCGCCTCCCGGGTGGGCGCCCGCTGACCGGCGCGGCGCCCGCGCCGGGCGCTGTACGGAGGCGCTGAGCGCCCCCTCGCGCACCAGGTTCCGCCGGGGCGCCGACGGAGCCCTCGAAGAGCACCGAGAAGCGCTGAGAAGCACCGAGAAGCACCGAGAAGCACGACGGAACAGCACACCACGCAGCACCGAGGGGCGGTCGCCCGCGACGCGAGTCGCGCGGCGACCGCCCCTCAGGCGTCCCCGGGGACGCCCCCGAGGCGTCCGCGTGCACGTGCCAGGGGCAAGAGCGCCGCCACGGGGTAGAGGCAGGTAGCAACAGGTAGCAACACTGTTCCGTGCAAGCCCAGCCGCATTACCACCACAACGCCCGTGCTGTCCCGCAGAAGCGGTTTTCCGACGATCTGTTCTACCCCGCTCCTGCGAATCCGCGGCACCGGCCCGACCGAGGTGTCATGCTGCTCCGAGTCAGGGGGGTAGGTCCCATTGTCCGAAGTGTCCCGAGGGCTGCCGTTCCAACGTTCAGCAGAGGTACGGCCGGAGGTCGACGTGTCCGCGAACATCAACCCGACGGTGCGCCGCCGTCGCCTCGGATCGGAACTGCGCAGGCTCAGGGAGTCGCGCGGCATGACGGCGGAGGAGGTCGCCGGCCGCCTCATGGTCTCCCAGTCGAAGATCAGCCGCCTGGAGAACGGACGCCGGAGCATCAGCCAGCGGGACGTCCGCGACCTGTGCGACGTCTACGAGGTCGTCGACGACCAGATGCGCACCAGCCTGATGGACATGGCCAAGGAGTCCCGCCAGCGCGGCTGGTGGCACGACTTCAACGACATGCCGACCCCGTACAGCGTCTACATCGGGCTGGAGGCCGAGGCCTCCTCGATCCGCGCCTACGAGTCCTCGTTCGTCCCCGGCCTGCTCCAGACCGAGCAGTACGCGCACGCCGTCGTCGAGGGCACCCAGCCCGACACCGACGCCCTCGCCGTGCAGCGCCGCGTCCAGGTGCGGATGAAGCGCCAGGAGCGCATCAACGGCGAGAACCAGCTGGGCAGTCTGTGGACGGTCATCGACGAGGCCGTGCTGCGCCGCGAGGTCGGCAGCCACGAGGTCATGGCCCAGCAGCTCAAGCACATGCTCGAGTTGAGCCAGCGGCCGAACATCACCATCCAGGTGATCCCGTTCTCGCACGGCGCCCACCCCGGCATGACCGGGACATTCTCCCTGCTGGAGTTCCCCGAGTCAGCCGATTCGACGGTCGTCTACTTCGAAGGTGTGACGAGCGATCTCTACCTCGAGAAAGAGGCCGACGTGCGTCGTTATACCGGTCTCTACGACTACTTGAGGGCCGCGGCCCTCGGGGTCGCGGAGAGCCGGATGCTGATAGCCCGTATTGGAGAGGAATACCGATGAACACCACCCCCGAGTACCAGCCGCGTTGGCGCAAGAGCAGCCACAGCGGCGGCGCCGGAGCCTGTGTGGAGATCGCCGTCCCGTCTGCGGGGGCGGTGGCCGTGCGCGACTCCAAGGACCCGTCCGGTCCGCAGCTGCGCTTCTCCGCCGACGCCTGGCGGGCGTTCGCCTCGGCGGCGGCCGTGGACGGCTTCGAGACCGCCTGAAGGCCGCGGCCTGACGAGGCCCGCCGCTGAGCCCGGTACGACCCCCGTACCGGGCTCAGCCCTTCACCGGTCGGCCCTTCAGCGGCCGACCCTTCACCGGTCTGCCTTTCGCCGGTCAGCCCTCCACCGGGTAGCGCCGCGCCCACACGGCCCCCGCGGCCGTGCGCGGGTCGTGCAGTTCGGAGCCGTGGACCAGCTCCAGCACGAAGTCGTCGGCGAGTTCGAGGATCGCCCCGCGCCCCTCCAGCCCGGCCACCAGGCCCGGCGGCAGCGCGGTGTCCCCGTGCAGCACCCCGAGCAGGCCGCCGCAGACGGCGCCGGTGGAGTCGCTGTCCCCGGAGTGGTTGACGGCCAGCAGCAGCCCCGAGGTCACGTCGTGGGCGACCAGCGCGCAGTACACCGCGATCGCGAGCGCCTCCTCGGCGACCCAGCCCTCCCCCAGCGCCTCGACCCGCTCGGCGGACGGCTCCCCGGCCCGTACGGCGTCCAGCGCGGCCCGCAGCGCGGCCGTGGTCTCCTCGTGCCCCACCCGCTCGGACAGCAGCGCCAGGGCCAGGTGCACGCCCTCCTCCAGGGTCCCGCCGCGGGCCACGGACTGGACGATCACCGCGTAGGCGCCCGCCGCGAGGTAGCCCGTCGGGTGGCCGTGGGTGAGCACCGAGCACTCCACCGCGAGTTGGAACACCAGGTTGGGCTCCCAGGTGGTGAGCAGCCCGAAGGGCGCCGCCCGGACGACCGTGCCGCAGCCCTTGGAGTGCGGGTTCTTGGGGCGCTCCAGCGTTCCGAGCCGCTCGCCGTCCGGGCCGCTGAGGCCGGTCAGGCAGCCCTGGCCGGGGGCGCGCTGGGCGTAGAGCCACTCCTCGCGGCCGAGCCAGCCGAGGTCGGGGCGGCGCTCGTCCGGGCCCCAGTCGCGCTGGGTGGCGGCCCAGCGCAGGTAGGCCAGGTGCAGGTCGGTGGGCGGGTGCCAGGCGCCGGACTCGCGCCGGACGTGGGCCCGGATCAGGCCGTCCACGGTGAAGAGCGTGAGCTGGGTGTCGTCGGTGACGGCCCCGCCCTCGGCGCGCCCGTACGCCGGGAGGTAGCCGGTGACGCCCTGGGGGCCGTGGCGGTCCCGGATCTTGTCCAGCGTCTCGAACTCGACGCCGGCGCCGAGCGCGTCCCCGATGGCTCCGCCGAGCAGACAGCCCCGCACCCTGCTGCGGTAGTCCTGCTGCTGCGCGCGGGACCACAGTGGCATCACGAGGGGCGCCTTTCGTCGGGGGCGGGGGCAGCGCGCGACGCCTCGGCCGCGGCGCGCGCCCTCGCACTGTACTTCGAGGAGTCGAACGGATCGACGGTTCCCTCGGAGTCCCCTCGGAGTCCCCCCGGTGCCTCCTTCGTACCTCCGGCTCAGTCCAGGACGGGCAGCAGCTCCGGCAGGTGCCCGTCCGAGGCCAGCGCGGCGGCCAGCCGCTCGGCCGGCACCTCCCCGTACACGGTGGTGCGCTGGCGGTGCGGACGGCCCGCGGCCTCGGCTATCGCCTGGAGGTCGCGCACGGACTTGTAGCTGCCGTACGAGGAGCCGGCCATCCGGGAGATGGTCTCCTCCATCAGCGTGCCGCCCAGGTCGTTGGCGCCCGAGCGCAGCATCTCGGCGGCGCCCTCCGCGCCGAGCTTGACCCAGCTGGTCTGGATGTTGCGGATGTGCGGGTGCAGCAGCAGCCGGGCCATCGCGATCACCGCGCGGTTGTCCCGGGCGGTGGGGCCGGGGCGGGCGATGCCGGCCAGGTAGACCGGGGCGTTGGTGTGGATGAAGGGGAGCGTCACGAACTCCGTGAACCCGCCGGTGCCGTTTTCAAGAGATCGCTGCTGGATCTCGGCGAGCAGCCGCAGGTGGCCCAGCCAGTGCGCCGGGGTGTCCACGTGCCCGTACATCATGGTGGACGAGGAGCGGATGCCCAGCTCGTGCGCGGTGGTGACGACCTCGACCCAGGTCGCGGCCGGCAGCTTGCCCTTGGTGAGCACCCAGCGGACGTCGTCGTCGAGGATCTCGGCGGCGGTGCCGGGGATGGTGTCCAGGCCCGACTCCTTCGCCTGCTGGAGCCAGTCGCGGATCGAAAGCCCGGTCCTGGTCGCGCCGTTGACGACCTCCATCGGGGAGAAGGCGTGCACGTGGATGCCGGGCACCCGCTCCTTCACCGCGCGGGCGATGTCGAAGTAGGCGCTGCCGGGCAGGTCCGGGTGGATGCCGCCCTGCATGCACACCTCGGTGGCGCCCACCTCCCAGGCCTGGGCGGCCCGTTCGGCGACCTGCTCCAGGGAGAGGGTGTAGGCGTCGGCGTCGGTGCGGCGCTGGGCGAAGGCGCAGAAGCGGCAGCCGGTGTAGCAGACGTTGGTGAAGTTGATGTTCCGGGTGACGCAGTACGTCACCTCCTCGCCGACGGCGTCGCGGCGTACGTCGTCGGCGATCCGGCACAGGGCGTCCAGGGCCGGGCCGTCCGCGTGGAACAGGGCCAGGGCGTGGTCGTCGGTGAGCCTCGTCGGGTCGTCGGCGGCCACGGCCAGGGCCTCGCGCAGGTCCCCCGCCAGGCGTTCGGGGGCGCCCTTGGCGAGCACCTGCTCGCGCAGCACCTCCCAGTCCCCGTACACGTCCTCGAAGTCGGCCCGGCGGTCGCCGGTGCGGCCCTCGGTGTCGATGCTCGCGTGCAGGTCGGTGCGACCGTACGACTCCGGCAGGTCCTCGGGTTCCTGCCAGGGCAGGCCGCGCACCACGGCCCGCGGGTTCGCCAGGCCGGTGGCCGGGTCGGCCAGGGCGCGCACGTGCGGCAGCACCCTCGGGTCCAGCCAGGGCTCGCCGCGCAGCACGTACTCGGGGTAGACGGCCAGGCGCTCGCGCAGCTCGAAGCCGGCGGCGGCGGACCGCTCGGCCAGGCGCTCGATCTGCGGCCAGGGGCGCTCGGGGTTGACGTGGTCGGGCGTCAGCGGGGAGACGCCGCCCCAGTCGTCGATCCCGGCGCCGATCAGGCGCTCGTACTCCCCGTCGACCAGGTTCGGCGGGGCCTGGAGGCAGGCGGAGGGGCCCATCAGGTGCCGGGCGACGGCCACCGTGGCGACCAGCTCGTCCAGTTCGGCGTCGGGCATGCCGCGCATCGCCGTGTCCGGCTTGGCGCGGAAGTTCTGCAGGATCAGCTCCTGGACGCCGTGGTAGGCCCGGGAGACCCTGCGCAGCGCGAACAGCGACTCGGCGCGCTCCTCGTACGTCTCGCCGATGCCGATCAGCAGGCCGCTGGTGAACGGCACCGAGCTGCGGCCCGCGTCCTCCAGCACCCGCAGGCGGACGGCCGGTTCCTTGTCCGGCGAGCCGTGGTGCGGGCCGCCGGGCTCGCTCCACAGCCGGGTGGCGGTGGTCTCCAGCATCATGCCCATGGAGGCGGAGACGGGCTTGAGGCGCTGGAAGTCCGTCCAGCCGAGCACCCCGGGGTTGAGGTGCGGCAGCAGGCCGGTCTCCTCCAGGATGCGGATCGACATCGCCCGCACGTAGGCGATCGTGTCGTCGTAGCCGTGGGCGTCCAGCCACTCGCGGGCCTCGGGCCAGCGGTCCTCGGGCTTGTCCCCGAGGGTGATCAGGGCTTCCTTGCAGCCGAGTTCGGCCCCGCGCCGGGCCACCTCCAGCACCTCGTCCGGGGACATGAACATCCCCTGGCCCTCGCGGCGCAGCTTTCCGGGGACGGTCGCGAAGGTGCAGTAGTGGCACTTGTCGCGGCAGAGCCTGGTCAGCGGGACGAAGACGCTCTTGGAGTAGGTGATGACGCCCGGCCGACCGGCCGCCTCCAGGCCCGCGTCGCGCACCCGGGCCGCGCTCGCGCACAGGTCCGTCAGGTCCTCGCCTCTGGCCTGGAGCAGCACGGCGGCCTCGGCCCGGTCGAGGGCCACGCCGTCCCGGGCGCGGCGCAGGGCGCGCCGCATCGAGTTCGCGGTCGGGGGGTTGGGCGAGGACGGTGCGGGTGCGTCCGGGTCGGTTGCGTCCATGGCGCGACCCTACGCCAGGGGTCGTACCTGCGGAGGTGCCAACCCTGAGACGTCTCAGGGTCGCGGTAGCCGAGAGACCCATCCCGATCTGGCCCCGGGGGGCGATGACGGGGGCCCGGCGGCGGGCTCTAATGGGAGCACAGAACCAATCGCTGGTTTTCGCAGAGGAGTTGAGGACGCCATGACGAACGACACGGCTGCGGTGCACGGCGTGGACGGGGGCGACGGCGCCCCGTACCGCTCGCGCCGCCGCACCCTGGTCCGGGCCGCGGTTCCGCTGGCGATAGCCGCCACCATCGCCGCCGGGGTCGGCCTGGTGCCCGCCCTGGCCGCCGACTCCCCGCCCGACCTGCCCTCGCTGACGGCCGAGCAGCTCGTCGCCAAGGTCCTCGGCTCCGACGCCCAGAGCGTCTCCGGCACCGTCAAGGTCTCCACCGACCTCGGCCTGCCGAGCGGCCTGCTCGGCGCCGCGGGCGGCCTCGGCGCGGCCTCCGGCCACGGCTCGGGCAAGGCCGGCGCCGACCCGCAGGCCAACGTGCTCGGCCTGCTCGGCGGGGACCAGACCCTGCGCGTCGCGGTGGACGGGCCGGACCACCAGCGGGTCGACCTGCTCAAGGACATGGCCGGCTACACCCTCGTCCACAACGGCGACCAGACCTGGGCCTGGGACAGCGCCACCAACACCGCCGTCCACCGCACCGGCAAGCCGGCCGCCGAGCACGCGAAGGCGCCGCTCACCGGGGTCCCGAGCACGCCGCAGGAGGCCGCCAAGCAGTTCCTCGCCGCCGGCGCGGGCACCACCTCCGTGACCGTCACCGGCACCACCACCGTGGCCGGGCAGAACGCGTACAAGCTGAGCGTCAAGCCGACCCAGTCCGGCTCGACGATCTACGAGGTGCGCATCTCGGTGGCCGCCGAGAACGGCGTGCCGCTGGCCGTCCAGGTCCGGGGCGTCGACGGCTCGACCGTCCTGGACGTCCACTTCACGGACGTGTCCTTCGCCAAGCCGGACGCCAAGACCTTCGACTTCACCGCCCCCAAGGGCGCCACGGTGACGGAGGGCAAGGCCAAGGGCGAGCACGCGCAGGGCGCCACCGGCCTCCCGGGCGTCGGCAAGGCCGAGGACCTCAACGTGATCGGCGAGGGCTGGACGACGGTCCTCACCGGCAAGGTGCCGGACGCCCCGGCGCCCTCCGCCTCCTCGAAGGACGGCAAGCACCACGGGCCGACGATCAACCCGCAGGGCCTGATCAAGTCGCTCGGCAAGCCCGTCAAGGGCGGCACCCTGATCAGCACCAAGGTCCTCAACGTCCTGCTCACCGACGACGGCCGGGTCTTCGCCGGCGCCGTCACCCAGAGCGTCCTCGAGCACGCCGCCGGGGTGAACTGACGCATGACCGAAGCACCCGTAACGGGGGACGTTACGGGCCCGGCCGGGGGTACGGGCGCCGCCGGGCGCCCGGCCCCCGGTCCCGCTCCCACTCCCTCTGCCTCTCCCTCCCGCACCTCCCCCTCCGACGACGTGATCCGCACGCGCGGGCTCACCAAGCGCTTCCCCGGCGGCCAACTCGCCGTCGACTCCCTCGACCTGACCGTGCCGCGCGGCTCCGTCTTCGGCTTCCTCGGCCCCAACGGCTCCGGCAAGACCACCACCATCCGGATGCTGATGGGCCTGATCGCCCCCACCTCCGGCGTCGCCGCCGTCCTCGGCTCCCCCATGCCGCAGTCCGTCGCCACCGTGCTGCCCCGCGTCGGCGCGCTCATCGAGGGCCCGGCCCTGTACGGGTTCCTCACCGGCCGCGACAACCTCGTCCGCTTCGACGCCGCCGACCCCACCGCCGACCCGCGCACCCGCCGCGACCGCGTCGAGGCCGCGCTGGAGCGGGTGGGCCTGGGAGCGGCCTCGGGCAAGAAGGCCCGCGCCTACTCGCTGGGCATGAAGCAGCGCCTGGGCCTGGCCTCCGCGCTGCTGCGCCCGCGCGAGCTGCTCGTCCTGGACGAGCCCACCAACGGCCTGGACCCGCAGGGCATGCGGGAGATCCGGGCGCTGGTGCGGGAGGTCGCCGCCGAGGGCACCACCGTCTTCCTCTCCTCGCACCTGCTGGACGAGATCGAGCAGGTCTGCACCCACGCCGCCGTGATGTCCCGGGGCCGGCTCCTCGTCCAGGGCACCGTCGCCGAGCTCGCCGCCCGGGCCCAGGGCCGGTTGGTCGTCCGGACGCCGGACACGGCGCGGGCCGCCGAGGTGCTCGGCGCGTACGAGGTGGGGTCGCTGGTCGTGGAGGAGGACCGGATCGTCGGCGAGCCCGCCGGACTGGCTGAGGACGGGCTGCCCAAGCTGTGCGCCGCCCTGGTCGAGGCCGGGGTGCGGGTGCACGGGTTCGGGCTGGAGCGCGGGACGTTGGAGGACGCCTTCGTGGCGCTGACCGGGGAGGGATTCGATGTCGCGGGCTGAGACCCTGCCGATGCCGACGGCGAGCGCGGGCGGGTTCCTCGCGCTGTTCCGCAACGAACTGCACCTGACCTTCCGGCGGCTGCGCACCCAGGTGCTGCTCGGCATCCTGGCGCTGCTGCCGGTCCTGATCGGCGTGGTGGTCAAGCTCAACACCGACAGCCCCCACGAGGGCGGCGGCGGCCCGAGCTTCATCGCCCAGACCACGCAGAACGGGATCTTCCTGATCTTCACCGCGCTCGCGGTGGCCCTGCCCGTCTTCCTGCCGATGACGGTCGGCGTCGTCGCCGGGGACGCGGTGGCCGGCGAGGCCGCCACCGGCACCCTGCGCTACCTGCTCGTCGCCCCCGCCGGGCGGACCAGACTGCTGGCCGCCAAGTTCACCGCCGGGATGGCGTTCTGCTTCGCCGCCACGGCCGTCGTCACCGCCTCGGCCCTGGCCACCGGCGCCCTGCTCTTCCCGCTCGGGGACGTCACCCTGATCTCCGGGGACACCATCGGCTTCGCCGACGCGCTGCCCCGCGCCCTGCTGGTGGCCGCCGTGGTGGCGCTCTCGCTGGCCGGGCTGGTGGCGATCGGCCTGTTCGTCTCCACCCTCACCGGCAGCGGCATCGCCGCCATGGCGGCAACCGTGGGCCTGGTCATCACCGTCCAGATCCTGGACGCCTTCCCGCAGCTGGACGCCGTGAGGCCGTTCCTCTTCCCGCACTACTGGCTGAGCTTCGCGGACCTGCTGCGCGCCCCGATGTACTGGGACGGCGTGCTCAAGGACCTCGGGCTCCAGGCCGCCTACGTCGCCGTGTTCGGCTCGGCGGCCTGGGCCCGGTTCACCAGCCGGGACATCAGCGCGTGACGGCCGCCGCTTCCTCTGTCCGGACGGGCTGCGCCACGGCTGCGGCCCGTCCGGCGCGGTCCGCCCGCACCTGGCGCAGCGCGTCCCAGGTGAGCAGCGCCAGCGCGACCCACACCAGGGCGAACCCGGCCCAGCGCGCGGGCGGCATCGACTCGTGGAACCAGAGCACGCCGCACAGGAACTGGAACACCGGCGCCAGGTACTGCAGCAGCCCGAGCATGGTCAGCGGCACCCGCACCGCCGCCGCGCCGAAGAACAGCAGCGGGATCGCCGTGACGACGCCGCTGAGCATCAGCAGCCCGGAGTGCCCCCAGCCGTAGCTGCCCGCCACGGTGTGCCCGAAGGTGCCCCGGCCGGAGACCTCCAGGTAGACGAGGTAGGCGAGGGCGAACGGGAACATGAAGGCGCTCTCCGCCGCCAGGCTCTCCAGCCCGCTCAGCCCGACCTTCTTCTTCAGCAGGCCGTACGTGGCGAAGGAGAACGCCAGCACCAGCGCGATCCAGGGCAGCCGCCCGTACGCCACGCTCAGCACCGCGACGGCGGCCGCGCCGATGCCGACCGCCGTCCACTGCACGCCGCGCAGCCGCTCCTTGAGCACCAGGACGCCGAAGGCGATGGTGACGAGCGGGTTGATGAAGTACCCGAGGCTGGTCTCCACGACGTGGCCGGCGTTGACGGCCCAGATGTAGACGCCCCAGTTGACGGAGATCACCGTGGCGGCGCCGGCCAGCATCGCGAGGCGGCGGGGCTGGCGCAGCAGCGGGCGTATCCAGCCCCAGTGCCGCTGCGCCACCAGCAGGAGGACGACGGCGACGAGGGACCAGACCATCCGGTTGGCGAGGATGTCGTCGGCGGCGCCGGGCTCCAGCAGCGGCCAGAAGAGGGGGAAGAGCCCCCAGATCCCGTAGGCCGCGACGCCGTACCAGAGGCCTCTGCCGTTGTCCTGCTCCGTCGTGTCCGGCATGGCCTGCCACCCTCCCGCGCGCGTGTGTCGAGCCGACGGTAGCGGGCGGGAAGGGCGGCTGTCACGTCCGTTTCCGGATTTTGGTCATGACATTGCTTGAATGCTGGACGGTTCGCCCGGTTTCAGCGCCTGTTTCAGCTGTTCAGCGCCGCCTTGACGGACTCGGCCAGCGGGACGGTCGGGCGGCCGATCAGCCGGGCCAGGTCCCCCGGGGTGCCGGCCAGCTCGCCGCGCGCGATGCCCGCGTCCACGTCCACCAGCGCGCCGGCGAAGCCCTCCGGCAGGCCCGCGCCGACCAGCGCCGCCAGGTGCTCGGCCGGGGCCACGTCCTGGTGCTCCACCGGGCGGCCCGAGGCCTGCGCCAGCTCGGCGGCCAGCTCGCGCAGGTGCCAGGCGGCGTCGCCGCTCAGCTCGTACGTCGCGTTCACCTCGTCGCCCAGCAGGGCGGCGACGGCCGCGTCCGCGTAGTCCCGGCGCGGGGCGGTGGCGACCCTGCCCTCGCCCGCGCTGCCCAGCACCACGCCGCGCTCGGCCGTGCCGGCCGCGTCGCCCAGGTAGTTCTCGGTGTACCAGCCGTTGCGCAGGAACACGTACGGGAGGCCGGCGGCGAGGATCATCTCCTCCGTCGCCCGGTGCTCGTCGGCCAGGCCGAAGGTCGCCGAGCCGGGGATGCTCGTGTACGCGAGCAGCGCGACCCCGGCCGCCTTCGCCGCGTCCACGACGGCCCGGTGCTGCGGCAGGCGGCGGCCCACCTCGCTGCCCGAGACGAACAGCACCCGGTCTCCCGCCGCGAAGGCGCCCGCGAGGGACTCCGGGCGGTCGTAGTCCACGACGTGGACGGTCACGCCGCGCGCGGCCAGGTCGGCGGCCTTCTCCGCCGAACGGACGGCGACGGCGACCTCGCTCGCGGGGACCTTGGCGAGCAGGCTCTCGACGGCGAGACGGCCGAGCTGGCCGGTGGCTCCGGTGACGACGTACACGGGGGTGCTCCTCGGGTTGATGGCTTCTGACCTCGTCACTCACTCTAGGGAGGGCACTAACCTTCCGAAAGTACGCACTTCAAAGTAGGGTACTGACATGAAGGTAAGCGAGCTGCCCCCGCCGAACGTCTTCGACCGGATGTGCCCGTCGCGCGGCGTGCTGGAGCACGTCACCAGCCGGTGGGGCGTCCTCGTGCTCGGAGCGCTCGGCGAGCGCGGGTACCGGTTCAGCGAACTGCGGCGCCGGGTGAGCGGCGTCAGCGAGAAGATGCTCGCGCAGACCCTCCAGACCCTCGAACGCGACGGCTTCGTCCTGCGCGAGGCCCACCCGGTGATCCCGCCCCGGGTCGACTACAGCCTCACCCCGCTCGGGCGGGAGGCCGCCGAACTCGTCGCGGCGCTGGCGCACTGGTCGGAGCAGCGCGTCCCGGCCGTCGAGGCGGCGCGGGAGACCTACGACGCGCGTGCGTCGGTGGCCACCGCATGACCGCCCCCGAGCCGCTGCCCGGCACCGACACGCCCGAGGCGCTGCGCCCCCTCGTCACCTGCCGCCGCTGCCACCGCCCCCTCCACGACCCCGAGTCCCGCACCCTCCGCCTCGGCCCCGAATGCCGCGACCCCGACCCCCACACCCGCCGCTACGACGTCCCCCAGGACCCCCTCCCGGGGCTCACGCCGTAGGGCCGGGGGTTCGCGCGGGGCGCAGGGCCTGGCCACCCGGCCCGAGAACCACAGCCCTCGGACCACAGCGGCCAACACCCCGTGCCCGGGCTACAGCGCGGCCAGCCCGCCCGTGGCGGCTCGGGCGGCCACCACCTGTGATCCCCTGCGTGGGCGGGGTCCTGCCATCCCCCTCATCCCCTCCGGAAGAGCCTCCGCAGGAAACCCTTCCGGGGCGCGGGTGCGGCCGCCGGGGGCGGGGTGGGGTCGGTGGGGTGGAGGAGGGTGGTGGCGAGGGTGCGGTCCGGGGCCGGGAGCCAGGGGGCGGCGAGGGCCAGCGCCGCGAAGGAGCGCTGGATGGTGACGACCCGGGTGCGTCGGGCCGCGTCGACGTGGTGCAGGCGCCTGCCCAGCAGGTCGGCGATGTCGGGCCGGGTCTCCGGGTGCGTCCAGCCGATGGCGAGGAGGGCGAAGCCCGCCGCCTCGACCGTCCAGTCCTCCGGCCCGAGCAGCAGGTCGCCCAGCAGCCGCCGCCGGTCGGAGGCGGCCCAGGGCTGGTCCGTCCGGTGGTGCGCGAGCCCGAGGCAGGCGAAGGTCTGCACCGCCCGGACCCACAGTTCGGGCTGGTGCGCGAGGAGCGCCCGCCCGAGGTCGTCCTCGCGCGGGCGCGGCGGGTGGACCAGCACGCCCAGCAGGTCCGCCACCGGCAGCCCGGCGAGCCGGACGGCATGGTCGTACGCGGCGGGGACGGTCGGCCAGACGATCTCCGTCGTGGCCCGTACGAGTTCCGCCCCCTCCACCGAGGGCGGCTCGACGGCGGGCCGCGCCTGCGTCCCGTCCCACGCCCACAGGCACGCGCCCGGGGTGATCGGGACCCGGGGGTCCGGCTCGCCGACGGCACGGTACGACACCGTCGATCGCGGCAGCGCGAGCCTCAACGCCAGCACCGCGCTGGGCGGTTCGAGCGCCGAGGAGCTGCAGTCGATCGCGGTGTCCGGACCGCTGCCCTCCTCCGCGAGGACCTGCCGCATCACGTTGACCGTGGCCTCCGTCGCCCCGGCGACCATGCCCAGCCACGTCTCCCGCCGGCTGAGCCGTTCCAGCAGCTCGTGCGCGTACTCGTGGTCCGGGTGCGCCCGGTGGTGGTCGGCGAGGGCGAGCAGGTGCGCCGGGGAGCCGTCGACGGCGTGCCGCAGGGCGTGCCGGGCGGGCCCGGCCTTGGGGTGCTGCGGTTCGGCGGCGAGGACCCGGTCGAGCCAGGGCAGGCCTTCGGCGGGGCGGCCGAGGGCGCCGTACAGTTCGGCGACGTCGACGGCGAGGTACCCGCTGGAGTCGTCCTCCTCGGGCGGGGTGCGGCCGAGTTCGGCCTCCCAGACGGCGAGGGCCTGTTCGGGGCGGCCGTCGGCGCGCAGGGCGTTGCCGAGCATGACGGACGGCAGGTAGCCGGGGGCGAGCCGGTGGGCGCGTTCGGCGAGTTCGACGGCGCGGGTGGTGGCGCCGAGGCGGCGGGTGAGGCCGGAGGCCATGGCGAGCAGCAGCGGGTGGTGGGCGTGCAGGCCGACGACGGCCTGGACGAAGCTGTGGAACGGCCGTACGGTCTCGGCGAGTTCGCCGGGCAGGGGGTCGGGCAGCGGGCCGGCGGCGCGGGCGACGGCCTGGGCGACGGCGTCGGGGTCGACGAGGGCGGGGAGGTCCTCGCGGGCGAGCCAGGCGGCGTGGGCCCAGGGCTGGGCGGGCTCGTACTGGATGGCGGAGGCGAGCAGGCCGACGGCACTGTTCCAGTCCCCGGCGGCGGCCTCGACGTGGGCGCGGCAGACGACGGTACCCAGGTACACCTGGCCGTCGAGCGGGAACAGGTCGCGGGCGGCGACGGGGCCGCCCGCGGCCGCGCACAACTCGGCGAGGGCCTCGTGGAGTTCGGGCAGCTGCGGGTCGGCCACGATGGCGTCGGCGAGGTGGTCGGCGGCGTGCGTGAGGTCGCCGGAGTCGATGGCGAGCCGGGCGACGGCCACCTCCCCCTCGGCCGCCAGTCTCGGGTCGTCCTCGTCCTCGGCGTGCCCCATGCTCTGTCCCCGTCCCCGTCGTGTTCCCGCGCCCGCTGCCGCACGGTGCGCGGACGAGGCTATCCCGCGCGTACGACTGGCGGATGATCACCCTGTCCGTGTGTCGGACGGGCCTACTGCGGGAACTCCGCGCCGGGCGGCGCCTGCTGGACCGGGTGCGGCTCGACCTCCCGCCGCTCGGGCAGCCACCGCGCGTCCGGCGCCTCGCCGAGGGCGATCGCGGCGGCGAGCAGCTTGTCGGGGTCGAGGTGCCGGTACCCGCCGTCCTCGGGCTCGGCGCCCATCACCGCCCCCGTGACCGGCACGAAGACGTAGGCCTCCTCAACCGTGGTGCGTTGCAGGCGAATCGAGATCGAGTAGCTGGTCACGTGTCCCCCCGGGCATCGGCTGTACGACAGCCTAGTGACCGGGCGGTTACGGCGCGCGCGCATTTGCGTCGACCGCGCTGTCGGTGCCGTCTGCTGTGCTGTCCGGTGGGACAGCACAACGGACGAGCGGAGCGGGCTACCACGATGGGCGTACTGACCGACTACTTCCGGGCCCCCGACGCGGCCGTCGTCGTGCGGGAGCTGGAGGCGCGCGAGGGCTTCCGGCCCGACTTCGACGGCGTGCAGGCCAAACGCATCGACCCCGGCGTGGTGCTCGGCGGCCTGGTCGCCGCCCTGAACGGAGAGCCGTGGCGGGTCGACCTGGTGGAGGAGACCCTGGTCTGGCCCACCGAATCCGCCGACCCGGCCGACCAGCAGGACGGCCCCTGGGTCACCGAACTCGGCGACGCCACCCGCGACACTCTCGCCGGGGCCGACGAGGGCCGCCTCCCGGCGGCCGTCGAGGAGTGGTCCCGCAGCGAGGAGCTCGACGGCGCCGACCCCTCCGACCTGCTCCCCCTCGCCGAGGAGCTGATCGCCCTCGCCCGCCGGGCGCGGGAGGCGGGCGAGCGGCTGTACTGCTGGATCTGCCTGTAGCGCTCCCGCGCGGGAAGTCGGCCCGGCCGACTTCCCGCGCGTCACCCCCCGATCGGGGTCGCGCCCGTCGCGGCCGTCGACAGCTCCCACAGGCGCTCCGCCGCGCCGGGGTCGACGGCGTGGGCGCGGACGCCGCCCGTGTCCATCGAACCGTCGGGAGTGGCGACGGGGGCGACCTCGCAGTCCTCCAGGTAGAGGCCGCCGAGGCCGTCCAGCAGCGGGGAGGTCGCGGCCCACAGGCCGGTGGCGGCGCCCTGGGCGGGGGACTTGAAGTCGGCGCCGACGACTCTCCCCCGCTCGTCGATCCACCCCCGGTCGACCTGCTCGGCCCGCGTCATCCCGCGCTGCAGCCCGGTGATGATCTTGCCCGGGTGCAGCGAGAACGCCCGGACGCCGTCGGCCCGTCCGATCGCGTCGAGGTGCACGGCGAACAGCGCGTTGGCCGTCTTCGACTGCCCGTACGCGAGCCACCTGTCGTACCCGGTGCGGAAGTGCGGGTCCCGCCAACGGATGCCGGTGAGCATGTGCCCGGCGGAGCTGTACGCGACCACGCGCGCCCCGCCCGAGGTGCCGGCGGCCCGCAGCAGCGGGTACAGCTCGCAGGCCAGCAGGTGGTGCCCGAGGTGGTTGGCCGCCAACTGCCCCTCCCAGCCCGGCCCGACGTACCGCTCCGGGGTGGCCATCACCCCGGCGGCGGCGACCAGCAGGTCCACCCGGTCGACGACCCGGGCGATCCGCGCGGCGGCGGCGCGCACGGAGGCCGGGTCGGTGAGGTCCAGGGGCAGCGTCTCGACGCCCTCCGGCACGGGCGCCGCCGTCCGGACGGGCGCGAGGACGCGGGCCCCGGCCGCCGCCAGGGCGCGGACGGTCTCCAGGCCGAGGCCGGAGGATCCGCCGGTCACGACGGCGGTGCGGCCGGTGAGGTCCCGGCCGGCCAGGACGTCGCGGGCGGTGCTGGCGGCGGAGAAGGGTGAGCCGACGGGCTGCTGCTGCTGAGCGGTGGTCATGCCCCGGAGGCTAGGAGCTGGAGTGCGGTCCAGCTCAAGCCCGCGCCTAGGGTGGCCGCATGGCAGGCACCGGAAGCGGACTCGGCATCGGCGACGTCGCCCGGAGCACCGGGCTGAGCATCGACGCGCTGCGCTTCTACGAGCGCGAGGGCCTGCTCGTCGGCCCCGTCGAGCGCGACACGGCGGGGCGGCGGCGCTACCGGCCGCTGGACGTCGAGTGGTTGGGCATCTGCGTGCGGCTGCGCGAGTCCGGCATGCCGCTGGCCGACCTGCGCGCGTTCGCCAGGCTCGTCCGGCAGGGCCCCGGCAACGAGGCGGAGCGCCTGCGCCTGCTCGACACCCACCGGGAGCGCGTGGACGAGCAGATCCGGGCGCTGGAGGAGTGCCGCTCGCTCATCGCCTGGAAGACGGCCGTCTACGCCGAGCACCTCGCCCGGGGCGAGGCCGCCGGGCTCTGGGACCCGACGGCGCCCGGCCCCTCACCAGAGGTCTGACAGCCCGCCCGACCGCCACCGCTCGACCCACTCCGCGAAGCCCGTCCGGCCGCGCGCAGCGTCGCCGTCCGCACCGGCGCCGGGCGTGGGCATCGCCACGGCGTCGGCCACCATCCACACCTCACCCCGGCAGGGCCCCGCCGTCACCAGCAGCCAGAACGAGTCCCCGTCCTCCGAGCCGAGCACCACCGACCCGTGGGTGAACAGGGTGTCGCCCGGGTCCTCCTCCTCGTCCTCCCCCGGCCAGGCGTCGACCAGCGGGAACGGCTCGCCCGGCCGGCGCGGCCCCGACTCCGGCCACCCGTCGGGCAATCGGCCGAGCGGCTGCAGCCCGCCCTCCCCGGGCGGACCGAGGCTGCTCCCGTTCGCGACCTCGGCGACGAACGCCCGGTACGGCTCCGGGAGCACCACCCCGTTCTCGGCCTCCCACCGCTCCACCTCCTCCTGCCCGAGCGCGGGTTGGCGCCCCTCGGGTGCGAAGGCCGCGCGGAGCGCGTCGAGGACGGTCGAGTCGGAGCCGGCCGCGTCGGAGACGGTCGCGTCGGGGCGGGGGTCGGGCGTCGCGGTCATGCGAGGGACTCTCGCAGGGCGGGCCGACATTCGAGCATTTCCTAGCGGCGCTAGACAATCGAGCGCCAGCAGGTCTAGCGTTGACCCGTGACCTAGCGACGCTAGATCCCGACGGCCGGCCCGCCTCGCCGCAGCCGTCGCCCGCGCTCCCGCCAGGAGAGAACCATGTCGCTCAAGACCGTCAACACCGCCCTGACCGCCGCCCTGGTCCTCTTCGTCCTCTGGTTCGGGACGCGCTTCATCGTGAGCCCCGAGACCATCGCGCCGACCTTCGGCCTGCCGAGCTGGCCCTCCGGCGACGGCGACGGCTTCCTGCGACTGAAGGGCATCCGTGACGTCGCCGGCGGCCTCCTCGTGGCCGCTCTGCTGCTGACCGGCCAACGCCGCGCCCTGGGCACGGTCCTGCTGGTCGAGGCCCTCATCCCGATCGGCGACATGACCGACGTGCTCGCCCACCACGGCTCCACCGCCGCCGCCTACGGCGTCCACGGCCTGACGGCGGTGGTGGTGGCCGCCACCGGCCTGATGACGCTGCACGAGGCGCGCCGGGCCACGGCCGCCGTCACCACGGCCGTCACCCCGGCCGCCGCTGCCCGTTGAGTTCCGAGCGCGTTCGACCCGGCACCCTTCGGTGCCGGGTCTCGGCCTACCGCCGGGTCGCCGCGAACCCGCCCGTCGCGTCCCGCAGCCACCCCAGCAGCGGCGGCGCCAGCACCACCACCACCTGGTTCGCCGCCATCGCCAGCCCCAGCGCCGACCCCGTCCGCCCCGCCGGCGCCGACTCAGCGACGTGCGCGACCCACGGCCCGTACCAGCCGATCCCCACGAACCCGAGCAGCACGAACAGCGGGCAGGCCGTCACCGAACGCTCCCCCAGCGGCGTCGCGAGGGCCGCCGCGCAGACCGCGACCCCGCCAGGCACGCCCGTACGGTCGCGTGGCGCCCGGATCGCGCCCGGTCGCTCCACGCCGCCAGGCAGATCCGGCCCGCGATGCCCGCCGCCTGCGCGGCCATCAGCGCCAACGCGGCGGAGGCGACGCCCAGGCCCGCCGCGTCGTGCAGGTGCAGAACGGTGAGCATGAGGACGCCGGTCTGCGCCGCGACCAGCCCGGCGCCGGAGAGCACGATCCGCAGCATCACCGGTTCGCGCAGCATCCGCAGCCCGCCCGGCGCCCGCGTGGCCGCCGGCGCCTGTGCGTCCCCCGGTGGGCGGCGGTAGAGGCCGACGAAGACGGACGCCCCCGCCGCCGCGACCAGTGCCCCGCACACCAGCGTCGCCCGCCAGCCGAACTCCCGTACCGGCCAAGGCTGGACGGCCGCCGCGAGCGCCCCGCCCAGCGGCAGCCCCGCCTGCCGGATGCCCATGGCCAGGCCGCGCTGCGAGCCGTCGAACCAGGAGGCCACCGACTTGCTGCCGCCCGGCTGCGCGCTGCTGTACCCGGCGCCGACGACCAGCAGCGCGAGCAGCAGCGCCCCGTACCCCGGCGCGGCCGCGCCCAGGGCCAGCCCGACGGCGACGACCAGCGCACCGGTGCCGACGATCCACCTCTCGTCGTAGCGGTCCAGCAGGCGGCCGACCACCAACAGCCCGACCAGCGGCATGAACTGGGCGGCGGAGAGCAGGAGCCCGAGCTGCCCGGTGGAGAGGCCGAGCCCGTTCTGCAGGGCCGGCCCGAGGGAGCCGACACCCTGGACGAAGAAGCACGTCGCGGCCTGGGTGAAGGTGGCGATGCCGAGGACGGCCCAGCGGTAGCGCGGCCTCTCGACGGCGATCACGGAAACGGCGAACTCCGGCTTCGTCAGGGGTGTTTGTTCCCCCATCACGGTGCTGTCATGCCCTTGTGCACCTCAACCCTTACGGCGCAGACGCCGTCGAACTGGCCACCGCACCCGGGCCGATGCTGACCGCGCTGATCGCCACGGGCACGGCCCTGCACCTGGTCGGGCGCGGCATGCACCGGCTCGGGCGGTGCGCGGTCGCGGAGTGCCGGGAGGCCTTCGCCGACACCAGCCGTACGGGGCGGCGGCGGTACTGCTCGCAACGGTGTACGAACCGGGACGCCGTCCGACGGCACCGGGAACGGGCGGGGGCATCCCGAAGTTCACCGATTATCGGATTGGCCCAAACATGACAGCGGTCTTTGCCCGAACCGCCTACGCAGTGTCAGGCTCTGGGCACTGTCCGTACGAGCCGCTGGGAGAAACCCATGAGGATGCGTACCGCTCTGCCCGTCGCCCTGCTCGCCGTCGCCGGCCTGTTCGCCGGTGCCAACACCGCCACGGCGGCCGGGTACCCCGGCTACCAGTGCTTCAAGACCGCCGACCGCGACCAGTACTGCAGCGACTCCAAGGTGAAGAACCACGCGGCGGGCGACGCGTGGATCAAGACCTGTCCCGCCGACGTGCAGAAGCAGATCTCCGGCAAGCCGTACATCCTGGCGAGCCGGCCCTCCTCGGCGCACAGCTGCTGAGGTGAGGGGGTGGAGCAGGAAGTCGGTGGGGCCGACTTCCTGCTCCACCGACGTCATACAGCCGCTACGCGGTGGGGCATCTTCCACCCCTCGGCGAGACGCGACGGGTGCACGTTCCGGCCGCCGCCGAAGAACTCGCAGAACTTCATGATCAGCGGATCCCAGCCGATCGGGTCCACGTGGTGCGTGCCCGGGATGACGAGTTCCTCCTCGACGTGCGCCCGCAGGACCTCCACCTCGAAGGCGGTCGCATGCCGCTCGGGGCCGCCGAACGGGTTCACCGTGACGAGGCGGCACTCCAACTGGACGGGGCACTCGGCCACCCGTGGGGGCTTGACCAGCTCCGAGGCCTGCTCGGTGAGTCGGGCCGCGCCGAACTTGTCGGGCTCGTGGCGGTAGCCCTGCTCCACCTTGTAGTCCACCAGGGTGCGCTTCCCCGTGGTGAGCGCGATCCGGTCGACGGCGTCGACCATCGCGGAGGAGGGAAGGTTGAGCACGCACTCGCCTTCCCGGAGCAGGTTCGCGGTCGTCTGCGCGTTGTTGCCGAGCCCGATCATGCAGTGCTGCCCGAGCCACCAGGCGGAGGAGATCGGCGCGAGGTTCGGGGTGCCGTCCTCGTTGAGCGTGCTGACCAGCACCACCGGGGTTCCGAAGTACAGGACCTTGAGCCCGGGGACGACGTGCATGTGCGGAGCCTTTCGAGGGGACGGGGGCGAACGATCCGACTCTCCTTGAGTCACACTGTCGAGGCTGGCGGGATTCCGACGCCGCGTTCGGCACGGTTGAGGCACGGGGGGAGACGAGTCGTGGACACAGCACGCGGCGTTGCCACACGTGAGGACCTGGAAGGGGTCGCGCGCGCGGCCCTGGGCGCCGGGCACCGCCTCGCCGGTGTGTCACGGCTCCGGGGCGGCAGCAAGAAGGGCGTGTACCGCCTCGCCTTCGACGACGGCTCCACCGCCATCGCCTACATCTGGGACGACGCCGAGAACTACTGGCCCGCCGCCGCGAAGGTGGACGACGCCGCAGATCACGCGGACCCGTTCTCGCACGCCTCCGGCCTCGACCTGTTCCAGGCCGCCAACGCGCGCCTGGACGCCCTCGGGGTTCGCACGCCCCGCATCCTCCTGGCCGACCGGAGCCGGAGCCACTACCCGGCGGACATCGCCGTCGTCGAGGACGTGCCCGGCGAGAACCTCGAAGCGCTGCTGCGCCGCGACCCGAAGGGTGCGGAGACGACGCTGGCGCTGCTGGCCGAGGCACTCGACGTCATGCGGCGGCATACGGCGCCGGGCTTCGGCAAGGTGGCGTTGATCGACAGCGGCGGCACCTCCCGGGGGCGTTCGTGCGAGCAGGTCGTCCTCGACCGCGCGCTCGCTGACCTCGCCGAGGCCGCGGCGCGGGACACCCGGGTCGCGCGCGTGCGCGATCACCTGGAGCAGATGGCGCGTGAACTGGCGTCTTTTGTACGCCCACGCTCGGAGTTCGGGCTGATCCACGGGGAGTTGGGGCCGGACCACGTGCTGGTGGACCGGCTCGGGCGGCCGGTCCTCATCGACATCGAGGGCTTCATGTTCTTCGACGTCGAATGGGAGCACGTGTTCCTGCGGATTCGGTTCGGCGAGCACTACCGGTGGCTGGGCGGGAGTGGTCTCGATGAGCGGCGCCTGGCCTTCTACATGCTGGCGATGCGGCTGTCGCTGGTAGCCGGACCGCTGCGGTTGTTGGACGGCGACTTCCCCGATCGTGAGGCGATGGCGGGGATTGCCGAGTACAACCTCCAGCAGGCGCTGGCCTTTTGCTTCGAGGAGTAGGAAGTCGGGCGGGCCGACTTCCTACTCCTCGGGGTGCTGGCGCAGGTTGAGCCGGGCGGGGCCCCAGGGAGAGTTGCGGCCGGCGCCCTCGCGGTAGGCGATGCGGTGGACGGCGAAGAGCAGGCGGTAGAGGTGCTGGGCGGCGTCGGACTCGTCGGCGGTGAAGCCCAGGTGGTGGACGAAGGCGTCGAGTTCGGACCAGTCGAAGTCGTCGGGGACGGCGGGGGCGACGGGGACCGGTGCTCTCGGGTAGGCGCTGGTGATGGCGGCCGCGATGGCGTAGTGCGTTGCGGCGAGGGCGTTGGCGAAGGCTTCGGGGGTGGTCACAGGTCAGGCTCCTCATCGTCGGACTTTGCAACGTTGAGTGCGGTGATGACACCGAGGGCGACGGTGGCGAAGGCGAGCGCCAGGAGGGTGAGGAAGGCGATGGCGATCAGGAATCGCACGCGTGCTCGCGGTCGACGTCGAGGAGGAGGGTGAGGAGGTTGAGGAGGGTGGAGGCGGGGGCGGAGTTGAAGCAGACGAGGACGCGGCCGTCCATGGAGACGTCGGTGGTGGAGGAGGGGAAGATGAGGCCGAACTTGCGCCCGCGCTCGTGGAGTTCGCCGAGCAGCGTGCGGATGTGGTCCTCGCTGTAGCCCTTGATGCGGGGGTCGTTCGGTTTCATGGGGTAGCGCCTCATGCTGCGGTCATCTCCAGTTCGAACCAGACGGCCTTGCCCTGCTTGCGCAGGTCGGCGCCGAAGCGGTGGGTGAGGGAGCGGACGAGGTGGAGGCCCCGGCCGGAGAGCGAGAGCGGGTCCGAGGGGATGCGCGGCTCGGCGGGGAGGACGGGGCTGTCGTCGCACACGGAGACGCGGAGCCGCTGGTCGCGGAGGGAGACGATGACGAGCGGAGCGAGGCTTCCCGCGTGGCGCCAGGCGTTCACGAAGAGCTCGTGGAGAGCGAGTTCCGCGTCGGAGATGGTGGAGGCCGGCCACCCGGCGGAGGAGAGGAGGGAACAGAGCTCGACCCGAGCCGGCGTCCAGTCGGGAGGGATGAGGGCACACATGAGAGACCCCGGGGAGGAGGAGGGGAATCACTGACCATCCGTCATGTGATCGGTGCAACACTGAGAGTAGGGGAACTTTCGGCATCTCTGCAATCGAACAGGCAACCATGCATACGATGCCCTCGCATCACGGTGGCGAGCAGCTCACCCCTTGCGAAACACTGCACCGATGAGGAGGGACCGGTAGTGGCATACAAAGGACCGATCAGCCAACGGCAACGACGCTTCGGCGAGGAACTCCAACGCCTGCGCACGGCAGCAGGGTTGTCAGCGCCGGAGGCGGGAGCCCTGGTGGGGATGAAGGGTCCGGCGGTGAGCCACACCGAGGCCGGTCGGATCACCCTCAACTCGGAGCGCCTTGAGATCTGGCTCGACGCCTACGGCTGCACGGACCCGAGCTTCCGCGTCAAGTTCGCCGACATGGGGCGGAGCAACGGGAAGGGCTGGTGGTCCGACTTCGCGGACCGAGTCCACCCACTGCTACTCGACCTCGCAGAGGCCGACCACAGCGCGGCCTCTATCGACAACTTCGAGACCTTCTACGTGCCTGGGCTACTCCAAGTACCCGCCTACATCGAAGCGATCTACGCGGATGCCGGTCAGGATCGAAAGCTGGACGCCGCAGCTGAAATCGAGTTCCGGAAGCGGCGGCAGCGCATTCTCACAGACTTGCCACGCCGCGAGTTCCGATTCGTCATCCACGAGACAGCGTTGCGAATGCGATTCGCTGGCGATGTGGCCATGCGAGAACAGCTCGTACATCTGCTGGAGATTTCAGAGCTGCCGAACGTCAGCATTCAAGTCCTGCCGTTCACCATCACGCAGAAGCCGCCTTCGACCGGCCCGTTCGTCCTATTCGACCCCGGGGCTCCGGAGCTCTCCACCGTCGTCGTGGATCACCCAAGCCACACCGAGTATCTTGGCGACCAGCAATCGATCCAGACCTACCGAAGGACCTTCAACCAGTTGACTGAGCTGGCCCTGCCGCCAGTCGACACGAATCAGTCCCTGACCACGCTTTCGTCCCGCGACTCGTGGGGACTGATTCGACATCTCCTCTATCTGTTGCAAGTTTGAAAGGCGCTCCGATGTCCGGACTCCATTGGCAGAAGTCATCGTTCAGCGGCTCGAACGCAGGCGGCAACTGCATGGAACTCGCGGTCGACACTGAAGGCGTCCGCCACCTTCGCGAGTCCGACGAGCCCGGCATCGTGATCACCACCGCAACTCACCAGCTCCGCGACCTCATCCTCAGCGCCAAGGCTGGCGAACTCGACAGCCACGCCTGAACGGCCCGCTCGCCGGGGCGGCGAGCGGGCCTCGTTTCAGTCCTGGGCGGGGAGGGCGATGCCGCGTTCCTTCAGGAACTCCTCGGCCTCGGAGTCCCACTCCCACTCCAACCCGCCCCAGGCAAGGGGATCATCGAGCCAGCCGCCCCACGGGCTCTCCCCCTCGAACGCCGCTGGGTCGAGGTCCATCAGCTGCTCGGTCATCTCCTCCAGCAGCTCGTACGCCAGCTCGTCGTCCTCCAACTCGTCGAGCGGCACGCCCTTGTGGAACCTCTGCCGCTCGATCTCCGCGAGGAACGTCACGAGTTCAGCGACCCCTCCGTTCACCACGCTCGGCACCTTCTCCCAACCGAGCGGGAAGCAGCGCACCACACCGCTCTCCGGGTCCAGCCACAGCGACTCCGAATCTGCGCTGTGCCCGATCCTGAGCAGCCGCCCCCACTCCCCGGCCGCCTCGGAGGCGTACTCCCCCAGCACCACCGGCCGGTCCAGGAACTCAACATCGAACTGGAAGAACGGCGCCCTCAGCGGCACCCCCACTTCCTCCAGGAACCGCCGCGTCGGCTCGTGCCCGATCCCTCCCCCGACCTCCGCCGACTCCAGTCGGCACATCGCCCAATCCCCGAAGGCCGTAACGGCCTTCCCCCGCACCTCTTCGCTACTCAACACCCCGCCACCCAACCAGACCTCACCCCACCTCACCACCGACCACCGTGTGAACGATCAACGGCCGCCCCCACAGCGCCAGCAACTCGTTCGCCACCCCCACGACCCCCACGACGTCCTCGTCCCTCCCCGCCTCGACGCTCGCCGCCACCAGACCCCGGGGCACCGCCCCCGCGTCCAACAGCGCACGCCACTCCCCCGTCCCCACCGCCAGGTACTCCAGCGCCGGCAGAGCAGCCACCTCCAACGGGTCGGCGAGCGCGCCGGGGCTCGCCTTGAGGGTCCGCACCCGTGGCAGCCCGGCGATGGGGGCGAGGCTGAGGGGCTCCCCTCCCCCTCGGAAGATCTCCACGACCTCCAGATCCGGATGGGCGGCGGCCGTGAGGTCGGCCGGCTCGAACCCGGCACCGACCCGCACGCCGAGCGGCAGCTCCGGCTCCTCGACCTCGGCCACCCGACACGTGCGTTCGAACTGGTTCAGCACCATCTCCGTCAGGGACTCGCCGTACGGCTCGGCTCCGAAGCTGCACTCGTGGTCGATGAGGATGACCTGCCCGAGGTGCCCGCGCGGGCCGGGCGTCAGGTCGATCGCGAAGATGTCACCGCCGTTGGTTCCGAAGCCGATCCAGCCCGGCGAGCCTGCCAGCCCCTGGACCACGGCATCCGGCGGGGTGCGCACCGCCTCGGTCGCCCCGGACCTCCACCGAGGCGCCCGCATGGCCGCGTCGGCAATGAACAGGCCCTCCAGGTTTCCGAGTTCGCAGCCCACCGCATCACCGGCCTCCTGCGACTCCGCGTGGGCGGCCTCCCAGTCCTCCCACGAACCGTCCAGTCCGCTCGGGCTCACCCTCGTCACGCGGTAGAACGCCTTGAGCTCCTCGGGCAGCGTGACGCCGAGGCGTTCCTCCGCCGCCGCGATCTCCTCCTCCGTCGCCCCGACGGCGTCGGGGAGCCGCTCCCGGAGCGTCCGCTCCAGCAGCGCCGGGTCCGCGGACGGCGCCGGCACCGCCGCCGGCGTCGGACCGGGGAGGCGGCGCCACGGCTCGGGCACGGCGCCGTCGACCAGGCGGATCGTGCCCAGGCCCGAGAAGCCGTACTCGGGCGTCACCGCCGAACTGGACTCGAACACGTGCAGCGTCGTCCGCCCGTCCGGCTCGATGTCCGCCGCGAACCTCACGTCCGGCGCTTCCGAGCCTGCGAGGGACCGCTGCACCAGCTCGGCGGCCCGGCTCAAGGCCTCCCGGTCCCGAAGGCCGATGCCGCTCCACCCCGTCGTGCTGATCTCCCCCGTCACGCGCCCGGCGGCGACGGCGAAGTGGTCGGCGTACTCGGCCCGGAAGAGCCTCAGCAGCGGTTCCCAGGTGGCGAATGCGTGGAGTGCGGACACAGCTGTCCTCCGGGCCGGTGAGACTGTCGTACGTATGCGGTCCCAAGGACCGTACCGACCGTCACCGACACCCCCACGAGCGGGATGATGGGTGCTCGATCACCGCACCCACGAGCGGAGGACCTCATGAGCGGCACGATCCCGCCCGAGCGCCAGGGCCGGTGGCGGGAGCAGCGGCGGCGCGGCGGCCCGGGGCCGAAGCGGATGCCGCTGCCTCCGCCCGTACCGCAGGAGGACGAGGAGAAAGAGGAAGGGTAGGACGACGCCGTCAACGCCCGCTCCCGGCCTGCTGGTAGAGCGTCACCAGGAGGCCGTGCACCGGCTCGCCCTCCGGGTCCTCCTCCGTCTCGTCGACCAGTGCGGCCAGCGCCTTGGCGAGCCGCGCCGCCTTGGCCGGGCTGAGGTGGATGTGGCGCAGGGTCAGGAGGTGGCCGACGGGAGAGCGGTCCAGCTCCTGGGCGACGGCGCCGAACAGTGCGGCCGTTCCGTCGGCCCGCGGGTGGGCGACGGCGAGTCGCTCGGCGCTCCGGCGGTAGTACTTCTCGGTTCCGCCGCGCACCGTTCGCGTTCCCGCGTCCTGGACGAGCCCCGCCTCGCACAGCACCTTGAGGTGGTGGGAGACGCTGCCCTTGTTCACCCCCAGTTGCACGGCGAGGCGGCTGATCGTGGACGGTCCGCCGCTCAGGGCGAACAGCAGGCGCTGGCGCGTCGGGTGGGCGAGTGCGGTGTGCTGGTCGGAGGTGCTGATCCGCTGGACGTCTTCGTCGGGTTCGTGGCTCACAGATCAAGCGTTAAGTGTGATTGACGCTTTTGCAAGGCCGCTGGTCTACTCCCTGCCATGACCTCCACCACCGCGTCACCCGCACTGGACACCGTCGCCCTCGCCGAGTCGATCGCCGAACTCGTCGCCGGGAACTACGTCTTCCCCGACGTCGCCCGTCAACTCGCCTCCCTGATACGGACCAGGAGCGCCGAGGGCGGCTACCGGACCACCTCCGCCGAGGAGTTGGCGCAGGCCGTCACCGCCGACCTGCGATCCGTCAACGGGGACCTGCACCTGGCCCTCAAGCACCATGCCGAGCAGGTGCCGCGCGAGCAGGGCGCGGCCGTGCTCGCCGCGATGCGGAGGGACTTCGACGCCAACCTGAGCGGCGTGCCGCGCGTGCAGCTCCTCGACCACGGCGTCGCCGTCCTGGAGATCGGGCCCAAGGTCTTCCCGCTGGACTGGGCGGCACAGCCGCTCGCGGCGGCTCTCTCCCTGGTGGCCCCCGCCCGCGCTCTCATCCTGGACCTGCGCGGCAACACCGGCGGCGACCCGGACACGGTCGCCTTCATCTGCGGCTACCTGCTCGACCGCCGTACCCACCTCAACACCATGCTCTGGCGGCAGGGAGAGGTGGCCGAGCAGTCCTGGACGCCCCCGTTCGTCCCGGGCGACCGCTTCGGCGGCAGCAAGCCGCTCTACGTGCTGACGAGCGGGAACACCTTCTCCGCGGCCGAGGAGCTCGCCTACGACCTGCAGCAGCTCGGGCGCGCCGAGATCGTCGGCGAGACCACCCGCGGCGGCGCCCACCCGCGCGAGGGCTGGACGGTCCACCCGCACCTGGAGCTCAGCGTGCCCGTCGGCCGCGCGGTCAACCCGGTCTCGGGCACCAACTGGGAGGGTACGGGCGTCCGACCCGACGTCCCCTGCGACGCCGGGTCGGCCCTCGACCGCGCCCTGCTCCTGGCGTCCGAACGGCAGTGACCACCGCCCCGCCCGGGCGGGCCCTCCCCCTGCCGACCTAGACGGCCTCGCGCAGCGAGGCCGACAGGGCCCGGTACTCGTGCTCCGTCATCCGCACGGTCTCGAACGGGACGGCGTTGACCCAGCGCTGGGTGAGGGTCGCGATGCGCTCGCCGTAGCGCTCCGCCGTGATCAGGTCGCCCCGGGAGGCGGCCTGGTCGGCGTCGAGGTCGCCGTGGCTCTGGCTCATCAGGCCGAGGAAGGAGCCGAGGCGGTTGATGTCGTCGCGGGTGCCGCCGCTCCAGTTGTTGCCGGGGAGGTCGCCGAGGCCGATCCACGGCATGCCCATCTGGGTGGCGAAGACGACGAGTTGCTCCAGGACGGTCATCTTGTCGCCGCTCTGCGAGGCGGACATGGTGAAGCCGCCGGCGAGCTTGTCCTTCCAGCCCTGCCGGAGGAACGGGTGGAAGGCCTGCTCCATGAAGGCCTTGAACACCGCCGACACTCCGCCCATCAGCGTCGGGCTGCCGAAGACGACGGCGTCGGCGCGGTCGAGCAACGCCATCACCTCGTCGTCGCGCCAGCGGCCCGCGTTGACGTCCTCCGCGCGGAGCCCGATCAGGTGCACCTCGGCGCCCGGGACGGCCCGGGCCCCCGCCGCGACGTGCTCGGCAAGGACGCGGGTGTGGCCGTGCAGCGAGTGGTAGACCACGGCCACGGTGACGGTAGGGGTGTTCTGGTGCGCTGACATCGGCGTTCACTGCTTCCGAATCGTGGGATCAATCGTGGGATCAACTGCCTGCCCACTCATCTCAGCCCGCCCCCGCCCCGCCATCAACGCCGAACTTCGGCGCGCAGCGATCGGTGGAACCGATCGATCGCCGCGAGAGGGCCTAGCCTGGCCCCCATGGACAGGATCGAGCTGGAGGCGTTCGTCGCCGTCGCCGAGGAGCTGCACTTCGGCCGCGCCGCCGCCCGCCTGCACCGGGGGCAGCCCACCGTCAGCGAGGCCGTACGGCGACTGGAGGGCGGCCTCGGCGGGCGGCTGTTCCACCGCACCAGCCGCCGCGTCTCGCTCACCGACCTCGGGGAGGCGCTCCTGCCCGACGCGCACGCCGCCCTCGCCCAGCTACGCCGCTTCCAGCAGCGCGGCCGCGCCCTCGCCGCCGGGGAGGGCGCCTCCACCACACTCGTCGTCGCGCACGCCGAATACACCTGCTACCACCTGCTGTTGCGCTGCCTGCCCCGGCTGCGCGAGCGGTTCCCGGACGTGACGATCGTCCCCGAGCCGATGCCGACCACGGCCCAACTCACCGCCGTGCGAACGGAGTCGATCGGCCTGGGCATCGGCTGGGCGACGGACGGCATCACCGGCGTACGGGCGCGGGTGCTGTCCACCGAGCGGTTCATGGCGCTCGTACCGGAGGCCCACCCCCTCGCCGAGCGCGCCGAGTTGAGCGCCTGCGAGCTGTCCGCCTCCGACCTGCTCACCTGGCCGCACCAGATCAACAGCGGCCTCTGCGACCGCCTCCTGGCCGCCTTCCGGATCGGCGGGGCGGACCTGCGGATCATCCGGACCGCCGGCAGCGTGCACGACATCGCCGCCCATGTCGCCGCCGGGACGGGCATCGGCATCACCGTCGAGTCCGCGCTCGACCACCGGCCGCCCGGCCTGCGGGTCGTCCCGCTGACCGGGCCGTCCACCACCGCCGACCAGGTCATCCTCACGCCGCCCGAGCCCTCCGAGACGGCCGCCGCCCTCCGCGACCTGCTGCTGGAAGCCTCGGAGGCCTCAGCCGGGTAGCCCGTACACGGCGCGCACGTGCTCCAGGTACCCGGCGCCGCCGTGCGCCCGGTCCTGCGCGCCCGCCCGGTGCAGGTCGAGCCGCCCGTCCGGGTGCAGCCGCAGCGTGGTGGTCGCGGCCCGGGCCGCGTTGCCCGTCCCGGAGCCCGCCCCGGTGGCCCCGGGCAGCGAGCCCGGCCCCAGCACGGGCACGCCCAGCTCCGCCGCCCCGGCGGCCGTCGCCGCCGGGGCACGGCCGGTGCGGTTGGCACTGCTCACGTACAGGACGGGGTGGTCGGCGAGCACGGGCAGCAGCGGGGCCCAGCGGGCGCCGAAGAGCAGCGTCCAGCCGTCGCGCGTGGCGGGGGCCAGCCAGGCGGGCGGGGCGGCGTCGGGGCGCAGCGGGAGGAGGAGCGTCACCCGCTCCTCGACGAGGAGGCGCCGGGCGACGGCGGCGAGGCCGGGCTCCAGGCCGAGGACGGTGTCGAGCTCGGCGAGGACGCCCGGGTCGTGGGCCCACAGGGCGACGGCCTGGTCGGCGGGGCGGCCCTTGGCCGTGTTGACGGCGCGCGGGTCGGCGCCCGCGACGACGAAGGTCAGCGGGGCCGGGTTCGGCAGCGCCACCGCCCCTTCGCGCAGGGCTGCGCGGGCGGCGTCCGCGTCGACGGTGCCGAGGTCGGCGTCGGAGGCGCCGTCGAGGAAGGCCGCGAACGCCGCGTCCTCGACGACCGCCCGGCCCGTACGGAAGGCGCGGGCCTTCACCCAGGCCAGCGCGGCGGCCGTCCGCTCCTCGTCGTGGTCGAGGTCGTGGCCGAGCCGGGCCGCGACCGCCCGGACGACGCGGGCGCTGGCCAGCTGGGTGAGCACCACGCGCGGGGCCGTGCCGAGGACGGCCTGCGGGTCGTAGGGCTGGAACAGCTCCGGGTGGACGAACGGCGTGCCGGTGGAGATGGTGCCCACCCCGGTGCCGACGACGGGGGTGGTGACGCCCAGCGGCACGCCGGTCGCCCCGGAGACCAGGGCGGCGAGGCGGGGCAGCGCGGTCAGGTCCGGGGCCGTCCACCAGAGGCGCTCGGCGTCGGGGCCGAGCAGCCGGGCGGCGCGGTCGCCGTCCTGGGCGAGCAGGAGGAGCAGCTGCTCGGTGGCGGCCATGCCGCTGCGCTCGGCGATGCCCAGCCAGGACGTGGCCGCGACCCGCACGCCCGCGCGCAGGGCCTCCAGGGTGTTGGCGAGGCCGAGGCCGAGGTCGTTGTGCAGGTGGGAGGCGAGGACGGTGTCGTGGCCGGCCCCGGCCCGTACGCGGGTGAACATGTCGGCGGCGTCGGAGGGGAGTTGGAGCCCGACCGTGTCGGCGAGCACCACGACGCCCGCTCCGGCCGCGGTGAAGTCGGCCGCGGCGTCGGCCATGAGGCCGTGGTCGGCGCGGGAGGCGTCGGCGAGGCAGAGGTCGACGGCGACCCGGTCGTCCACGGCCCGGGCCTCACCGATCAGGGCGACCGCCGCGTCCAGGGCCTCGCGGGCCGTGCGGTGCGTCATCGTCGAGGCCATCGCCTCGGAGGCGGGGACGACCACCATGACGCGGGCGTGCGCGCTGCCCCGGACGGCGGCCACCGCCTGCCGTACGTCCGCCGCCCTTCCCCGGCACACCGCCGCGACGGAGACCGCGCCCTCCGCCTCCACGGCGACGCGGCGCACCGCCTCGAACTCCTCGGCGCACACGGCCGGGAACCCCGCCGCGAACACCACGTGCCGGGGGCCGTCCTCGCCGAACACCCGGCCCTGCTCCCGCGCCAGCCGCGCCCGGACGGCGGCGGGCATCAGCGTCTTCGCCTGCGCGCCGTCCCGCGCCGACTCCTCCCACACCACCAGCCGCCCCGCCCGCGCGGACTCCCGTACGACGTCCCGCCCCATCGCCCCACCGCTCCCACCCGGCCCCGCCGAACGGGGCGTCCGGAAGCGCACTCTGGCACCGGGGGTCGGGCCGGGGGCGGCGATCGGGGGTTCCGCCCACCCGGAGGATCGATTCACCGATAATGCCGACCCGCCCGACGGGAAGATTCACCGACAAAGCCCCTCGCCCCTCGCCCGGCTCGGGCAAGGGGCGAGGGGGCGAGGCCGGGAGTGGCCGGCAGCCCTGCTCAGCTCGCGAGTTGGGCGCTGAAGATCGCGCTGTTGAAGTACGCCTTCGCCTCCCGGATGAGCCCGCTCCCCTCGTCCAGCTCGTACACGTTGATGCCCGACCAGTTCACCGGGCTGCCGTCCAGCGCCACCACCGCCCCCCGCCACGAGACGGCGACGTGACGGCCGACGGTGTGCGCCTCGATCGGGGTGAGGCCGAGGAAGGGCTGGAAGTTGGGCACGATGCCGGCGATGAAGTCGCGGATCGCGTCGCGGCCGGTGATCGGGTCCGTCCCGATCGGGTCGTGGAAGACGCCGTCCTCGGTGAAGGAGGCGGCCCAGGTGTCGGCGTCGGCCTCCTGGGAGGCGCGGAAGAACTGCAGGACGGCGGCGGGCATGGCGGGGAAGGTCATCGGACGGCCTCCTTGATCGCGGGGGTGACGGTGACGGACGTACGGACGAGGTGGACGGTGAGCGCGCACCCGGCGGCGAGGCCGACGAGGCCGCAGACGCCGGGCCAGCCGAGCAGCGCGTGGGCGCGGACGCCGAGCCAGGAGCCGGCGCTGCCGCCGAGGAACGAGCAGGTCATGTAGGCGGTGTTGAGCCGGCTGCGCGCCTGTGGCCGCAGCGCGAAGATGCGGGCCTGGTTGGCGACCTGGCTGCACTGCACGGCCACGTCGAGCAGCAGCAGTCCGGCCGCGAGGGCGGCGAGGCCGAGCGCGCCGCCCGCCGTGCCGAGCGCCAGGACGGCCGCGGCGGCCAGGACGGCGGCCATGCACCAGGTGCTGACCCGGTCGGGGCCGTCGCGGTCGACGAGGCGGCCGGCGGCGGGGGCGCCGAGCATGCTGGCGGCGCCGATGAGGGCGAGGACGCCGACGGCCTGGGCGTCCATCCGGTAGTGCGGGCCGGTGAGCAGGAGGGCGAGGGCCGTCCAGGCGGCGCTGAACCCGGCGAACAGGGTGGCCTGGTAGAGGGCGGAGCGGCGCAGGGCGGGTTCGTCGCGCAGCAGCCGCAGGGTGTCGGCGAGCAGGGTCGGGTACCGGTCGCGGGTGGCGGGCGGTACGGCGGGCAGGGCGAGGCCGAGGACGAGGGCGAGCAGGCCGGTGAGCGCGGCGGCGACGAGGTACGGGGCGCGCCAGCCGAGGTGTTCGCCGAGGACGCCGCCGAAGGTGCGGGCGAGCAGGATGCCGCCGATGAGGCCGCCCTGGAGGGTGCCGATGACGGAGCCGCGCCGCTCGGGGGCGACGAGGCCGGCGGCCATGGGCAGCAGCAGCTGGGGCACGACGGTGGCGACGCCGACCACGGCGCCGGCGGTGACGAGGGCGCCGGTGGAGGGGGCGAGGCCCGCGGCGAGCAGGGCGAGGCCGGTGAGGGCGAGCAGGGCGGTGACGAGCGGGCGCCGGGGCAGCCGGTCGCCGAGCGGGACGAGCAGGAAGATCCCTGCGGCGTACCCGAGTTGGGTGAGCGTGACGACGCCGGCGGCGGCGTCCGAGGTGATGCCGAAGGCGTCGGCGACGAGCGGGGTGAGGGCCTGCGGGAAGTAGACGTTGGCGACGCTGACGCCGCAGGCCAGGGCCATCAGCAGCGGCAGCCTCCCGCCTGTGGCTGAACCCGTGGCCGGAGGCGGGGCGGTTCGGGACGTGGAAGACACGGAAGGACTCCAACCGAACGAACTGGATGGTTCGGAACGACGAGAACGAGACTGACAGACCTCCGCCCGCCCGTCAATCGAGAACGAACCGGTTCGTTCCCACCCCGGCTACCATGGCCCCATGGCGTACGACTCCACAGCGACCAAAGAGCGCATCCTCACCGCCGCGGCCACCGAGTTCGCCGCCCACGGCGTCGCGGGCGCCCGCGTGGACCGCATCGCCGCCGCCGCCCAGGCCAACAAGCGGGCCATCTACGACTACTTCGGCGACAAGGACGGCCTCTTCGCCGCCGTCCTCGAACGCCTGATGAGCGACCTCGCCGAGGCCGTCCCGCCCGGCGACGACGACCTCCCCGCCTACGCCGAGCGCCTCTTCGACTACCACCGCGCCCGCCCCGAGGCCCTGCGCCTGCTCCTGTGGGAGGCCCTCGAACTGGGCGACCGGCCCGTCCCCGGCGAGGACACCCGCACCCGCCACTACCAGGACAAGCTCCAGGCCGTCCGCACCGCCGAGGGCGGGGAGGACCCGCGCACCCGCCTCTTCCTCGCCCTCGGCCTGGTCGGCTGGAGCCTCGCCATGCCCCAGGTCCGCCGCATGATCCTCGGCCCGGACGAGGACCTCGACCGCCTGCGCACCGACGTCTCCCGCGCCGTCCGCGCCCTCCCCGCCGACTGACCCGGACCACCTCCGCGACCGGCCCGGACCGCCCCCGCGCAGGCCGATCGTGCGTCCACAAGCCGTCTGACCTGGCAGATCACGACTCGGCATCGCTTGTCACGATCATGCGAGAGAGTCGTCACGACCGCGCCAAAACGGGACGGACCGCATGGCGCCGACGGATGAGAGTGCGCTAAGAACGTCCCCGGAGGCCGCGACCCTGCGGCCCCACGAGACGGGGGACGTCACTTGAAGCACATCTCCACACACCGCCGCACCCTGGCGATCGCCGCCCTGGCCGCCGTCAGCGCCCTGAGCCTGACCGCCTGCAACGACGACGCCTCGAACGGCGACACCGCCGCCACCACCGCGCCGGCCGCGCCCACCACCGCCGCCGTGCCGACCGCGGCGCCCACCACCCCGGCGGCCCCGGCCACCTCCGCCGCCCCGGCCACCGGAGGCACCACGGGCGGTGCGACCGGCGGCGGCGCGGCCCCGGCGGCCGGCACCACGGTCAAGATCGGCGAGCCGATCCAGTTCCCGTACAAGTACGGCAAGACCGAGGGCGCCGTGTCCCTCGTCGTCACCGACATCACCAAGGGCGAGGCGGCCGACCTGGCCCCGCTCAACCTCGGCGACAAGGCGAAGGGCCAGGTGCCCTACTACATCAACTTCAAGGTGACCAACACCGGTTCCACCGACATGTCCTTCGCCAGCCTGACCCAGATGAAGGGCCTGCTCGCGGACGGCACCGAGGCCAACCAGGTGTCGATCATCGGCAAGTTCGCCAAGTGCCCGAACAACTCCTTCCCGAGCGGCTTCACCAACGGCAAGTCGGTGACCTCCTGCGTGCTGGCCCTGGCGCCGGAGGCCTCCAAGGTCGCGGGCGCCGAGTACTGGGGCGACCCGTACACCCTGGGCAAGGGCCTGAACTGGAAGTAAGCCACACGGCAGGACACCGCAGGGCGGGGAGGAGGGGCAGGCGGCCCCGCCTCCCCGCCCCGCGCGCGTCACAGCGCCGCCACCTCCCGTACGGCCTCCGCGCCGTGCAGGCGCCAGAAGGCGTCCACCCCGGCCGCGACCGTCCGCTCCACCGCCTCCTCCGGCACCGGCAGCGCGCCCCAGAAGGAGCGCTCGGCCACGCCCTGGTACGTGAGCAGCGTGAAGCGCTCGGCGACCAGCTCCGGCTCGTCCGCCGTCAGCAGTCCGCGCCGCGCCCAGACGGCGAAGCGGGCCGCGAGGGCGCGCCGTTCGGCGTCGGGGCCCGCCTCCAGCCAGGCCTCCAGCACGTCGGCGGGGATGTTCACCACCTCGGCGCGGATCGCCCGGGCGACGGCGCCGTGCTCGCCCGAGGCCAGCAGCGCGCGGGCCCGCTCCGCGGCGAAGGCGGCCAGGGCCTCGCGCACGGCGGCGCCCTCCTCCCCCGCCGCGTCCAGCCGTGCGGCGGCCAACCGCTCCAGCCGCAGGGTCAGTTCCGCCGCGCTCTGCAGCGCCACCGTCAGGAAGAGGGTCTCCTTGTCGGCGAAGTGGTTGTAGACCGTGCGCTTGGACACGGCGGCCTCCGCCGCGATGGCGTCCATGCTGGCCCGTACGAACCCCTCCCGCCCGAAGACCCGCGTCGCGGCCTCCGTGATGGCCCTGCGCTTCTCCGGCCGTCTCGCCCCGCCCGTCGCCGTCACACCGCTCTCCTTCGTTCCCACGACTTCGCTCCCACGATCCGTCCGTCCCGGCCGCCCGCCCGCCCGCCGGACGGCACGTGAACCGGCCGGTGTACCTTGTCCCTGCCCCGGACGACCGGGGCTTGTCACCGAACAGCTGTGCTCTATGCTGCGTGTGATCTCTACACCCGTGTAGAGGAAATCCGAAAACGGGCCTGCCCCCGATCGGCGGCGGGAAACCGCCGCGGGAACCGGCCGGCCGACAACGGCGTCCAGAAATGGCAGCGCCGCAACCGTGGTTCGCACGGCTCCCGGCGACGGCGCCGACCGGCGCGTGGGGACGCGGAACCTTCCGGGGGTGAGTACGTGGCGGGGCAGCGAGGACGGACGTCCGAGCAGGGACAACGGCGACGGGCGGCGGGCAGACCCGCCGAGCCGCCGGCGCCCCGGCGTTCCTCCGGACCGACATCGCCGGGCAGGGCCGCCCAGCCGCCCGCCCCCCGGCGCTCCCCCGGCGCCGCCGCCGTCCCCGTGCTGCTGGCCCTCGGCCTGCCGCTCGTGGGCGCCGGCATCGACGAGGCCTCCGGCCCCGGCGTGGGCTGGGCGTTCGCCCTGTGCGCGGTGCTCGGCACCGGCGCCGCCGCGGCCGTCTGCACCCGCAGGGGCTGGTGGTGGGTCCTGGCCTGCTCGCCCGTGGTGGTCCTCGGCGTGACGGCCGTCGTCGAACTGCTCGCCAACCGCGACAAGTACCAGGGCAAGGCCCTGGCCACCGGCGCGGCCAAGTGGCTGGTGCACGGGTTCCCCGTGATGGCGCAGGCCGCGACCGCGGCCGTCCTGGTGATCGCGGTCCGGGCGATCCGCAACCGCAGGAGGCAGCAGGCATGAGTGAGCACGCCGACCGCAGCGAGGCCGACGGCGGCGAGACCAACGGCGGCCCCGAGCAGCCCGAGGGCCGCCGCGCCGCCCGCCGTACGGCGCCCCCCGCGCGCCGCCGCTCCCCGCTGCTGGTCGCCGGGCGGACGATCGCCTGCACCGCCGGGTTCGCGGTCTTCGCCGCCAGCGGGGTGGCCTGGTACGAGGTGACCTCCCTCACCGACGGGATGACCACCTCCAACGCCATCTCGGAGACCAAGAAGGACGCCCCCAAGCACCTCGACAACTCGGTCAACCTGCTCCTGATCGGCCTCGACAGCCGCAAGAACATGGACGGCTCGGACATCCCCGGGCAGTTCATCCAGGACGAGCTGCACGCCGGGCACAGCTCCGACGTCGGCGGCTACAACACCAACTCCCTGATCCTGCTGCACATACCGGCGAACGGCGGCAAGGTGCAGGCCGTCTCCATCCCGCGCGACGACTACGTGATGACGTACAAGGGCGACGGCACCGAGATGGGCATGGGCAAGATCAAGGAGGCGTACGGCAACGCCAAGGACAAGGCGGACTCCGGCCTGCGCGCCAAGGGCCTCAAGGGCGCCGACCTGGAGAAGGCCGGCCGCGACATCGGCCGCGCCGCGACCATCCGCACCGTCCAGACCTTCCTGAACCAGCCGATCGACCACGTCGCCGAAGTCAACCTGATGGGCTTCTACGACATCGCCAAGCAGGTCGAGCCCATCGAGGTCTGCCTCACCCACGACACCAAGGACCCGGCCATCGAGGGCCAGGGCTCGGGCGCGGACTTCAAGAAGGGCATCAACAAGCTCAACGCCTCCCAGGCGCTCTCCTTCGTCCGCCAGCGCCACAACCTGGACGGCCCGGACGGCAACACCGGCGACTTCGCCCGCACCCACCGCCAGCAGGCCTTCATCTCCTCCGTCGTGCACAAGCTCAAGCAGGACGGCATCATCAGCGACATCGGCAAGCTCAAGGGCCTGTTCGGCGTCATCCAGAAGGACCTGGTGATCGACAACGAGTGGAACGTCCTCGACTTCGCCGAGCAGGCCCCGGCCCTGACCGGCGGCAACGTCGAGTTCAACACGCTCACCTTCGACGGCTTCGGGCGCAAGAACGGCCAGGACGTGAACCTGGTGACCCCGTCCAAGATCCAGAAGGTCGTCAAGCAGATCTTCGGCTACGCCGACGCGGCCGCCCCGGCCGGGGGCGCCACCGACACCCCGAGCGCCCCGGCGCCCGCCGCCGCCACCACCACGGCCCCGCCCAAGGCGGCCTCCCCCGCGACCGTGGACGTCTACAACGCCTCCACCGCCGCCGGGGTCTCCTCCACCGCCGAGTCCAAGGCGCTGGTGGCGATGGGCTTCAAGGAGGGCAACACCGGCGCGGCCCGCTCCAAGCCCAAGACCACCACGGTCACCTACGGCAAGGGCGCCAAGGAGGCCGCCGACCAGATCGCGGCCCGCTACGGCGTGACGGCCACCGAGTCCGCCTCGACCACCGCCGACCACGTGACCGTCGTCCTGGGCACCTCGTTCACCGGCGCCTCCGCCGACAAGACCGACAAGCCCGCCGCGCCCGCGCCCGGCGGCGACCCGGCCGCCAACGTGCCCGTCCAGGGCCCCAGCGTCGACGCCCAGTCGGACGGCGGCATCCCCTGCGTCTACTGACGCGCGGGCCCCACGCGTGAAGGCGCCCCCGCCCGGAACTCCCGGGCGGGGGCGCCTCGTTCGCGCACACGGGCCTCCCGGGCGGCGTCAGCCCACCGTCCAGGTGTCGCTCCCGGCGAGCAGCGCCGCCAGGTCGCCCCGGCCCCGGCCGGCCTCGGCCGCCTCCAGCTGCCCGGCCATCAGCTCGTCGTACACCGGGCGCCGCACGTCCCGCAGCACCCCGATCGGGGTGTGGTGCAGGGTGTCCGCGTCCGCGATCCGCGACAGGGCGAACGCCCGTGTGGGGCTTGCCGCGTGGGCGTCGTGGACCAGCACCTCGGCCTCGTTGGCGGCGGTGACCGGCGCCGTGAACAGCTCGCCGTCCGGGCCCCGGAAGACGCCGTTGCCCAGGTCGGCGCCGAAGCGCACGGGCTGCCCGTGCTCCAGGCGGATCAGCGCCTCGTCCCGGGTGCCGGGCTCCTTGAGGACCTCGAAGGCGCCGTCGTTGAAGATGTTGCAGTTCTGGTAGATCTCCACCAGCGCCGTGCCCTCGTGCTCGGCCGCCGCCCGCAGCACCGACTGCAGGTGCTTGCGGTCGGAGTCGATGGTGCGCGCCACGAAGGAGGCCTCCGCGCCGATCGCCAGCGAGAGCGGGTTGAACGGCGCGTCCAGGGAGCCCATCGGCGTGGACTTGGTGATCTTGCCGACCTCGCTGGTCGGCGAGTACTGGCCCTTGGTGAGGCCGTAGATACGGTTGTTGAACAGCAGGATCTTCAGATTGACGTTGCGCCGCAGCGCGTGGATCAGGTGGTTGCCGCCGATGGACAGCGCGTCGCCGTCGCCCGTCACCACCCACACGCTCAGGTCGCGGCGGGCCGTGGCCAGCCCCGTCGCGATCGCCGGGGCGCGGCCGTGGATCGAGTGCACGCCGTAGGTGTTCATGTAGTACGGGAAGCGCGAGGAGCAGCCGATGCCCGAGACGAACACGGTGTTCTCCCGCCGGATCCCCAGCTCCGGCATGAACGCCTGCACCGCCGCGAGGACCGCGTAGTCCCCGCAGCCGGGGCACCAGCGCACCTCCTGGTCGGTCTTGAAGTCCCGGGCGCTCTGCGGCGCTTCGGCCTTCGGCACCAGCTTCAGGGACGGGAAGCCGTTCTCGCTCATCGGTTGTCCTCCTCGTCCAGGGTGCCGATCGCCGCCCACAGCACGTCCGCCAACTGCGCCGCCTTGAACGGCAGTCCGCGCACCTGGTTGTAGGACTCGGCGTCCACCAGGTACTTGGCGCGCAGCAGCATCGCCAGCTGGCCCAGGTTCATCTCGGGCACGATGACCTTGTCGTAACTCCTGAGCACCGCACCGAGGTTGGCCGGGAACGGGTTGAGGTTGCGCAGGTGCGCCTGGGCGACCTCGCCGCCGTCCGCGCGCACCCGGCGCACCGCGGCGGTGATCGGCCCGTACGTCGAGCCCCAGCCGAGCACCAGCACCCGGGCCTCGCCGCTCGGGTCGTCCACCTCCAGCGGCTTGACGGCGATGCCGTCCACCTTGGCCTGGCGGGTGCGGACCATGAAGTCGTGGTTGGCCGGGTCGTAGGAGATGTTGCCCGTGCCGTCCTGCTTCTCGATGCCGCCGATGCGGTGCTCCAGGCCCGGGGTGCCGGGCAGCGCCCAGGGCCGGGCGAGGGTCGCCGCATCCCGCAGGTACGGCCAGAAGGAGCCGTCCTCCCGGTTCGGCCCGGTCGCGAAGTCCGGGTCGATGGAGGGGAGTTCGCCGACCTCCGGGATGCGCCAGGGCTCCGAGCCGTTGGCCAGGTACCCGTCCGAGAGCAGGAAGACCGGGGTGCGGTAGGTGACGGCGATCCGGGCCGCCTCCAACGCCGCGTCGAAGCACTCGGCGGGCGTCGCGGGAGCGACGATCGGCACCGGCGCCTCGCCGTTGCGCCCGAACATCGCCTGCAGCAGGTCCGCCTGCTCGGTCTTGGTCGGCAGGCCCGTGGAGGGGCCGCCGCGCTGGATGTCCACGACCAGCAGCGGCAGTTCGAGCGAGACGGCCAGGCCGATCGTCTCCGACTTGAGCGCCACGCCCGGGCCGGAGGTGGTGGTCACGCCCAGCGCCCCGCCGAAGGCCGCGCCCAGGGCGGCGCCGATCCCGGCGATCTCGTCCTCGGCCTGGAAGGTGCGCACCCCGAAGTTCTTGTGCCTGGACAGCTCGTGGAGGATGTCGGAGGCCGGGGTGATCGGGTACGAGCCCAGGTACAGCGGCAGCCCGGAGCGCTCGGCGGCGGCGATCAGGCCGTAGGAGAGCGCCAGGTTGCCGGAGATGTTGCGGTAGCGCCCGGCGGGGAGCTTCGCCGGCGGCACCTCGTAGGAGACGGCGAAGGCCTCGGTGGTCTCGCCGAAGTTCCAGCCGGCCCGGAAGGCGCTGACGTTGGCCTCGGCGATCTGCGGCTTCTTGGCGAACTTCGTGCGCAGGAACGCCTCGGTGCCGTGGGTGGGCCGGTGGTACATCCAGGACAGCAGGCCCAGGGCGAACATGTTCTTCGCCCGCTCGGCGTCCTTGCGGGCCAGCCCGCTGTCCTTGAGCGCCTCCACCGTCAGCGCCGTGAGCGGCACCCTGTGCAGGCGGTAGGCGTCCAGCGAGCCGTCGTCCAGCGGGTCGGCCTCGTAACCGACCTTCGCCAGCGCCCGCTTGGTGAACTCGTCGGTGTTGACGATGATCTCCGCGCCGCGCGGCAGGTCCTCCAGGTTCGCCTTGAGCGCCGCCGGGTTCATCGCCACCAGCACGTCGGGGGCGTCCCCGGGCGTGAGGATGTCGTGGTCGGCGAAGTGCAACTGGAAGGACGAGACGCCCGGCAGGGTGCCGGCGGGTGCCCGGATCTCGGCGGGGAAATTCGGCAGCGTCGACAGGTCGTTGCCGAAGGACGCCGTCTCGGAGGTGAAGCGGTCACCTGTGAGCTGCATGCCGTCACCCGAGTCGCCGGCGAACCGGATGATCACCCGATCGAGTCTGCGAATGGGCTTTGCCCTCGGCGGACCGCCCGGGGCGGGAGGGCCGGCGGGCGAGGCGGAACCGGGGCGGACTCCACCGCTGCCGGTCCGGCCTTCGCCGCTGCCCGAGCCGTCCACTGCTTCTGACTGATCGACCTGACTGGTCACTGCCGCGGACCTCCTCGTGGGCGCACCACCGCGGGCGCGGCCCTGTGCCCCGTCCGCTTGGTGCACCTCTCGCATACTAAGCGCGCGAGGTCGAACCGGACTGGAACTCCCGCGTGCGGCGGGAAATCGCCGGAACACGGGGCGTACCGCGCACTGGGGACAACACCCGGGAGGAGGCGGCCATTCCTAGGGCCCTGCTCCCCTAGGAGTTGAGGTACGTGAGCACCGCGAGCACCCGGCGGTGGTCCTCCGGGCTCTGGGCCAGGCCCAGCTTGAGGAAGATGTTGCTGACGTGCTTCTCCACCGCGCCGTCCGAGACGACCAGTTGCCGGGCGACGGCCGCGTTGGTGCGGCCCTCCGCCATCAGGCCCAGCACCTCGCGCTCGCGCGGGGTCAGGCCCGCCAGGACGTCGCCCTTGCGGCTGCGGCTGAGCAGTTGCTGCACCACCTCCGGGTCCAGCGCGGTGCCGCCCTCGGCCACCCGCACCACCGCGTCGGCGAACTCGCGCACCTCGGCGACGCGGTCCTTGAGCAGGTAGCCGACGCCCCGGGTGGAGCCGGCCAGCAGCTCCGAGGCGTAGCGCTCCTCCACGAACTGCGACAGGACGAGCACACCCAGCTGCGGGTAGCGGCCGCGCAGCTCCACGCAGGCGCGCAGGCCCTCGTCCGTGTGGCTCGGCGGCATCCGCACGTCGGAGACCACCACGTCCGGCAGCGCGTCCTGCGCCGCGAGGGCGTCCACGGCGCGCAGCAGCGCCTCGCCGTCCCCGACGCCCGCGACCACCTCCAGGCCGCGGTCGGTGAGCAGCCTGGTCAGGCCCTCCCGCAGCAGTACGGAGTCCTCGGCGATGACGACGCGGCGCATGGCGACCTTCCCGGCAGGGCTGTGGCTGACGACAGCCAGTCTCCCCCATGCCGGAAGAGCGCCGGGAGCGGGTCACATGGTGCGGATGGCCACCGAGTCGCACAGCGCTTCCAGCGCCGCCTTGGCCGGGCAGTCCGGCAGCGGGGCCAGCAGCGCCCGGGCCTCCTCGGCCTGGCGCAGCGTCTCGCGGCGGGCCCGCTCCAGCGCCGGGTGGCGGCGCAGCAGGCGCAGCGCCTCGGCGTGCAGGGCGTCGTCCGCGAGGTCCTGGTCGAGCAGTTCGCGCAGCCGGGTGTCCGCCTCGTCGGCCGGGTCGGCCGGCATCTGGCGCAGCAGCAGGGTCGGCAGGGTGGGCACGCCCTCGCGCAGGTCGGTGCCGGGCGTCTTGCCGGACTCGTCGCCGTCGCTGGCGATGTCCAGCACGTCGTCGGCCAGCTGGAAGGCGATGCCGATCCGCTCGCCGAAGTCACCGAGGGTGTCCACCACCCACTGCTCGGCGCCGGCCGCCTGTGCTCCTATCCGGCAGGAGACGGCGATCAGCGAGCCGGTCTTGCCGGCCAGCACGTCCAGGTAGTGCAGCAGCGGGTCGACGTCCGGGCCGGGGCCGCGGGTCTCCATGATCTGGCCGGTGACGAGCCGCTCGAAGGCCTCGGCCTGCATCCGCACCGCTTCGGGACCGAGGTCGGCGAGGACCTGGGAGGCGCGGGAGAACAGGAAGTCGCCGGTGAGGATGGCCACCGAGTTGTCCCAGCGGGAGTTGGCGCTGGGGGCGCCCCGGCGCACGGGCGCCTCGTCCATGACGTCGTCGTGGTACAGCGTGGCCAGGTGGGTCAGTTCGACGACGACGGCCGCCGGCACCACGCCAGGCGCGCCCGGGTCGCCGAACTGGGCGGCCAGCAGCAGGAGCAGGGGGCGGAAGCGCTTGCCGCCGGCCTCGATGAGGTGACTGGCGGTGACGGTGATGAACGGGACGTCGCTCTTGACGGTCTCGGCGAGCGCCGCCTCCACCGCGTCCAGTCCGGCCTGGACGTCCCGGGTCAGGTCGCGGTCCTGCACGCTGAGCCCGAAGGGTCCCACGACGGTCACGAAGACCACTCCTCTGTCCCTGGTCGATCTAGCGGCCTGGTCCCTGAGTGCCGCCGCTGGCCATACAGGCAGGGTATCCGGTCGTGAGTGGATCACTGCACGGGCGTGCTGGTCCCGTTGTGACCGGGCCTGAGGCCCAGGTCAGACGGGCTGCGCGGGGGTCGCGGCGGTGGGGGCGAATTCCGGCCCGGATAAAGGCCCGTGCAGGGAACCGGACAAGATCCGGCGGCCGGCGCCCGCCGCACGCCTCGGGCCGGCCCGGGTGTCCGGACCGGCCCGCGACGGGCGCCGGCGAGAACGGTCAGTACGCGAACAGCGAGGCCTTGGACGCGAGGTCCAGGAAGTACTGCGGCAGCAGTCCCAGGCCCAGCGTCACCAGCACCCCGACCCCGATCGCCGTCGCCGTGAAGGGGCTGGGGATCGCCACCGTCGGGCCGCCGGGCTGAGGATCGGAGAAGAACATCAGCACGATCACCCGGATGTAGAAGAACGCGGCCACCGCCGAGCTCAGCACACCGACGATCACCAGCGGCGTCGCCCCGCCGGCCGCCGCCGCCTGGAACACCGCGAACTTCCCCGTGAACCCCGAGGTCAGCGGGATGCCCGCGAAGGCCAGCAGGAACAGCGCGAACACCGCCGCCACCAGCGGCGAGCGCCGCCCCAGGCCCGCCCAGGAGGACAGGTGCGTCGCCTCGCCCTTGGAGTCGCGCACCAGCGTCACCACCGCGAACGCGCCCAGCGTCACGAAGGAGTACGCCGCCAGGTAGAACAGCACCGAGGAGACGCCCTGCCGGTCCAGCGCGATCACGCCGGTCAGGATGAACCCGGCGTGCGCGATCGAGGAGTACGCCAGCAGGCGCTTGACGTCCTGCTGGGTCACCGCGAGGACGGCGCCGACCACCATCGTCAGGATCGCCACGCCCCACATCACCGGCCGCCAGTCCAGCTTCAGACCGGGGAAGGCCACGTAGAACAGCCGCAGGAACGCCCCGAACGCGGCGACCTTCGTCGCCGAGGCCATGAAGCCCGTCACCGGGGTCGGCGCGCCCTGGTACACGTCCGGTGTCCAGGCGTGGAACGGCACCGCGCCGACCTTGAACAGCAGGCCGACCGCCAGCATCGCCAGGCCGATCAGCAGCAGCACGTCGCTCTGCGTCGAGCTCAGCTGCGCCGGGGTGGACATCGACTTGCCGGAGATCACGTCGGCGATGTCGACCAGCTTCACGCTGCCCGCGTACCCGTACAGCAGCGCCGTGCCGAACAGGAAGAACGCCGAGGCGAAGGCGCCGAGCAGGAAGTACTTGACCGCCGCCTCCTGCGACAGCAGCCTCCGGCGCCGGGCCAGCGCGCACAGCAGGTACAGCGGCAGGGAGAAGACCTCCAGCGCCACGAACATCGTCAGCAGGTCGTTGGCGGCGGGGAACAGCAGCATGCCGCCGACCGCGAACATCGTCAGCGGGAAGACCTCGCTGGTCGTCCAGCCGGCCCGGTTCGCGGCGCGCTCCTGCTCGCCGCCCGGGGTCGCGGAGGCCTGCGCGGCGAACGCGTCGGCGGGCAGGCCGCCCGCCACCGGCTCCAGCCGGCGCTCCGCGTAGGTGAGCACCGCGACGACGGCGACCAGCAGGATCACCCCCTGGACGAACAGGGCCGGGCCGTCCATGGCGACGGCCTCCATCGCCAGCAGGTCCAGGTGCGGGCCGTGGCCCTGCGCGGCCAGCACCACCACGGCGACGAAGGCGCCGGCCAGCGCCGTCAGCGCCAGGCCGACCTGCGTCCAGTGCCGGTAGCGGCGGGGCACGAAGGCCTCCACCAGGATGCCGGCCACGGCCGCGCCGAACACCACCAGCATCGGGGAGAGCTGGCCGTACTCGATGTGCGGCGCCGGGATGCTGGGCGTGTTGCCGCCAGCGGCGACGAGCACTGCGGGGGCGCTCACTTCTGCTCACCTCCGGAGCTGGCGGTCACCGGGTGGGCCGGCGCCGGGTCGGTCCGGTGGATCTGCGAGAGCGTCGCGTCCACCGAGGGGTTCACCAGGTCGGTGAGCGGCTTGGGGTAGACGCCGAGCAGGATCGTCAGCGCCACCAGCGGGGCCACCACGGCCAGTTCGCGCACCTTGAGGTCCGGGATGGCACGCACGCCCTCCTTCACCGGGCCCGTCATGGTGCGCTGGTACAGCAGCAGCGCGTACAGCGCGGCCAGCACGATGCCGAAGGTCGCGACGATCCCGATCGCCGGGTAGCGGGTGAACGTGCCCACCAGCACCAGGAACTCGGAGACGAACGGCGCCAGCCCCGGCAGCGACAGCGTCGCCAGCCCGCCGATCAGGAACGTCCCGGCGAGCACCGGGGCGACCTTCTGCACACCGCCGTAGTCGGCGATCAGCCGCGAGCCGCGGCGCGAGATCAGGAAGCCGGCCACCAGCATCCACGCGGCGGTGGAGATGCCGTGGTTGACCATGTAGAGCGTCGCGCCGCTCTGCCCCTGGCTCGTCATCGCGAAGATCCCCATGATGATGAAGCCGAAGTGGGAGATCGACGCGTACGCCACCAGGCGCTTGATGTCCTTCTGGCCGATCGCCAGCAGCGCCCCGTAGACGATCCCGATCAGGGACAGCACCAGGATCGCCGGGGCGAAGGCCTTCGAGGCGTCCGGGAACAGGCCCAGGCAGAAGCGCAGCATCGCGAAGGTGCCGACCTTGTCGACCACGGCGGTGATCAGCACCGCCGTCCCGGCCGTCGACTCGCCCATCGCGTTGGGCAGCCAGGTGTGCAGCGGCCACAGCGGGGCCTTCACGGCGAAGGCGAAGAAGAAGCCGAGGAACAGCGCCTTCTCGGCGGTGCCGCCGAGCTGCAGCCGGCCGTCCGCGACGGCGGAGGTGAGGGCCTGCAGGTCGAAGGTGCCGACGCCCTGGTCCTGCGCCACCACGTACAGGCCGATCACGGCGGCCAGCATGACCAGGCCGCCGAGCAGGTTGTAGAGGAGGAACTTCACGGCGGCGTAGGAGCGTTGGCGCGCCGAGTCCGGGCCGCCCGCGCGGTCGCCGAAGCCGCCGATGAGGAAGTACATCGGGATCAGCATGGCTTCGAAGAACACGTAGAAGACGAAGACGTCGGTGGCGTAGAAGGAGACGAGGACCATCGCCTCCACCGCGAGGATCAGGGCGAAGAAGCCCTGGGTGCGGCGCCTGCTTTCGAACGTCGCGGCCTCGGTGCCGGCGTCCCTGGGCTCGGGGTCGGCGTCGTGCCAGGAGGCGAGCATCACCACCGGCACCAGGACGGCGGTGAGCAGCGCGAGGGCGGCGCCGATGCCGTCCACCCCCAGCGAGAAGGTGATGCCGAAGGAGCGGATCCAGCTGTACGACTCCGTCAGCTGGTAGCGCGCGCCGTGCGGGTCGAAGCGGGCGGCCGCCACGGCGGCCAGGACGAGGGTGACGGCGGAGACGGCCAGCGCCACCGCCTTGGTGGTGCGGCGCCGTGACTCGGTGGAGCCGGCCGGCAGGGCCGCGGTCAGGACCGCGCCCACCGCCGGGACGGCGCAGGTGGCGGACAACAGAGCACTCACGGCGTCTCGCCTCCCCCGCGGGTCGTGGATCGGATGCCCATCAGACGGACCTCATCAGGAGAGTGGAGGCGACGAGCACCAGCGTGCCGCCGAACATGGAGAGCGCGTAGGTGCGGACGAAGCCGTTCTGCACCCGGCGCAGCCGGCTCGACAGGCCGCCGATCGCGGCCGCCAGGCCGTTGACGAAGCCGTCCAGGCCGCGGCTGTCGAAGTACACCAGCGTCGCGGTGAGCGCCGAGCCGGGGCGCACCAGGACGGCGTGGTTGATCTCGTCCTGGAGCAGGTCCCGGCGGGCGGCCCTGGTCAGCGGGGAGCCGACCGGGGGCGTCACCGGCACCGGGGAGCGGCCGTACATGACGTACGACAGGCCGACGCCCGCCAGCATGCAGGCCGTGGCCAGGCCCGTGATCGTCCAGGCGCCGAGCGGCGGGTTGCCCTCCGCGTGGCCGGTGACCGGCTCCAGCCAGTGCAGGAAGCCGCTGCGGAAGTCGAACAGCCAGCCCGCGGACACCGAGCCGACGGCCAGCAGCACCATCGGGATCGTCATCGTCCTCGGCGACTCGTGCGGGTGCGGGAGGTCGCCCTTGGCGTCCGGCTGCCAGCGCTTCTCGCCGAAGAAGGTCAGCAGCACCACCCTGGTCATGTAGAACGCGGTGACCGCCGCGCCGACCAGGGTGCACAGGCCCAGGATCCAGCCCTCGGTGCCGCCCTTGGCGAAGGCGGCCTCGATGATCTTGTCCTTGGAGAAGTAGCCGGACAGGCCCGGGAATCCGATGATCGCCAGGTACCCGAGGATGAACGTCACGGCCGTCACCGGCATGTACTTGCGCAGGCCGCCGTAGTGACGCATGTTCACCTCGTCGTTCATGCCGTGCATGACCGACCCGGCGCCGAGGAACAGCCCCGCCTTGAAGAAGCCGTGCGTCACCAGGTGCATGATCGCGAAGGCGTAGCCGATCGGGCCCAGGCCCGCCGCGAGGATCATGTAGCCGATCTGCGACATCGTCGAGCCGGCCAGCGCCTTCTTGATGTCGTCCTTGGCGCACCCGACGACCGCACCGTAGAGCAGCGTCACCGCTCCGACCACCACCACGGCGGTGCGGGCGTCCGGCGCCAGGTCGAAGATCGCCGAGGAGCGGGTGATCAGGTACACCCCGGCCGTCACCATCGTCGCCGCGTGGATCAGTGCCGAGACGGGGGTCGGGCCCTCCATCGCGTCCCCGAGCCAGGACTGCAGCGGCACCTGCGCCGACTTGCCGCAGGCCGCCAGCAGCAGCATCAGGCCGATCGCCGTCAGCTTGCCCTCGCTCGCCTGCTTCGCGGTGTCGAAGACCGGGCCGAAGGCGAAGGAGCCGAACTCCGCGAACATCAGCATGATCGCGATGGACAGGCCCATGTCGCCGACCCGGTTGACGATGAAGGCCTTCTTGGCCGCCGTCGCCGCGCTCGGCTTGTGCTGCCAGAAGCCGATCAGGAGGTACGAGGCCAGGCCCACGCCCTCCCAACCGAAGTACAGCAGCAGGTAGTTGTCCGCGACGACCAGCAGCAGCATCGCCGCCAGGAACAGGTTCAGGTACGCGAAGAAGCGGCGCCGGCGCTCGTCGTGCGCCATGTAGCCCACCGAGTACAGGTGGATCAGGGTGCCGACCCCGGTGATCAGCAGCACGAAGGTCATCGACAACTGGTCGAGCCGGAACGTGAAGTCGGCCTGGAAGCCGTTCACCGGGACCCAGCTGAACAGGTGCCTGGTCACCGCCCGGTGCTCGGCGTCGCGGCCCAGCATGTCCGAGAAGAGCGCCAGGCCGAAGCCGAACGAGAGCGCGGCGAGCGCGGTGGCCAGCCAGTGGCCGAACCGGTCGAGGGCCCGGCCGCCGAGCAGCAACAGGGCTGCTCCGGCCAGCGGGGCCGCCACCAGCAGCGGAATGAGAGAGTTCACCGAAGGCCCTCCGCCTACAGCTTCATCAGATTGCTGTCGTCGACCGAAGCGGTGTGCCTGGTCCGGAAGATGGAGACGATGATGGCCAGCCCGACGACAACCTCCGCCGCGGCGACCACCATCGTGAAGAAGGCGATGATCTGGCCGTCCAGCGTCCCGTGCATCCGGGAGAAGGTCACCAGCGCCAGGTTCGAGGCGTTCAGCATCAGCTCCACGCACATGAACAGGACGATCGCGTTGCGGCGGATCAGCACCCCGGAGGCGCCGATGGTGAACAACAGGGCCGACAGGTACAGATAGTTGACCGGGTTCACTCCGCGCCCTCCTCGTGGTGGGGAACCGGCTCCAGGGACTTGCGGGGGCCCGCGACCGCGGGGCGCTCCGAGGACGGACGGCCCAGCCAGTCGGCCGTGCTGTTCTCCAGCTCCGCCATCCGCCGCAGCATGTCCCCGCTGACGTCACGGACCTGGCCGCGCTCGCGCAGCGTCGCCATCACCGAGTCCTCGGCCACCGTGCCGTCCGGCAGCAGCGCCGGCACGTCCACCGCGTTGTGCCGCGCGTACACGCCCGGCGCCGGCAGCGGCGGCAGCTGCAGGTTGTCGCGCACCCGCTGGGCCGCCAGCTCCCGCTGCGTCTTCGGCGCCTTCACGTGCTCACGGTGCGTCAGCACCATCGCGCCGATCGCCGCCGTGATCAGCAGCGCGCCCGTCACCTCGAACGCCCAGACGTACCGGGTGAAGATCAACCGGGCCAGGCCCGGCACGTTGCCCTCGGCGTTCGCCTCCGACAGGCCCGTGAAGTGCCCCAGCTTCGCGTGGGCGATCCCCGCGATCAGCAGCACCCCGAAGCCCAGCCCGCACAGCACCGCCGCGACCCGCTGGCCCTTCAGCTGCTCCTTCAGCGAGTCCTCGCTCGTCACGCCGACCAGCATCACCACGAACAGGAACAGCATCATGATCGCGCCGGTGTACACCACGATCTGCACCACGCCCAGGAACACCGCGCCCTGCGCCATGTAGCAGACCGCCAGCGCCAGCATCGTCGCCGCCAGGCACAGCGCGCTGTGCACCGCCTTGCGCATCAGCACCATGCCCAGCGCGCCGCCCACCGCGACCACCGCCAGCACCCAGAACTGGACGGCCTCGCCCGTGGAGGTCGTCGCGGCCCCGGCCGCGAGGTATCCGATCACGGCCGCACCTCCTTCTCCCGGTCGGTGCGCTCCTGCTGGACCGTCCCCGGCGCCGCCGCCGTGATCTCGCCCCGGTAGTACGCGCCCTCGTCGGTACCCGGGAAGATCGCGTGCGGGGAGTCGACCATGCCCTCGGACAGGCCCACCAGCAGCTGCTCCTTGGTGAAGATCAGGTCCTTGCGGGAGGAGTCCGCGAGCTCGTACTCGTTGGTCATCGTCAGCGCCCTCGTCGGGCAGGCCTCGATGCACAGGCCGCACAGGATGCAGCGGGCGTAGTTGATCTGGTAGACCGCGCCGTAGCGCTCGCCGGGCGAGTAGCGCTCCTCGTCCCGGTTGTCCGCGCCCTCCACGTAGATCGCGTCCGCCGGACACGCCCACGCGCACAGCTCGCAGCCGACGCACTTCTCCAGGCCGTCCGGGTGCCGGTTCAGCTGGTGGCGGCCGTGGAAGCGCGGGGCCGTCGGCTTCTTCTGCTCCGGGTACTGCTCGGTCAGCCGCTTCTTGAACATGGCCTTGAAGGTCACGCCGAAGCCGGCGGCCGGGCCGAGGATCGACGGCCGCTCGGGCCGGTCGCTCTGGTCGGAGGACATCTCGGTTCAGCTCCCCTCGGAATGGTCGGCGCCGCTGCGGGCGTCCTGCAGTTGCTTCTGCGCGCGGGACGGGCGGCGCGGCACCGGCGGCAGCACCTGCCCGGGCAGCGGCGGCACCGGGTAGCCGCCGGCCATCGGGTCGAACTCGCCCGCCGGGGGCGCCGGTTCGGGCTCGGGCTGCTTCTTGAGGAAGTCCCGCAGCAGCGCCAGCAGCAGCACCACGCCCACCGGCGCGCCCACGTACAGGACCACCTCGCCGAAGCCGTAGCCCTCGTTGCGCAGCGCCCGCACGCTGGCGATCAGCACCAGCCACACCAGCGAGACCGGGATCAGGACCTTCCAGCCCAGCTTCATGAACTGGTCGTAGCGCAGCCGCGGCAGCGTGCCGCGCAGCCAGATGAAGAAGAACAGCAGCAGCTGGATCTTCAGAACGATCCACAGCATCGGCCACCAGCCGTGGTTGGCGCCCTCCCAGAAGGTCGACACCGGCCACGGCGCCCGCCAGCCGCCCAGGAACAGCGTCGAGGCCACCGCCGAGACCGTCACCATGTTCACGTACTCGGCCAGCATGAACATCGCGAACTTCAGCGAGGAGTACTCGGTGTTGAAGCCGCCGACCAGCTCGCCCTCCGCCTCCGGGAGGTCGAACGGCGCCCGGTTGGTCTCGCCCACCATCGCGATGATGTACACGATGAACGACACCGGCAGCAGCGCCGCGAACCAGGTCGGCTGCTGGTGGGAGACGATCTCCGAGGTCGACATCGAGCCCGAGTAGATGAACACCGCCGCGAAGGACAGGCCCATCGCGATCTCGTAGCTCACCATCTGCGCCGCCGAGCGCAGCCCGCCCAGCAGCGGGTACGTCGAGCCGGAGGACCAGCCCGCCAGCACGATCCCGTAGATGCCGATCGAGGCCGTCGCCAGGATGTACAGCAGCGCCACCGGGAAGTCCGTCAGCTGCAGCGGGGTGCGGGTGCCGAAGATCGACACCTCGTCACCGGCCGGGCCGAAGGGGATCACCGCGAAGGCCATGAACGCCGGGATCGCGCAGACGACCGGGGCCAGGACGTAGACCACCTTGTCGGCGCCCTTGACCACCAGGTCTTCCTTCAGCGCCAGCTTCACGCCGTCCGCCAGCGACTGCAGCAGGCCCCAGGGGCCGTGCCGGTTCGGCCCGATGCGCAACTGCATCCAGGCCACCACCTTGCGCTCCCACACGATCGCGACCAGCACCGTCCCGACCAGGAACGCGAAGCAGAACACCGCCTTCAGCAGCACCAGCCACCACGGGTCCTGCCCGAAGAAGTGCAGCGTCTCGTACGGCTGCGGAGTCATCGCGCCTCCCCTTCGGCTTCGACGGCCTCGACCTCGGCGACAGGCGCCGGGCCGGCCGCGGCGATCGTCACCAGATGGCCCACCGTCGTGCCGAGGGCGCGCTGCGCGCCGCCCGGCGTCGAGTTGAGCGGCACCCACACCGTCCGCTCCGGCAGCGAGTCCGCCACCTCCAGCGGCAGCGTCAGCGAGCCCACCGGGCCCGTCAGCCGCAGGCCCTCGCCCTCCACCGCGCCGATCTCCCGGGCCGTCGCCGAGGACAGCCGGGCCACCGCCGCGTGCCGGGTGCCCGCCAGGTGCGGGTCCCCCTGCTGCAGCGAGCCCTCGTCCAGCAGCAGGCGCCAACCCGCCAGCACCGCCTGGCCGGTGGCCGGGCGGGGCAGCACGCCCGGGTGCGCCGACGGGGCCGCCGGGCGCTCGCCCTCCCAGGGGGTGAAACGGTCCAGCTCCAGCCGCGCCGCCCGGACGTCCGGCAGGCCGAGCCTGTGGCCCAGCGCGTCCGCCAGCATGTCCAGCACCCGCAGGTCCGACTGCAGATGACGGGTCGCCTGCTGGTCCGGCTTCAGCGCGGCCTCGAACATCCGCACCCGGCCCTCCCAGTCCAGGAAGGTGCCCGCCTTCTCCGCCACCGCCGCCACCGGCAGCACCACGTCCGCGTGCGCCGTCACCGCCGAGGGCCGCAGCTCCAGCGACACCACGAACGGCACCGCCGCCAGCGCCTCCTCGGCCAGCGCCACGTCCGGCAGGTCGTCCACACCGACCCCGCCGACCAGCAGCGCGTCCAGATCACCGCGCGCCGCCGCCGTCAGCAGCCCGCCGGTGTCCCGGCCCGGGCGGGAGGGCAGCTCCGCGACCCCCCAGACCTCCGCCGCCTCCGCCCGCGCCGCCGCCGAGGCCACCGGGCGGGCGCCCGGCAGCAGCGAGGGCAGCAGGCCCGCCTCCACCGCGCCGCGCTCGCCCGCCCGGCGCGGCACCCAGGCCGTCCGGGCGCCCGTCGCGTGCGCCAGGCGCAGCACCGCCGTCAGCGCGCCCGGCACCGCGGCCAGGCGCTCGCCCACCAGGACCACCGCGCCCGGGCTGCGCAGCAGCTCCGCCGCCCGGCCCGCCTCGTCCGTCAGCGGCTCCTCCGAGGCCAGCGCCCCGAACCACTCCGCCTCCGTCCCCGGCGCCGCCGGCAGCAGGACGCCGCGCAGCTTCGCCAGGCCCCGGGAGGCGAACGCCGCCACGGAGAAGACCCGCCGGCCCTTCGCGCGGGAGGCCTTGCGCAGCCGCAGGAAGACGATCGGCGACTCCTCCTCCGGCTCCAGGCCCGCCAGCAGCACCACCGGGGCCTGCTCCAGCTCCTCGTACGAGAGGCCGGTGCCGTCCACGTCCACCCCGCGGCCGGCCACCGCCGCCGCCAGGAACTCCGCCTCCTCGCCGCTGTGCGGGCGCGAGCGGAAGTCCACGTCGTTGGTGCCCAGCACCACCCGAGCGAACTTCCCGTACGCGTACGCGTCCTCGACCGTCACCCGGCCGCCCGCCAGCACGCCCGTACGGGCGCCGCGCAGGCCCTCGGCCGCGCGGGCCAGCGCCTCCGGCCAGGAGGCGGGGACGAGTTCGCCCTGGGCATCGCGCACCAGCGGGCTCGTCAGGCGGTCGCGTTGCTGGGCGTAGCGGAAGGCGAAGCGGCCCTTGTCGCAGTTCCACTCCTCGTTCACCGCCGGGTCCTCGCCCGCCAGGCGGCGCAGCACCTTGCCCCGGCGGTGGTCCGTGCGCTGCGCGCAGCCCGCCGAGCAGTGCTCGCACACGCTCGGCGAGGACACCAGGTCGAACGGGCGGGAGCGGAACCGGTACGCGGCCGAGGTCAGCGCGCCCACCGGGCAGATCTGGATGGTGTTCCCGGAGAAGTACGACTCGAAGTCGTCGCCCTCGCCGGTGCCGACCTGCTGCAGCGCGCCGCGCTCCACCAGGTCGATGAACGGGTCCCCCGCGATCTGCTGCGAGAAGCGGGTGCAGCGCGCGCACAGCACGCAGCGCTCCCGGTCCAGCAGCACCTGGCTGCTGATCGGCAGCGGCTTGGCGTAGGTGCGCTTCATCCCGTCGAAGCGGGAGTCCGCGGCGCCGCTGGACATCGCCTGGTTCTGCAGCGGGCACTCGCCGCCCTTGTCGCAGACCGGGCAGTCCAGGGGGTGGTTGATCAGCAACAGCTCCATCACGCCGCGCTGCGCCTTCTCGGCCACCGGCGAACTGAGCTGGGTGCGCACCACCATGCCCTCGGCGACGGGGATGGTGCAGGAGGCGACCGGCTTGCGCTGGCCCTCCACCTCGACGATGCACTGCCGGCAGGCGCCGGCCGGGTCGAGCAGCGGGTGGTCGCAGAAGCGCGGGATCTGGGTGCCGATCGTCTCGGCGGCCCGGATCACCAACGTCCCCTTGGGGACCTGCACTTCGACGCCGTCGATGGTGAGCGTGACCAGTTCGACCGCCGTCCCGGAGGCGTTTGGCTCTGTGATCGTCACGCGTGCACCTCCCTTTCGGTGGCGGACGGGTGGCCGGGGCGGGGGCCGTCGGCCCAGACGGTGGAGGCGGCCGGGTCGAACGGGCAGCGGCGCTCGGCCAGGTGCTGCTCGTACTCGGCCCGGAAGTGCTGCAGCGAGGAGACGATCGGGCTGGCGGCGCCGTCGCCCAGGGCGCAGAAGGACTTGCCGTTGATGTTGTCGGCGATGTCGAGGAGCTTCTCGAGGTCCCCCTCGACGCCCTCGCCCGCCTCGATCCGCTTGAGCAGCTGGACGAGCCAGTAGGTGCCCTCGCGGCAGGGGGTGCACTTGCCGCAGGACTCGTGGGCGTAGAACTCCGTCCAGCGGGTCACGGCCCGCACCACGCAGGTGGTCTCGTCGAAGACCTGCAGCGCCTTGGTGCCGAGCATCGATCCGGCCGCGCCGACGCCCTCATAGTCCAGGGGGACGTCGAGGTGCTCGTCGGTGAACATCGGGGTGGAGGATCCGCCCGGCGTCCAGAACTTCAGCCGGTGGCCGGCGCGGACGCCGCCGCTCAGCTCCAGCAGCTGGCGCAGGGTGATGCCGAGCGGGGCCTCGTACTGGCCGGGGTTGGTGACGTGGCCGGACAGCGAGTAGAGCGTGAAGCCGGGGGACTTCTCGGTACCCAGGCCCTTGAACCACTCCTTGCCGCGGGCCAGGATCGGCGGGACCGAGGCGATGGACTCCACGTTGTTGACCACGGTCGGGCAGGCGTAGAGGCCGGCGATCGCCGGGAACGGCGGCCGCAGCCTCGGCTGGCCCCGGCGGCCCTCCAGGGAGTCCAGCAGCGCCGTCTCCTCGCCGCAGATGTACGCGCCGGCGCCGGCGTGCACGGTGATGTCGAGGTCGATGCCGGAGCCGAGGACGTTCCGGCCCAGCAGCCCGGCCTCGTACGCCTCGGCGACGGCCGTGTGCAGGCGGCGCAGCACCGGGACGACCTCGCCGCGCAGGTAGATGAAGGCGTGGTCGCAGCGGATGGCGTAGGAGGCGATGATCATGCCCTCGATCAGGGCGTGCGGGTTGGCGAAGAGCAGCGGGATGTCCTTGCAGGTGCCCGGCTCGGACTCGTCGGCGTTGACCACCAGGTAGTGGGGCTTGCCGTCGTTCTGCGGGATGAACTGCCACTTCATCCCGGTGGGGAAGCCCGCGCCGCCGCGGCCGCGCAGGCCGGAGTCCTTGACCAGGGCGATCACGTCGTCCGGGGCCATGGCCAGGGCCGCCTTGAGGCCCTCGTAGCCCTGGTGGCGGCGGTAGGTGGCGAGCGTCCAGGGGCGCGAGTCGTCCCAGGAGGCGGACAGGACGGGGGTGAGCAGCTTCTCGGCCGGCTCGGCGGAGGTCATCACGCTTCGGTCCCTTCGCTGGTGCCGCCGGTCTCGGGGCGCGGGGAGACGATGCGGGCGCCCGGGGTGCCGGGCAGGGCCTCGCCGCGGGCGAGCCGCAGGCCGGCGAGCGAGGGGTCGCCGCCGGCGCCGGACTCGTCGTTGGCACCCGGGCGTTCGTCCGGGAAGCCGGCCAGGATGCGGGCGGTCTCCTTGAAGCCGCAGAGCCGGGCTCCGCGGGTGGGACGGACCTCGCGGCCGGCCCGCAGGTCGTCGACCAGCCGCTTGGCGCTCTGCGGGGTCTGGTCGTCGAAGAACTCCCAGTTGACCATCACCACGGGGGCGTAGTCGCAGGCGGCGTTGCACTCGATGTGCTCGATCGAGATCGCGCCGTCCGCGGTGGTCTCGTTGTTGCCGATGCCCAGGTGCTGCTGGAGCTCGGCGAAGATCTGGTCGCCGCCGAGGACCGCGCACAGGGTGTTGGTGCAGACCCCGACGTGGTACGTGCCGGCGGGGCGCCGGCGGTACATGGTGTAGAAGGTCGCCACGGCCGTGACCTCGGCGGTGGTCAGCTCCAACTGCTCGGCGCAGAAGCGGATCCCCGTCGCGCTGACGAAGCCCTCCTCGGCCTGCACCAGGTGCAGCAGCGGCAGCAGCGCCGAGCGGGGCTGCGGGTAGCGGCCGATCAGCTCGGCGGCGTCGGCGGCGAGGCGGGCGTGCACCTCCTCGGGGTACGGCTTGGCCGGCAGTGCCGGCAGTCCGAGTTCGACATTGGTCACCGGTCCACGCCTCCCATCACCGGGTCGATCCCGGCCACCGCGACGATCACGTCGGCCACCTGGCCGCCCTCGCACATCGCCGCCATCGACTGCAGATTGGTGAACGACGGGTCCCGGAAGTGCACCCGGTAGGGGCGCGTCCCGCCGTCGCTGACCACGTGCACGCCCAGCTCGCCCTTGGGGGACTCGACCGCGACGTACGCCTGGCCGACCGGGACGCGGAAGCCCTCGGTGACCAGCTTGAAGTGGTGGATCAGGGCCTCCATGGAGGTGCCCATGATCGTGCGGATGTGGTCGAGTGAGTTGCCCATCCCGTCGGGGCCGACGGCCAGTTGGGCCGGCCAGGCGATCTTCTTGTCGGCCACCATGACCGGGCCCGGGCGCAGCCGGTCCAGGCACTGCTCGACGATCCGCAGCGACTGGTGCATCTCCTCCAGGCGGATCAGGAAGCGTCCGTAGGAGTCGGCGGTGTCGGCGGTGGCGACCTCGAAGTCGTAGTCCTCGTAGCCGCAGTACGGCTCGGACTTGCGCAGGTCGTGCGGCAGGCCGGTGGCGCGCAGGATCGGGCCGGTGGCGCCGAGGGCCAGGCAGCCGGCCAGGTCCAGGTGGCCGACGTCGACGAGGCGGGCCTTGAACACCGGGTTGCCGGTGGCGAGTTTGTCGTACTCGTGCATTCGGGAGCGGATGGTGCGCACGGCCTCGCGGATCTGGTCGACGGCGCCGGGCGGGAGGTCCTGGGCGAGGCCGCCGGGGCGGACGTACGCGTGGTTCATCCGCAGGCCGGTGACCAACTCGAAGGCGTCCAGGATGAGTTCGCGGTCGCGGAAGCCGTAGATCATCAGGGTGGTGGAGCCGATCTCCATGCCTCCGGTGGCCAGGCAGACCAGGTGGGAGGAGATGCGGTTGAGCTCCATCATCATCACGCGGATGACACTGGCGCGGTCCGGGACGTCGTCGGTGACGCCGAGCAGCTTCTCGACGGCCAGGCAGTAGGCGGTCTCGTTGAACAGCGGGGTCAGGTAGTCCATGCGGGTCACGAAGGTGGTGCCCTGGACCCAGTTGCGGAACTCCATGTTCTTCTCGATGCCGGTGTGGAGGTAGCCGATGCCGCAGCGGGCCTCCTTCACCGTCTCGCCGTCGATCTCCAGGATCAGCCTCAACACGCCGTGGGTGGACGGGTGTTGTGGGCCCATGTTGACGATGATGCGCTCGTCGTCGGCGCGGCCGAGCGCCTCGACGACCTCGCCCCAGTCGCCGCCGGTGACGGTGAAGACCCGGCCCTCGGTGGTGTCGCGGGACCGGGCTTCCCGCGCCTGTTCGTCGTGCGAGGTGTTCATCAGCTGTACGACCTCCGCTGGTCGGGTGCCGGGATCTGGGCGCCCTTGTACTCGACGGGGATGCCGCCGAGCGGGTAGTCCTTGCGCTGCGGGTGGCCCAGCCAGTCGTCGGGCATCATGATCCGGGTGAGCGCCGGGTGGCCCTCGAAGACCAGGCCGAAGAAGTCGTAGGCCTCGCGCTCGTGCCAGTCGTTGGTCGGGTAGACGGCGACCACGGACGGGATGCGCGGGTCCGCGTCCGGGGCGGTGACCTCCAGGCGGATCAGCCGGGTGTGGGTGATCGAGCGCAGGTGGTAGACCGCGTGCAGCTCGCGGCCCTTGTCGCCGGGGTAGTGCACGCCGCTGACGCCCAGGCACAGTTCGAACCGCAGCGCCGGGTCGTCGCGCAGCAGGCGGACGGTCTCCAGGAGGTGGGCGCGGTCGACGTGGAAGGTCAGCTCGCCCCGGTCGACGACGGTCTTCTCGATCACCTCGGCCGGGTCCAGGCCCTGTTCCTCCAGCGCGCCCTCCAGCTCGTCGGCCACCTCGTCGAACCAGCCGCCGTACGGGCGTTCGCTCGGGCCGGGCAGCACGATCGGTGCGGCGAGGCCGCCGAAGCCGGAGGTGTCGCCGCTGCCCTGGGCGCCGAACATGCCCTGGCGGCGGCCGACCACCTCGACGGGGATCTCGCGCACCGGCTGCTCGCGGCGGGTCTCGGGTACCTGGTCGTTCATCGCAGCTGCCCCCGCATCTCGCTGATCGGGGTCGCCTGCAGGGCGAGCGCCTCGCCCAACTCCTCGGCCCGGCGCCGGTTCACGCCCAGCGGCTCGTGCTGGATCTTGTCGTGCAGCTTCAGGATGGCGTCCATCAGCATCTCCGGGCGGGGCGGACAGCCGGGCAGGTAGATGTCCACGGGGACGATGTGGTCGACGCCCTGCACGATCGCGTAGTTGTTGAACATCCCGCCGGAGGAGGCGCAGACGCCCATCGAGATGACCCACTTGGGGTTGGCCATCTGGTCGTACACCTGGCGCAGCACCGGGGCCATCTTCTGGCTCACCCGGCCCGCGACGATCATCAGATCGGCCTGGCGGGGGGAGCCCCGGAAGACCTCCATCCCGAACCGGGCCAGGTCGTAGCGGCCGGCGCCGGTGGTCATCATCTCGATCGCGCAGCAGGCCAGACCGAAGGTGGCGGGGAAGAGTGACGCCTTGCGCACCCAGCCGGCGGCCGTCTCCACGGTCGTGAGCAGAAAGCCGCTCGGCAGCTTCTCCTCGATTCCCATCAGATCCCTCTCAATGCCCTCAAGATGCCCTCAAGTCCTCGGATACGTCGACCGGTCGGGGCGAGCCCTCGGTGGCTCGCCGCCTGGTCGGCTGGTCCGCTTGTCCGCGCGTTCACAAGGGGAGGCGCGGACCGGCGAACGCACCGCCGGCCGACGGGTGGGCGGCCGCCCGCGCTCAGTCCCACTCCAGGCCGCCGCGACGCCAGACGTAGGCGTACGCGACGAAGACGGTGGCGATGAACAGGAGCATCTCGACCAGCCCGAAGATCCCCAGGGCGTCGAAGGTCACCGCCCAGGGGTAGAGGAAGACGATCTCGATGTCGAAGACGATGAAGAGCATCGCCGTCAGGTAGTACTTGATCGGGAACCGACCGCCGCCCACGGGCTGCGGGGTCGGCTCGATGCCGCACTCGTACGCCTCCAACTTGGCCCGGTTGTAGCGCTTCGGGCCGGTGAGAGAGGCCATCACGACGGAGCCGACCGCGAACGCCGCCGCGATGGCACCGAGTACGAGGATCGGCGCGTAGGCATTCATAGCCCCCGCTCCCTCCGTCCAGTCGTCCTTGACTGCAGATCGGAACCGGCGGGTCACACAGAGGTGAACCCGCGCTCCGGTTCCCGTGATCCGCCTCATGTGAGGCAGTTCACAAGGCCCGGAGTGAGCGCATCCTATGCCTGTTGGCTTGTGATCTGCGACACGCAGTTCATGGGCATCTTTGTGATCTACGACACTGTGTGGGGTGGCCTGAATGTGAGCATGCCCATAAATGTCAACGCAAAGAAGTCAAATGGTCACAAGCAGTCGCAATTGCTTGTGGAGTTGCTGGTCGGGGGCGTGCTTCTATATCAACTATGCGTCGGGGGCGGCAAATTTCTGGGCGTCATGTTGACGTGTTATAGCGGCTCACTCTGAGGGGTGGTGGTGGGGGGAACGTGTGCTTGACCCTTCGTTCACAAGCGCGCGAGTGCGCGCGTGGGGGTCCTTTCCCCCTCCCCCTCCCCCTCCCCCTCCCCCACCCGCCCGCCGCCCGCCGCCCGCCGCCCGCCGCCCGCCGCCCGCCGCCCGCCGCAGTGTTGCCCATGCTGGGCCGGCCGGTCCCAGCACGCGGCCATCGCGTGCGCTCGCGCACTCACTCACCTGCGGCGCCGCGCTCCCGCGCGCCCGCACTCCCGCATCCCTCGGTGCCCACGCTCCCGCGTGCCCGGATGCCCTCGCGCCCTACGCAACTCGTGCGCCTCGTGCACCGTGTGCATCTTGTGCACTGTGTGCGCCTTGTGCACCATGTGCGCCTCATGGCCCTGTGCGCCCTCGCGCCCATCGCGCGCGCTCGCGCGGCGCCCATCGCGCCCTGCCCGCTGTCCCTCGGCGGGAGGCCTTCTCCCATTCCGGGCCCGCCCCTTCTGGGCGGGCGGCCCCTACCTGGCGCGTCCCTCTGTTCCCAGCCCTCTTCCGGGGCCTGCCTTCGCTCTGCGGCGCTCCCTCCTACCTCCCTTTCCCTGTCTCCTGTGGGCCGGCCCGCCCTTCTGACGGGTGCCTGCCCTTGAATCCGCCCTCGCCCTTCGGGCTGTGGGCCGGCTACCGGTTGCCGACCGCCTGTTCCCACACCCAGGCCGCGATGCCCACCCGGTTACGGGCCCCGAGCTTGCGCTGGATGTTGGCGAGATGGTTCTTGACCGTCCCTGGTGAGATGAACAACCCGGTGCCGATCTCGGCGTTGGTCGCGCCGTCGGCCACCAGCTCAGCGATCTCCCTTTCTCTCGACGTCAGTTCCTCCTCCGAGCCGGTTATCAGCGGCCCGGTCACGGCCGGACCGGTGCCCGCCCCGGCCTCGGGGGCCTTCTCCCCGACCGCCATGTGCCGCAGCAGCCGCACCGTGACCTGCGGGCTGATCAACGCGTCCCCGGCCATCGCCGCCCGGACCGCCTCGATCAGCAGCACCGGACCCGAGCGTTTGAGCAGGAACCCCGCCGCACCGTGCCGCAGAGCCGTGTGTACGTACTCGTCCAGGTCGAAGGTCGTCACCACGACGACCTTGCACTGGCCCTCCAACTGCCGCGTCACCTCCAATCCGTCGAGCTTCGGCATCCGGATGTCCGCAAGCACCACGTCCGGTTTCAGCCGCCGCGCCTCCTGCACCGCCATCGTGCCGTCGGCCGCCTCCGCGACGACCGTCATGTCCGGCTGGGCGTCCAGGACCATCCGGAACGCGCTGCGGACGTCCGCCTGGTCGTCGGCGATCAGGACCCTGATCGGCCCCACACCACTCCTCATACGTGCAACTCCCCGCTACTCGTCTGCTCTTGCTCCTGCACCGGCCGACCCCGGCCGCCGCGACGGGCCGCTCCCTCCACGGGGAGCGCGACCGCCACCCGCCAGGAGTCCCCCTCGTGCGGACCGGCTTCGAGCGAGCCGCCGAGGGCCTCCACTCGGGCCGTCAGACCGGGCAGCCCGCTCCCGCCGCCGCGCCGCGGCCGCTCCGGGGCCTGGTGCCGGCCGTCGTTGGTCACGGTCAACTCCAGCCACCCGCCTGTGTGTCGGGCCCGGACCGCCACGGTTCGCGCGGCCGGGGCGTGCCTCCTGACGTTGGTCAGTGCCTCGACGACGATCCGGTGGACCGTGCCCTCCACCTCCCGGGGCACCGGCTGCTCCGGGAGGTCCAGGTGGACCGCCGTACCTCCAGCTGCGGTGAACTGCTCTGCCACCTGGACGAGTTCGGCCAGGCCCGGCTGCGGGCCCCGGCCGCCGCCGTCCTCGGTGCGCAGCAGGTGGACCGTCCGGTCCAGCGAGGCCAGGGCCCGCTGGCCGGCCTGCTCTATCCGCTCGAACATCTCGACGGCGCGGGCCGGGTCGATCGCGGCGAGGTAAGCCCCGGCCTGAGCCTGGGCGACCATGCCGCTCACGTCGTGGGCCACGAAGTCGTGCAGGTCGTGGGCCAGTTCGAGCCGCTGGGAGCGCTTGGCCTCGGCCACCGCGCGGTGCCTGGCGTCCTCCAGGCCGCGCAGGTAGAGCCCGATCAGGATGGTCGGCAGCGAGAGGAGTGCCCCGAAGCCGAAGAGGTCCAGCGCATCGAGCGGGCCGTCGGCCAGGCCGAAGCGGGAGGGCCAGAGCGTCACCGCGCCGCAGGCCGACCAGACCGCCACCGCGCAGCGCATCCCCTCCTGCGCGCGCAGGGTGAGGACCACCGCCAGCAGCAGGCCAGCCACCTCGACCAGGCCGACCGCGCCCGGCCAGCGCTCCGCTTCCGTCCAACGGCCGGCGATCCAGACGCAGATCGTGACCGCCGCGGAGACCGCGCCGAGCGTGGCCGTCACAGCCGTCATGCTGTACCGCCGGCTCGCCGGGCGGGCGAGCAGCAGGAACACCGGAAGAACCGCCGACAGGATCTGAGACATGGCCACCTCCTCTCTTCGTGTGCCGACAGATTACGACAGCGGCGTAGGGGTCCGCCTGTGCCGATCGGCATATATCACAGGGGTGTTGAGCTGCGGGGATGTGCCGATCGGCACTGCCGGGAGCTCCGGTTCGGGGGCCAGTCTCGATGCGGCGCGGTCGGCGCCGGGAGTCGGCCCGGGAAGGGGTTCGCAGCATGTCGAAGAACGTGGTCGTGGTCACGAGTGGGGATCGGATCTCCGGGCGGGGAGCCAGGGGCTCCATGGACGGGGTCGCGCCCCCGCCGCAGTGGGTCGAGCTGGCTGCCAAGGCCGCCGCGCTGACCGCGGTGCCCTCGGGGCTGTGGCGGATCGTGTTCGGGTTCGGTGTGCCGCTCGGCTTCACGGGGGCGACGATGGCCGCTTTCGCCGAGCACCAGCCGGGGTGGGGCACGGTCTACTGCGTGGCGCTGAGCGCGCTGGCCGAGGTGCTGACGTTCCTGACCATGGGGTTGGTCCGGCCCTGGGGGCGGGTGGTGCCGCGCTGGATACCGGTGCTCGGCGGCCGGCGCGTCCGTCCGCTCGCCGCGATCGTGCCGGCCCTGGCGGGCGCGGTGGTGCTCACCGTACTGGGGATGCGTGCGTTCTTCGGCGGTTGGGCGCAGGACATGGCCCAGCCGGATTCCCCGCACGGGTTCGCCGGCCTGGTGATGACGGCGGCCTATCTGCCTCTCGTGGCCTGGGGGCCGCTGCTCGGCATCGTCACCCTCGACTACGCGCGCCGCACGCTGCTGCGGCGGCAACGGTGACAGCGGCGGGGGCCGAAGGCGATCACTGCGGTTCGCCGTCCTATCGGCACGGACGACGCCGGCCTTGAGGCCGCCCAATGTGCCGATCGGCCTATTTCTCACGCTGGTTGAGCAGCTGGAACAGCCCGATCGGCACTGCTGCGGAGGCCTCGCGAAGGGTCAGTCTTGAGTCGTCGGACCGGCGGAGGAGCCGGTCCGGGAAGGGAGTTCACCGCGATGACGAAGCTCATGATCAAGGCCCGGCCCGCGCAGCGGGTACGGGTGGCCGCCGCCGGGATGCCGCCCGCGCCGCGGTGGGCCGAGCTGGCCGCCATGGCCGCCGCGCTGACCACGGTGCCCTCGGGGCTGTGGCGGATCGCCTTCGGGTTCGGTGTGCCGGTTGGGCTCAGCGGTGCCACGGCCGCCGCCTACGCCGAGCACCAGCCGGGGTGGGGCACGGTCTACTGCGTGGCGCTGAGCGCGCTGGCGGAGACGCTGGCTTTCCTGACCATGGGGTTGGTCCGACCCTGGGGGCGGGTGGTGCCGCACTGGATACCCGTGCTCGGCGGCCGACGGGTCCACCCGCTCGCCCTGATCGTTCCGGCCGCGCTGGGGTCGGCGGGTCTGACGAACGTGGGCGTCATGGCGCTGACCGGCGGGTGGAGCCGCAACATGGCGGATCCGGACGCCCCGCACGGTCTCGGCGGCGCGGTGATGACTCTGGCCTACCTGCCCCTGGTCTTCTGGGGGCCGCTGCTCGGCATCGTCACCCTCGACTTCGCCCGCCGCGCGCTGCAGCGGTGAGGACCGGGGGCAGGAGGCCGGGGCCGGGCGGCGGTCAGGCGGGGACGGACTGCGGCGAGGCCTCGGCTCCGGTGGCGGGTTCCGGGGCGTGGTCGGGGGCCGGGGCGGTGCGGCGGCCCCACTCCGTCGCCACCAGCACCAGGGCTCCGCCGAGCAGGGCGAGCGGGCCCATCCGGTTGCCGGCGACGGTGATGCCGAAGACGGCAGCCCAGAGCGGTTCGGTGCCGAGCAGCAGGCTGACCCGTGACGGCGAGCTGGCGCGGACCGCCCAGGTCTGAACGAAGAAGGCGAACAGCGTGCAGAACAGGGAGAGGTGGAGCAGCCAGGCCCACTGGCCGGCTCCGTACGAGCGGGCGAGGGTCCAGGGCGCGGGCCCGACCGACAGGGCGACGACGGCGAACACGGAGGTGGCGGTGGCGAGTTGGATCCAGGTGATGGCGAGGGTGTCGGTGGTGCGGATGGCCCTCACTCGGGCGGTGGCGAGGACGAACGCCGAGCGGACGAGGGCGGCGCCCAGGACGAGCAGATCGCCGAGCGTGGGCGGGCGCAGCCCGCCGTCCCCGGTGAGCAGGGCCACGCCGAGGACGGCGAGCCCGGCCGCCGCGAGGAAGGCGCGCGGCGGTGCGGTGCGGCGCAGGGCGCTCTCCCCGAGCGGGGTGAGCACCATCGCGAGGCTGATGATGAGCCCCGCGTTGGTGGCGGAGGTGTGCACCGCTCCGTAGGTCTCCAGCAGGAAGATCCCGCTGAGGCCGAGCCCCAGGCCGGCGCCGCCGAGCCACTCGGCGCGGGTGAGACGGCGCAGTGCGGGCCAGGCGAGGGCGCCGAGGAGCGGCAGCACCAGGCCGAACCGCAGGACGAGCATCGCCACCACCGTCCGGGGTTCGGCGACCCGTTGGACGGCCAGGAAGCTCGACCCCCACACGACCGCCACGAGCAGGACGGGCAGGTCGCGCAGCATCGGCGAGGACGAGGAAGACGACGAGGACACGGACAGGGAGGCAGGCATGAGGAAGAACCCTCCGAGCGGACGGAAGCGGCGGGCGCGAGTACCGTACGGCGTCGGACGGACCCTGGTGTCGGGTGGAAGGCCCGGCAGCGAGCGGGGCGGAGCATGGGGCCGGGGTGCGCCATCTTCGCGCATGGGCCCGCCGGTGATCAATGCCCACGCGGGGCCGCTGCGGGTCAGACAGCGGGCGGGCCACTCGCAGCGGCACAGCGTACGGAGCCGGCAGGGGTGTCAGCCCTGAGGCGCTGGCGGGTCCGGCGACGGGGCCCGTGACGGGTCCGGCGGACGTGTCCGGTGGCGGCGGCGCGGGACACCGCGCCGGTGGTCGGGTCGTTGCTGCGGCCGCACCAACGACCCGACCACCCCCGGACCGCCCGCCGCCCCACCCGTCCACCGGCCCCGCCGGACCCGCCGGACCCGCCGGACCCGCCGGACCCGCCGAGCGGACACCTTCCCCGGCCCTCTACCGGAGGATCACCCGGCCGTGGATGATGCCTCCATGACAATCCAGCCGTCCACCACCCCACGGAAGGCCCGTCACATGAACCGCAGACACTGGGCAGTGGTCGCAGCCGCCACGGTCCTCCCGCTCGCCGTGAGCACGGGTACGGCCGTCGCGGACGCACCCCGGTCCGCAGGCGCGCCCGCCGCCACCTGCACCTACACGCCCGCCGTGCCCGCCGACAACTTCAAGGGCATCCCGGTCTTCGATCCCGAGGAGGCCGCGGAGCCGTACCGCGCGACGCTGAGGACGAGCCAGGGCTCGATCACCTTCGAGGCTCTGACGGACAAGGCGCCGTGCACCACCTTCTCGTTCCGGTTCCTGGCCGAGAACGACTACTTCGACCGCACCCACTGCCACCGGCTCACCACCCAGCGGCTGTTCGTGCTCCAGTGCGGCGACCCGACCGGGACGGGCAGCGGCGGCCCGGGCTACTCCTTCCCGGACGAGAACCTGACCGGCGCCACCTACCCGGCCGGCACGGTCGCGATGGCCAACGCCGGGCCGAACACCAACGGAAGCCAGTTCTTCTTCGTCTGGAAGGACACCAAACTCTCCCCCGCCTACACCCCGTTCGGCCGGGTCACGGCCGGGCTGGACGTCCTGCAGAAGATCGCCGCCGGCGGCGAGGACGACCAGAACAACCCCGGCGACGGCTTCCCCAACCTGCCCGTGAACATCCGCCACGTGAAGATACGCACGCACTGACCGGGCAGGACGGCGCCCGGCCTGCCTCCGCCGCTCCCGTACGGTGGCAGCACCGACCACACCGCACGGGAGCAGCGTTCGCATGGACAGCCGGATCTGGGAGAGCGTCGACCACCTGGTCGCCTGGCTCGACGAGGAGAGTACGCAGTCGCCCCAGGAGGAACGCCTGTTGCGGCTCCTCAAGCTCTCGGAGGAGGTGGGGGAGGTCGGCGCGGCGGTGATCGGCGCGACGGGCCAGAACCCTCGCAAGGGCGTCACCCATACCTGGGAGGACGTCCAGCACGAGCTCTGCGACGTCGTGTTCAGCGCACTCGTCGCCCTGCGGACACTCACCCCCGACGCGCCCCGGGTGTTCGCCGAGCGCCTGGCCTACGTCGAACGGCGCTCCGCGGCCTCCCGCGAGCCTGCGCGGCCGGAACAACCGGAACAACCGCAGAAGTCAGCGACGTCGCGGAAGGCGGAGAAGCCGGAGAAGCCGGAACAGCGAGAGCGGCGGGAGCAGCCGGAAGACTGACCGGGGACGCCGGAAGCACACCCAGGACCGCGGGCCTGCCGACCAGGAACCGGCGGGCCCGCACCCCCGGCCGGCCCGGCCCCGGGCTCCGCGTCTACGCGTTGGGTGCGACCTTCGCCAGCCCGTTGATGATCCGGTCCATCGCGTCGCCGCCCTGCGGGTCGGTGAGGTTGGCGAGCAGCTTGAGGGTGAAGCGCATCAGCATCGGGTGGGTGAGCCCGCGCTGGGCGGCGAGCTGCATGACCTTCGGGTTGCCGATGAGCCTCACGAAGGCGCGGCCCATCGTGTAGTAGCCGCCGTACACGTCCTTGAGGATGCGCGGGTACGCCTGCAGGGCGCGCTCGCGGCCGGTGGCGGTGACGCGGGCGTGGGCCTGGACGATGACCCCGGCGGCGATCTGGCCGGATTCCATCGCGTAGGCGATGCCCTCGCCGTTGAACGGGTTGACCATGCCGCCGGCGTCGCCGACGAGCAGGAGCCCGCGGGTGTAGTGCGGCTGCCGGTTGAAGGCCATCGGCAGGGCGGCGCCGCGGATCGGGTCGGTCATGTTCTCGGGGGTGTAGCCCCACTCCGCGGGCATGCTGGCGCACCAGGCCTTGAGGACCTCGCGCCAGTCGAGTTCGCCGAAGGCGGGAGAGGAGTTGAGGATGCCCAGACCGACGTTGGAGGTGCCGTCGCCCATACCGAAGACCCAGCCGTAGCCGGGCAGCAGCTTGCGCTGGCTGCCGCGGGTGTCCCACAGCTCCAGCCAGGACTCCAGGTAGTCGTCGTCGTGCCGCGGCGAGGTGAAGTACGTCCGGTAGGCGACACCCATCGGCCGGTCCTCACGCCGGTGCAGGCCCATGGCGAGGGAGAGCCGGGTCGAGTTGCCGTCCGCGGCGACGACCAGCGGGGCCCGGAAGACGACCGGCCGCTTCTCGTCGCCGAGCTTGGCGGTGACGCCGACGATCCGCCCGGTGCGCTCGTCCAGGACGGGCCCGCTGACGTTGCACCGCTCGTAGAGCCGGGCGCCGGCCTTCTCGGCCTGGCGGGCCAGCACCTCGTCGAAGTCCGCGCGCTTGCGCACCAGTCCGTAGTCGGGGAAGGAGGCCAGCTCGGGCCAGTCCAGTTCCAGCCGGACGCCGCCGCCGATGATCCGCAGGCCCTTGTTGTGCAGCCAGCCGTTCTCGGTGGAGACGTCGATCCCCATGTCCACCAACTGCTTGGTGGCGCGCGGGGTCAGGCCGTCGCCGCAGACCTTCTCGCGCGGGAAGGCGGTCTTCTCCAGCAGCAGCACGTCCAGCCCGGCCTGCGCCAGGTAGTACGCGGTGGTGGACCCGGCCGGGCCGGCGCCGACCACGATCACGTCCGCCGTGCTCTCGACCACGGCGCCCTCCCCCGAGGCGTCCGGCTTCGTCAGATCGGCTGCTGCGGTCTCGGACACGGTGGGCACTCTCCTGGAAACTGCGGTGGGGAGGACAAGCGGGGCAAGCGAGGAACAGCGGGGTGTAACGGGCAGTCTACGGGCGGCCGACCTCCCCGAACCGCTGGGCGGACGGGGCGACGGGGCTGCGGGCCGACGGGCCGACGGGCCGACCGAGCGACCGAGCGACCGAGCGACCCGGCGACCCGGCGACCGAGCAGCTAGGCGGCCTTGTACGCCCGGTGCACGGCCACGATGCCGCCGGTGAGGTTCCGCCAGGCGACCTTGGACCAGCCGGCCTCCTGCATCAGCGCGGCCAGCGCGGGCTGGTCGGGCCAGGCCCGGACGGACTCGGCGAGGTAGACGTACGCCTCCGGGTTGCTGCTGACGGCGGTGGCCAGCGGCGGCAGGGCGCGCATCAGGTACTCGATGTAGACGGTGCGGAACGGCGTCCAGGTCGGCGTCGAGAACTCGCAGACCACCACCTTGCCGCCGGGCTTGGTGACCCGGAGCATCTCGCGCAGTCCGGCGACGGTGTCCTGGACGTTGCGCAGCGCGAAGGAGATGGTGACCTGGTCGAAGGTGTCGTCCGCGAACGGAAGCTTGGTGGCGTCCCCTGCGGTGAAGGCCAGTTCGGGGTGGCGGCGCTTGCCCTCCTCCAGCATGCCGACGGAGAAGTCGCAGGGCACGACCTTGGCCCCGGCCTCGAGGAAGGGGATCGAGGAGGTGGCGGTGCCGGCGCCGAGGTCGAGCACGAGGTCCCCCGGACCGGCGGCCACCGCCTCGGTCACCGCCCGGCGCCAGGCGCGGGCCTGGCCGAGGGAGAGCACGTCGTTGGTGCGGTCGTACTTGGCTGCGACGTCGTCGAACATCGCGGCGACTTCACGCGGCTGCTTGTCCAGGGAGGCTCGGGTCACGACCCCATTGTTCACCCTGTGACGCGGAGCCCGACCAAGGGGGCACGCCAACGCGGCACACGAACCGCCGGAGACGGACCTAACCGCAGGCACGCGCCCGGCCTCAACCCAGCCCGGCCTCAACCCACCCCCGCCTCACCGCACCCCCGCCTCAGTGCAGCCCGCGCCGCCCGCCCGCCCGTCGGCGCCGCCGGGAGCGCTTGCCCTGCGTTATGGCGGGCATCCCCTCGGCCAGCGCCCCGGTGGCCAGCGCCAGGTTGGCGGCCAGCCGCCCCTGCCCGCTGCGGAAGGCGACGGCGCGCCGGTACCGCCGGATGCGCACCACGCAGATGAGGAAGCCCACGATCGCGACCGGCACGCTGAACCGGGCCAGCCCCACGCCGACGGGCTGGGGGTAGGTGTCGCCGCAGATCCGCACGGCGCCGGGGTCGTCGGCGGCGTGCTCCAGGCAGATGGTGTCGCCGAGCCGGGTGCCGTCCGCGAGCGGCAGCGCGGCCGCGGTGTGCGACTGGCCGGCGGCGCGGTAGCTGACGGCGCTGTAGCTGCCGCCGCCGGTGGGCAGCTGGGTGACGACGCCTTCGACTCTCACCGGGTGGGCCTCGATCCGGTCGGCCTGGTCGGCCTGGCGCCAACCGAGCAGGCACATGCCGACGGCCAGTACGGCGCTGAGCACGGCGGCGAGGTACCAACCACGGCCCAACCGCGGGATGCGCGGCGGGGGGACGGTCGCGGTTCGCATGGTTCCTGTCCTGGCTTGCCTTCGGGGCCTGGGACGGGGCCCCGCCACCCGCGGGCACGGGCGGTGGTGTGGTGAGGGTCGGGCGGGGTGATCTGTTCGGGATCGTATCCGCTGGCGGCCCCTCAGGTCACGGCGAAGCCGCAATCACCCCCCGCTCCGCACACCGGAGTTCAGGAGCACACGAAGGAAGTCCCGGTCACCGCAAGCGAATCCGACTACTGACGAGTACGTCACACTCGCACGCCCCCACGCAGGTCACGACGCCCCCCGGCAGGTCACGACGCCCCTCAGCGCCGCCGGTACACCAGCCGCCCGCCCAGCACGGTGGCCAGGCACCCGCCCGCCGCAGGCTCCACCCGATGCTCCCCGCCGCCGAGCGCGAACACCGCGAAGTTCGCCCGGCCGCCGGCCTCCAGACGCCCGAAGGCGGCCTGCTCGAACGCCAGCCCCTCCAGGGGGTCCAACGGCCCGGAGCCCTCCACTTCCCCCGGCAGTGCCAGGCCCCCCGGCAACGCCAGGACCCCCGACCGCGCCACCGCCGTCCGCACCGAGGCCCGCTCGAAGGGCCCGGCCACCGCCGTCACCCCGTACCCGAGCATCCGCTGCAGCCCGCGCCGCGCGCTGGCCCCGCACCGCACCTCGTCCCCGGAGCCCGCCAGCGCGTCCGCGACCGGCTCCGCCCCGACGCCCTCGCGCGGGTCCGGGTGGTAGTCGTGCTCCAGTAGCCGGTGCCCGTACCGCTGGCGCAGCCCGGGCGCGAGCACCGAGCCCGCACCCCAGTCCCGCACGCGCGCGCCGACGTGCGCGCCCGCCAGCGAGGCGTACGGCCCGACCGCCACCACCGTCTCGCCGCTCACCACGACCGCCCCGTCCGCCAAGGACGACGCGCCCGGATCCGACAGCAGGAACGCCGCCCGGTGCAGGGTCAACACAGCCGCACCGGCCCTCAGTTGTCGAGGATCTTGAGCTCCGGGTGCGCCGTCCCGCCCTCGATCGCCGTGGAGGCGATGTGCGAGGCGACGCGCGGGTCCACCGGGTCGTTGGCCGGGTCGTCCAGCACCCGCAGGTGCTCGTACGTGGTGGCGCGCTGCGCCGGGACGCGGTCGGCGGCGCGGATCAGGTGGATCAGCTCGGTGAGGTTGGAGCGGTGCTTGGCCCCGGCCGCCGAGACAACGTTCTCCTCCAGCATGACCGACCCGAGGTCGTCCGCCCCGTAGTGCAGCGACAGCTGGCCCGCCTCCTTGCCGGTGGTGAGCCAGGAGCCCTGGATGTGGGCGATGTTGTGGAGGAAGAGCCGCGCGATGGCGATCATCCGCAGGTACTCGAAGACCGTGGCCTGGGTCGAGCCCTTGAGGTGGTTGTTCTGCGGCTGGTACGTGTACGGGATGAAGGCGCGGAAGCCGCCGGTGCGGTCCTGCACGTCGCGGATCATCCGCAGGTGCTCGATCCGCTCGGCGTTGGTCTCGCCGGTGCCCATCAGCATGGTGGAGGTGGACTCCACGCCGAGGCCGTGCGCGGTCTCCATGATCTCCAGCCAGCGCTCGCCCGACTCCTTGAGCGGGGCGATGGCCTTGCGCGGCCGCTCCGGGAGCAGCTCGGCGCCGGCGCCGGCGAAGGAGTCCAGGCCGGCCTTGTGGATCCGGGTGATGGCCTCCTCGACGGAGACCCCCGAGATCTTCGCCATGTGCTCGACCTCGGAGGCGCCCAGCGAGTGGATCACCAGCTGCGGGAAGTCGGCCTTGATCGCGGAGAAGGCGCGCTCGTAGTACTCCACGCCGTAGTCGGGGTGGTGCCCGCCCTGGAACATGATCTGGGTGCCGCCGAGTTCGACGGTCTCGGCGCAGCGGCGCAGGATCTCGTCGAGCTCGCGGGACCAGCCCTTGTCGCTCTTCGGCGGCACGTAGAAGGCGCAGAACTTGCAGGCCGTCACGCACACGTTGGTGTAGTTGATGTTGCGCTCGATGATGTACGTCGCGATGTGCTCGGTGCCGGCGTAGCGGCGGCGGCGCACCGCGTCGGCGGCGGAGCCGAGCGCGTGCAGCGGCGCCGAGCGGTACAGGTCGAGCGCCTCCTCCGGGGTGATCCGGCCGCCGGCGGCGGCGCGGTCGAGCACGGCCTGCAGGTCGGTGCTGGACGCAACGAGGGCGGTGGCTGCGAGCTCGGTCACCTGGCGGCCTTCTCTCTTCTCGGGGGCCGGACGACGGGGCGTCCGGGTACGGCCGAACCAGCCTACGCCAGCTCATTTCGGCCACCGGCCCCAGCCCGTCGCCCCTGGCCGGGGCGTCCACCCCGGCGTCTGCGCCGAGGTCCACCCCGGAGTCCGCGCGGGCGTCTACCCCGGCGTCTACCCCGGCGTCTGCGCGGGCGTCTGGGCGGGCGTGCCCCCGTCCACCTTGTGCAGGGTCCCGGACGGGTTGCCGGCGCCCGGGTCGGCGGAGGTGAACCGGAGGGTGCCGTCGCCCTGGAGGGTGAGCGTCTCCGCGTTGCTGCCGCTGGTGCAGGCGCCGGGGATGGAGGAGTGGACGAGCCGGGACTGGAAGACGAGCTTCCCCTCGGAGACGGACTTGAGGGTCCAGGCGCCGTCGCAGCTGATCGAGATCAGCCCGGTGAGGGCGTTGCGGCTGGTGGTGCCCTCCTGGCCGACCGCGACGGGACGGACGGTGACCGTGGTGGTCCCGGCCGCCAGGCCCTTCTCCGTCACCATGTCCCCGCGCCAGGTGCCCACGAACGAGGCCGGCACCGCCCCTCCCCCCGTGGACGCGGAAGGCGAGGACGAACCAGAAGCAGAAGCAGAAGCCGTCGACGTGACCGGAGCCGGCTGCGGCGTCACCGTCGTCGTCGGCCCGGCGAGCGGCCCCACCGGCGCCGGGGCCCGGTGCAGCCAGGCGTACAGCCCGTACCCGCCCCCGGCGAGCAGCGCGACCGCCGCCGCGCAGACCACCGCCACGACCCCGCTCCGCGCGCCCCGCCTCCGCCCCTCGCCCGGCGCCGTGCCCGAAAAACCCGTGCCCGAACCCGCGTTCGAACCCGCATCCGCACCCGAAGCCACCGGCGACTCAGCAGGGCCCTCCCCCTCCAGGTCCAGCAGCCCCACCGCCGCCCGCCCCACCCCGGCCGCGAGCGCGGACGGCAGCCAGGCACCCTGCGCCAGCCGCCCGGCCGCCGAGCCGTCCGGGTCGAGCAGGATCCGCAGCTGCCGCGGGCTGGGCCGGTTGGCCGGGTCCTTGGCGAGGCACCGCAGGATCGTGGCGCGCAGCGGCCCGGTCAGCCCGGAGACGTCCGGTTCCTCGTGCAGCACCCGGTACAGCAGGACGGCCGCGCTGACGCCCTCCCCGAACGGGTGAATCCCGGTGGAGGCGAAGGCGAGGACGGCGCCGAGCGAGAAGACGTCCCCGGCCGGCCCCGGGTTGAGCCCGTTGGCCTGTTCGGGCGACATGAACCCGGGCGAGCCGACCACGTACCCCGACTGGGTGAGCCCGCTGGTCGCGTCGAGGGCCCGGGCGATGCCGAAGTCGATCAGCCGGGGCCCGTCCAGGGTGAGCAGCACGTTGGACGGCTTGACGTCCCGGTGGACGAGGCCGAGCCCGTGGACGTGCCCGAGCGCCTCGGCGAGGCCGACACCGAGGGCCCGGACGGACGGTTCGGGCAGCGGGCCGGACTCCCGGACGGCGTCTCCGAGGGCGGGCCCGGCGACGTAGCCGGTGGCGACCCAGGGCTGGGGGCCTTCGGTGTCGGCGTCCAGGACGGGCGCGGTCCAGGTGCCGCCGACGCGGCGGGCGGCGGCGACCTCCCGCCGGAACCGGGCGCGGAACTCGGCGTCGTCGGCGAGTTCGCCGCGCACCACCTTGACGGCGACGGTGCGCCCGCCGGCGGTGCGGCCGAGGTAGACGCGGCCCATCCCGCCCGCGCCCAGCCGCCTCAGCAGCCGGTAGGCGCCCACCTGGCGGGGGTCGTCCGCCTCCAGAGCCCGCATGCCGTACGCTCCCCTCGCTCGCGTCGCCCCACGGGCGCGCCGGGAGCAGGCCCCCCGCTCCCGGGCAGACCGTACCGGGCCGGGCCGCCCGCGCACCGGCCAACCCGCCAGCCGCACCCCGCCGCGACCGAGCCGTGATCCGAACCCCTGACCCGCGCCGCGATCCGCGCCGTGACCCGACCGGTGATCCGACCGGTGATCCGACCGGTGATCCGACCGGTGATCCGCGCCGGGGCGGCCGGGCGCACGAAAGGGCTACGCCACCGGCAGGGCCACCGGCAGCGCCGCCGGCTCCAGCAGTCGCACCGCGACGTCGGGCGCGAACCCGCTGTCGTGCGCCACCCGGCGCGCGAACTCGGCGATGCCGGCCAGCTGCCGCTCGCCGAGCGAGAAGTCGAGCGCCTCGCTGAAGTACCGCTCCAGCACGTCGGCCCCGAAGCTCTCCCAGCGGGCGGCCTGCTCGGCGACCTTGGCGGCCTCGACGAGGGACAGGTCGCGGGACTCCAGGAAGGCCCGGTGCACGGCGGCGGTCAGCTCGGGCCGGTGCTCGGCGAACTCGCGGCGCACGGCCCAGACGGCGAAGACGAACGGCAGGCCGGTCCACTCCTTCCACATCGCGCCGAGGTCGTGGACGGTGAGGCCGAGCTCGGCGGCCTGGCCGAGGTGGGCGCGCAGCGCCGGGTCGCCGATCAGGACGGCGGCGTCGGCCTCGGCGAGCATCTGGCCGAGCTCGGGCGGGCAGCTGAAGTACTCGGGCCGCACGCCCTCGCGCTCCTCCAGCAGCAGCCGGGCGAGGCGGACGGAGGTGCGGCTGGTGGAGCCGAGGGCGACGCGGCGCCCGTCGAGTTCGCGCAGCGGGACCTTGCTCACGATGTGGCAGGACATGACCGGGCCGTCGCTGCCGACGGCGATGTCGGGCAGGACGAGGAGGTCCTCGGCGTGGCGCAGGTACTCCACGCAGGTGATGGGGCCGATGTCGAGGGAGCCGTTCACGAGCTGGTCGCTGAGCTTCTCGGGGGTGTCCTTGGTGAGGTCGAGGTCGAGGAGGTTCCCGGTCCTGGCGAGGCCCCAGTAGAGGGGGACGCAGTTGAGGAACTGGATGTGGCCGACCCTCGGCCTGACCGGCGCGGCCCCTGCGGGGCCTGCGGGCCCCGGGTGGTCGAGGTCCTCCGGGTGCTCCGGCGATCGTGCTTCCGGTGCTGCCACTGCGCCGCTCCCTTGCTGGTCATACGCTTCACCGCAGCGTATGCCCGGTGTCGGCGGGAGCCCGCAGCGGGCTCGCGACACGCTCGCGACACGCTCGCGACACGCTCGCGACACGCTCGCGACACGCACCCGACACGCACCCGGGACGGCCGTCGGAAGGGCCTCGGGGAACTGTTCGAACACACTCGCGCGCGCTTACGACACGCGCCCCGTGCACCGCAAGTCACCCCTGGTCGTCACAGCGGCCGCATGCTAGCGTTGCCCTCAGTTGCAGTTTGATTCCCCTTGCAGTACTTGAAGCCTGCGGAGCATGTAACCGCGGGCTTTTTGTAGTTTTTCAGCAATATCGAAAAACTTCGGACTCGTCCGAAGGCAGGGCGATCAGCGCAGCGGACCGGGTGCCACACGGTGTGGCCCCCGACACGCCTCGCAAGGAGAACGGCATGGCCACGGGAACCGTCAAGTGGTTCAACGCTGAGAAGGGCTTCGGCTTCATCGCCCAGGAGGGCGGCGGCCCGGACGTCTTCGTTCACTACTCCGCCATCAACGCGAGCGGCTTCCGCTCGCTGGAGGAGAACCAGGCGGTCAGCTTCGACGTCACCCAGGGTCCGAAGGGCCCGCAGGCGGAGAACGTCGTCGCGATCTGACCTTCCTCATGATGTTCTGATCGCTCTGGACCCGTGCGGGTCCGTAGGCGGCTCCCGACAGCCGCCACGATGAGCTCAAGAGCAGTACCCAAGGGGGCCCGCCCATCCCGGCGGGCCCCCTGCCTTGTGCCCGGAACCGTCCGGGCCGCCCCGGGCCGCCCCGGGCAGCCCGGGCAACCCGGAATCGCCCGAGCCGCCGCGACCGTCCCACCGCGCCTATTCCCGCAGTTCACGGAATCCGCCCGCGAAATGTCCGTACGAAAACGGCGCACCGGAATCCCGCGCGCCGGAAAAAGCGAAAGGCCCGGCCCCGAACCGTCGATCGGTTCGGGGCCGGGCCTTTTCGCTACGGGCCTCAGGCGGTCTTCGCCGCCACCGCGCCGACGGCCACGGGGGCGTCGTACAGGTCACCCGAGGGGTTGTTGTACGCGGCGACGTCGAGGATCTTCTCGCGGGAGGCGACGACGATCGGCACGACGACCTGGCCGGCCACGTTGGTCGCGGTGCGCATCATGTCGAGGATCGGGTCGATGGCCAGCAGCAGGCCGACGCCCTCCAGGGGCAGGCCCAGGGTGGAGAGGGTCAGGGTCAGCATGACGATCGCGCCGGTCAGGCCCGCGGTGGCGGCGGAGCCGACGACCGAGACGAAGGCGATCAGGATGTAGTCCTTGATCCCCAGGTCGATGTTGTAGACCTGGGCGACGAAGATCGCGGCGATGGCCGGGTAGACCGAGGCGCAGCCGTCCATCTTGGTGGTGGCGCCGAACGGGACGGAGAAGGAGGCGTACTCGCTCGGGACGCCGAGGCGCTCGGTGACGCGGCGGGTGACGGGCAGGGTGCCGACGGAGGAGCGGGAGACGAAGGCCAGCTGGATGGCGGGCCAGGCGCCCTTGAAGAAGTGCAGCGGGTTGAGCCCGGCGGCGAAGCGCAGCACCAGCGAGTAGACGACGAACAGCACCAGCGCGCAGCCGACGTAGATGTCGAGGGTCAGCGTGGCGAAGGGCTTGAGCAGGTCCCAGCCGTACTTGGCGACGGACTTGCCGATGAGGCCGAGGGTGCCGAGCGGGGAGAGCCGGATGACCCACCACAGGGCGGTCTGGGTCAGCTCCAGCACGGACTCGCTGAGCTTGAGGACGGGCTCGGCCTTGCTGCCGAGCTTGATGATCGCGGCGCCGACCACGACCGCCAGGAAGACGATCTGCAGGACGTTCACCTTGGTGAAGGCGTCGACGATGTTGGTCGGGAAGATCCCGGTCAGGAAGTCGACCCAGGTGCCCTTGGAGTCGAGCGCCTTGAGGCCCTCGGTCTTGAGGTTGGTGCCCTTGCCGGGGTTGGTGAGCAGGCCCAGGCCCAGGCCGATCGCGACGGCGATCAGCGAGGTGATCATGAACCAGAGCAGGGTGCGGGTGGCGAGGCGGGCCGCGTTGGTGACGTTGCGCAGGTTGGCGACGCTGACCACGATCGCGGTGAAGACCAGTGGCGGGACGGCCAGCTTGAGCAGCTGGACGAAGATCTTGCCGATCGTCTCCAGGGTGGTCGCCAGCCAGGAGATGTCGGCGGCGCGGGCCAGGTAGCCCAGGCCGATGCCGAGCACGAGGCCGGCGACGATCTGCACCCAGAACGGCGTCTTGCGGATGCGGGTGAGCACGGACGGCGACGTGGTCGCCTCGGGCGCTGTGGACATGGGGGTGCGACTCCGGGGGAGGGCGTGACGGTGAGGTGGGGGGCGCGTTGGGGACGGCGGCACGGCGCGCGGGCCGGACGGGGAGGGTCTCGGCCCCGGTCAGGGGCGTGCCGCCTGGATACAGCTGGGGTCGGTGCAGCCCATGGCGCGACAACGGCGCGGGCTGTCCACAGCACCGGTCAGAGCGCACGGGCGGGCGGCGCCGGGCTGCGGGCCCGGGCCGTTCGTCCGCAGTGCGTCTGAGGCTGTCATGGCCGACACGTTAGCAGCAAACGTTTGAGATGTTCAAAGTACTTGTTTGAGATGACCTTGACCGCTGAGCAGTTATACGTATAACTTTGCGTTCACACCTCCCCTGCCCACCCACGCCCCGCATCGGAGAAGGAACGCCGATGGGCTACCTCGCCCTGCTCCGCGCCCCGCACGTCACCCGACTGCTGCTCGGCACCCTGCTCGGCCGACTGCCCGCCGGCATGACCGCCCTGGTCATCGCCCTCGCCCTGCGCGACGCCGGGGTGCCGTTCGGCCGGATCGGGCTCGCCACCTCCGCGTACGCGATCTCCGCCGCGATCGGCGGGCCCGTGCTCGGCCGGATCGTCGACCGCACCGGGCAGCCGAGGGTGCTGCTCGCCTCCGCCGTCCTCGCCGGCGGCGGGTACGCGCTGCTCGCCCTCGACCCCGGCTCCGCCGTCGCCGCCCCGCTCGGGGCCGCCGTCGCCGGGCTCGCGATGCCCCCGCTGGAACCCTGCCTGCGCTCGCTGTGGCCGACCGTCGTCGAGGAGGAGCGGCTCGACACCGCGTACGCCTTCGACTCCGCCTCCCAGCAGATCCTCTACGTGGCCGGGCCGCTGGCCGTCTCCGTCATCTCCGGGGTGTTCAGCCCCGTCGCCGCGCTCTGGGTCGCCGCCGGCCTCGGCCTGGCCGGCGCCCTGATCGTGGCCACCACCGCGCCCGCCCGGGCCTGGCGCGCCCCCGCCCGGGAGCACTCCGCCGGGCTGCTCGGGCCGCTGCGCTCCCCCGGACTGGTGCTGCTCGTCGTGGGCCTGGCCGGGGCCGGCTGGGCGGTCGGCGCGCAGAACGTGCTGTTCATCGCCTACGCCGAGCACCACGCCGGGGCCCTGCCCGGCGGCGCGGGCACCCTGCTGGCGCTGGCCGCCCTCGGCGGGCTGCTCGGGGCGCTCGCCTACGGGATGGTCTCCTGGCGCAGCACCACGGCCACCCGCACCTGGGTGATGGCGCTGGCGATGGCCGCCTCCTACCTGCCACTGGTGGCCCTGCCCGGGCCGTACGCGATGGCGGCGCTGGCCTTCCTGTCGGGTGTCGCTCTGGCCCCGCTGCTGGCGGCGGCGTTCGTGCTGGTCGCGGAGCTGGCGCCGACGGGGACGGTGACGGAGGCCTTCGCCTGGCTGGTGACGCTCTTCGCGACGGGCAACTCGCTGGGCTACGCCGTCTCCGGCAGGCTCGCCGAGGACTCGCTGCGCCCGGTGGCGCTCTGCGCGGTCGGCGGGATCGCGCTGGGCGGGGTGCTGCTGTTCGGCGCCCGCGGCTGGTTCCGTACGGCCCCGGCCCCGGCCGCCCCCGCGCCGGCGGCCGCCCTGGCGGGATGACCCCCGCCCCCTGAACGACCGCGTCCGCCGGTGGTCTGGCCGGCGGGCGCGGTCCCCTCTTCTCCGGGCCCGGCCGGTTCGGTTCTCCGGGGCCCGGCCGGTTCGGTTCGCCGGAGCCCGGCCGGTTCAGCCCGGTGCGGCCGTCGAGGCGCGCAGCACCAGCGAGGTGGGCAGCGGCGCCACCGGCGCGGCGGGCTCGCCGCGCAGCAGTCCGGCCAGCAGGGCCGCGCCGACCCGGCCGAGTTCCTCGCCGGGCAGGTCGACGGTGGTCAGCGGCGGGGCGAGCAGCGCGGCGACCGTGACGTTGTCCATGCCGACCACCGACAGGTCGTCCGGCACCCTCAACCCCCGCGCCACCGCGGCCTGGTAGACGCCGGAGGCGACCACGTCGTCGTCGCAGACCACGGCGCGCGGGCGGTCGGGCCGCTCCAGCAGCTCGTCGGCCACGCGCCGGGCGACGGCGTGCCCCTCGTTCAGGCTGACGCCCAACTCGACGACCTCAAGACCGAGTTCGCGCACGGCCTGCTCGAAGGCGGCCTGCCGGACGCGGAAGGTGTAGGCGGAGTGGACGGAGCGCAGGTGCCCGATCCGGCGGTGGCCGAGGGCGGCGAGGTGCTCGACGGCGCGGCGCATGCCGCCGCCGACGTCGAGTTCGACGGTGGGCCGGGCCGGGTCGGTGGAGGGGTCGGCGTCGAGGTACACCGCCGGGGTGTCGGCGGGAAGTTCGCCGAGCTGGCTGTCGTCCGGGGAGCAGATCAGCAGGCCGTCGAAGCGGCTGCTGGTGGCGGCCTCGGCGAGGGTGGCGCCGCCCCAGCCGGAGCTGACGACGACCTCCAGGCCGTGCCGGGCGGCCTCCTCGTGGACGCCCTCCAGCACCCGGCCGAAGAAGGGGCCCTGGAGGTTGGGCACCGCCAGCATGACCATCCCGCTGCGGCCGAGCCGCAGTTGACGGCCGGCGGCCTGCGGGCGGTAGCCGAGGCTGCTCGCGGCCTGGCGGACCCGCTCGCGGGTGGCCTCGGAGACGCGACGGCCGGCCTCGGAGCCGGAGAAGACCAGCGAGACGGTGGCCTGGGAGACTCCGGCGAGCCGGGCCACGTCGCGCCCGGTGGGGCGGCGGGCGGGGGCCGGCCAGGTCCCGGCCGCGGGCTCGTCGGCCCGAAGGGGAACGGGCTCATCGGCCGTACGGGGGGCGGGGTCGGTGGCGGGCAAGGGGGCCGGTGCCGGGGTCAGTTCCGGCGGGCGGCGGCCGCGCGGGCGGCGTCGTCGGCCGCGTCCTCCTCGGCGTTCTGCGCGGCGATCCGCTCGACGGTGCGGCTGCGCATCCCCGTGACCTTGGTGCTGATCTGGGCGGACATCTCGTCGCGCTGGCGGCTCAGCAGCGCGTAGCTGATCGGCGCGGAGGCGATCGCGGCGAGCAGGAACAGGAAGATCATGCCGGCCTCCCCGCTGACCGGGATGACCCCGAAGTGCCCGAGCAGCAGGGCCACCAGCAGGCAGGCGAGGAAGATGCTGACCCGCAGCGAGGTGTAGCGGAGCGTGGCGTGCGACTTCTCCTGGCCGTTGCTGCTCACGGGGGGCACATCCTTCGGGCGGATCGGGGGCGGGGTCTCCCAGTGAAGCATGCCTGACACCCGGCTCCGAGGACGGGTCGGCCGCCCGCGGGCGTCAGCGCAGGTCGAGCCAGAGGGTGATGTCGTCCCGGTCGTCGCCGGGGGCGACGCGGATCGCGGCCGGGACCCGACCGACCTCGCGGTAGCCGCAGCGTTCGTAGAAGCGCTCAAGGCCCTGGCCGCCGCGCGCGGTGAGCCGCAGCGACTCCAGGCCCCAGGCGCGGGCGACGCGCTCGGCCTCGGCGAGGAGGGCGGCGCCGTACCCGAGGCCCTGGACATCGGGGTGGACCATGACGCGCTTGAGCATCCGCCAGTGCTCCATCAGGCCGAAGCGCATCGACTCGAAGAACAGCACCCCGACCAGCCGGCCGGTCCCCTCCTCGTGGGCGACCAGCAGCCGGTCGGGGCCCTGGGGGGCGATCCCGGCGAACTGGCGGTCGGCGGTGTCCCACACCTCGTCCTCGGTGACGGGGGCCACGAAGCCGACCGCTCCCCCGGCGTTGGTGACATCCGTCCAGAGGCGGACCACGGCGGTGCGCAGGTCGGGGTCGGGCTTCGGGTCCAGGGTGAAGGTCAGCGCCATGATCCGGAGCCTAGCCCTCCGCCACGACGGCCCCTCCGACAGCTCCCCCAGCAGCTCCCCCAGCAGCTCCCCCGACGGCTCCTCCGGCAGCCCCTCCCGCGGCCCCGGCCGGGCGGCCGCCGCGCAGCGCCAGGCAGAGCCCGACGGCGACGGCGCACAGCGCCCCGGCGCCGTACCAGGTGAGGTCGTAGGTGCCGAGCGCGTCCCGGGCCAGGCCCGCGAGGCCGGCGACGAGGGCGGCGCCGACCTGGTGGGCGGCGAGCACCCAGCCGAAGACGATCGGCGCGTCCTCGCCGAAGTGGCGACGGCACAGGGCGACGGTCGGCGGCACGGTGGCGACCCAGTCCAGGCCGTAGAAGACGACGAAGGCGAGGATCGGCGGCTGCAGCGAGCCGGCGAGCAGCTGCGGCAGCAGGAGCAGGGACAGGCCGCGCAGCCCGTAGTAGACGGTGAGCAGCACCCGGGAGTCGACGCGGTCGGTGAGCCAGCCGCTGAACACGGTGCCGACCACGTCGAAGAGGCCGACCAGGGCGAGCAGGCTCGCCGCGGTGGTGACGGGCATGCCGTGGTCGTGGGCGGCGGGGATGAAGTGGGTGCCGACCAGGCCGACGGTGGTGGCGCCGCAGATGGCGAAGGTGGCGGCGAGCAGCCAGAACGCCCGGGTGCGGGCCGCGTCGCGCAGCACCCGCAGGGAGCGGGCGATGGCCCGGCGGTCCGGGGCGGGGGCGGGCGGGGCCTCGGTGGCGCCGTACGGGAGCAGACCGAGGTCGGCGGGGCGCTCGCGCATCAGGAGCAGGACGGGCACGGCGACGGCGCTGGCGGCGAGCGAGACCACGACGACGGCGGAGCGCCAGCCGTGCTGCTCGACCAGCCAGGCGCCGACGGGCAGGAAGATCAGGTTCCCGGCGGCCCCGGCGGCGGTGAGCACGCCGGTGACCAGGCCCTGGCGGGCGACGAACCAGCGGCCGGTGATGGTGGTGGCGAAGGCGCCGGCCATGGAGCCGCTGCCGAGGCCGACCAGCACGCCCCAGCAGAGCACGAGCTGCCAGGGCTGGCGCATCAGCATGGTGAGGCCGGCGCCGACGGAGATGGTGAGCAGGGCGCAGACGACGACCAGCCGGACGCCGAAGCGGTCCATCAGGGCGGCGGCGAAGGGGGCGGTGAGGCCGTAGAGGGCGAGGTTGACGGAGGTGGCACTGGCGATGGTCCCGTTGGACCAGCCGAACTCGTTGTGGAGGGCGTCCATCATCAGGCTGGGCGTGGAACGGAATCCGGCCGAGCCCAGCAGGACGAGCAGGGCGACGGCGGCGACGGTCCAGGCGTAGTGCACCCGGGGGCGGCGGCCGGGGCGCCGGCCGGCGGGCGCGGGCGTCGGGGTGGCGGCGAGGGCGCTGCGTTCGGTCACGACGTCGAGTCTCCCGGCGGACCGCGGCGGCGACGAGTGGCCTGAACGACAGCTTTCGCAAGGATCGGGCCACGGCGGGCGCTACCCTGGCCCGGAGCTCCAGGAGGACTCCAGGAGGAGAGGGGACGGCATGGCGCACCTGGTCGCGGTGCTCGCGCTGGACGGCGTGATCGCGTTCGAACTCGGCATTCCCGCACGGATCTTCGGCACGGCCAAGGACTCCGGCGGGCGGCCGCTGTACCGGGTGGCCACCTGCACCGTGGACGGCGAACCGGTCGCCACCAGCGCGGACTTCAGGATCGCCGTCGACCACGGGCCCGAACTGCTGGAGCAGGCCGACACGGTGGTGGTCCCGGCCTCCGCCGACTCCAGCCCGGACTCGGTGGACGCCGCCTTCACCCCCGAACTGGCGGCCGTCCTGGCCCGCATCCGGCCCGGCGCCCGGCTGATGTCGATCTGCACCGGCTCCTTCCTGCTGGCCGCCGCCGGGCTGCTGGACGGCCGCCCGGCCACCACCCACTGGCGCTACACCGAGCGCTTCGCGCAGCGGTTCCCGGCGGTGCGGCTGGACCCGGACGTGCTCTACACCGACGACGGGAACGTGCTCACCTCCGGCGGGGTCGCCGCCGGGGTGGACCTGTGCCTGCACGTGGTGCGCCGCGACCACGGCAGCGCGGTGGCCAACGCGGTGGCCCGCAACTGCCTGGTGCCGCCCTGGCGCGAGGGCGGCCAGAAGCAGTACGTCGAGGCGCCGAGCCCGCCGGAGGCCACCGGGCAGGGCACGGCGGCGGTGCGGGCCTGGGCGCTGGAGCACCTGGACGAGCCGCTGGCGCTGCGGCAGTTGGCGGAGCTGGCGGGCATGAGCGTGCGGACGTTCACCCGGCGCTTCCGGGAGGAGACCGGCTCCAGCCCGGGGCAGTGGATCACCGTGCAGCGCACGGAGCGGGCGCGGCAGCTGCTGGAGCGCACCGATCTGAGCATCGACCAGGTGGCCAGGGAGTCCGGTTTCGGTACGGCGGCCTCGCTGCGGCTTCAGCTGCGCGGCCGGCTGGACGTGGCGCCGAGCGCCTACCGGCGCACCTTCCGCGCCGTCACGGGCTGAACAGCGCTCAGGCCCACGGTTCCTGAGTGAACGCTGGGAGAAGCCTGGCCGGTTGGCCGGATCCCACCGCTCCCCCGCCACCCGCTCGCGGCGCACGGGCCCTGAACCCGCGCCGGGCGCTCCGCACTCGCCGAGGAGCGGTCCGCCCCCGGCGGTCCACGGTCCCCCCTGCTGACGCGATCCCCCATGGACAGCAGCACCGTGGCGGTGGACGGACGACCCCTCGGCGTCCCCTCGCAACGGAGAGCCGCACCCAAGCGTGATCAGTCGGATACGTCACGTCAATGGGTAGTCGGAAATTCGGAATGGTTGCGTCACCTTTCGGCCGGTGATCGGCCGACGGGTTCCGGTGTCCGCGAGGGGGCGGCGTGGAAGCCGCTATTGCGCCAAAGCCGCCCAGTCGACGCCCGCCAGCGGGTCCGCGGGCCGGGCGTCCGCGCCGATCTCGCACCAGACCCGCTTGCCGCTGCCGTCCGGGTACCAGCCCCAGCGCTCGCAGAGCAGCTCGACCAGTTCCAGGCCCCGCCCGTTGGTGGCGTCCTGGTCCGCGCCCGCGTGCCGGGGCGCGGGGGCGACCTGGCTGGCGTCGGCGACCTCCACGCGGAGGGACGGCGCCGCCCGCTCCTGCTCCTGCTCCGTCCGCTCCTGTCCGGGGGCGTCCGGCACCGGCAGACAGAGCCTCAGCACGGCCGGACAGCCCGTGTGCACCACGGCGTTGGTGACCAGCTCGGAGACGACCAGCACCACCGTCTCGGCCATCGGCGCGTCCGGGTCCACCCCGTGGTTCAGCAGCCGCGAGCGCACCCACCGGCGGGCACGGCCCACCTCGGCCGGGTCCGCCTGCACCGCAAGCTGCACTTGAAGAACCTGCACCGCTCCACCACCCGCACTCGCAGTTCGGCCATCGTCCCGATCGGGCCGGACCGGCCGGCCGGCGGGCCCTCGCACCTCGCCCGCGGCCACCCGGCCCGTCGTCTCCCGTGCACCCTCGTGTCCGTGCACCCTGTGCACCTCGTGCACCGTCGTGCACCTCGGGCACCCGCCCGACCGCTCCGCCCTCGCGGACCCGGCCGTGCCGTCCCGACCGTGCCGTCCCGACCGTCCGTCACGCACCGGCCGCGGCTCGAATACGCCTCAGGATGAGTGGGCGGGCCCTCCGCAGCAAGCGCTTCGGGCATATTCCAGCGATCGGGGGACAGGGCGGTGCATACTGTCCCGCTCACTCTCGCGAACCTCGCACCGGCACACGTCCGGCCCGGGCCGACCGGCCGGAATCCCGCATGCCGGGAACCTACCGCCGCACACCCTCCACACCGTCTTCGCCACTCGCGAACCACCCGTGCGACATATGTCCAGCACCTCTCGAACAGGGGCGCCGACGGACCGTCCCACCAGCGGATCGTCCCATCGTCCGACGAAGCCGCCGCACCCCGGCCCGAACACCCCGGCGGCGCGCGGCGATCCGCGAGAGCGGGTTCCGTTCTTGACCGATTCACGCCCGCCGCGCCCGGCCCCGGGATACCGTGGGAGGCGCCAGCGAACCCGGGCAGGAGAGGGTGGTTCCCGATGGCCGCCCCGGACGAGAACCCGCGCTGGGACGAGCAGTTGCAGCGCCGCCTCGCACGGGGCGAGGAGACGGCGCTCGGCGAACTCTACGACCGGCTCTCGCCGATGGTGCACGGCCTCGCCGGGCGCGTCCTCGGCGACCAGGCCGCCGCCGCCCAGCTCACCCGGGAGATCTTCGCCCACGTCTGGGAGCACCCCGAGGAGTTCGACCCCGCCCAGGGCTCGATGCGCTCCTGGCTCGGCGCCCTCACCCACCGCCGCGCCGTCGACCGCCTCCGGGCCGCCCGCGCCGCCGAGTTCGTGCCCGCCGGTGCGACCGGCCCCGGCGCGGCGGGCGGCGGACCGGGCGCCGCCGAGGAGGAGATCCGCGCCGTCGCCACCGCCGCGCGCATGCAGTACGTGGTCGACTCCCTGCCCGGGCCGCTGCGTGAGACCATCGCCGTGACGTACTACGACGGCCGCACCTACCAGGAGACGGCCCGGCTGCTCGGCATCAGCGAGCAGGCCGCCAAGCAGCGGATGCGGCTCGGACTGGACCTGCTGGCCACCGAACTGGCCGAGGAGCGCGCCCGCCAGGGCGGCGGCCCGGCAGGCGGCGCGCAGGGGGACGGCACGCCGGGGGAAGGAAGCGGCGGCGACGCGACGACGGGGGCCGGGGGCACGTGACGAGCACCGAAGAGCAGCACGACGCCCTGCGCTCACTGCTCGGCGCCTGGGCCCTGGGCGCCTGCCCTCCGCACGAGGCCGCCGAGTTGGAGCGGCACCTGCGCGGCTGCGCGGAGTGCGCCGCCGACGCGGCCCGGCTGCGGGAGGCGGCCGGCTGGCTCTCCCTGGAGGAGCCGCTGGACCAGCCCGGCTCCCTGCGCCAGCAGGTCCTCGACTGGTGCCTGGCCCGCCGCCCGGCCCAACTGCCCGTCCCCGCCTGGGGCGTGCCGTACACGGCGGAGACCGCCAAGCTGGACGCGCTGCTGCGCGACCTCGGCCCGCAGGAGTGGCAGGAGGTCGCCGAACTGCCCTGGCACGGCGGCGCCGAGCAACTGCGCCCGGCCGAGGTGCTGTGCCACCTGAGCGCGGTGGACGGGTACCTCGCGCTGGCGCTCGGCCTGCCCGACCCCGTGCCCGCCGTGCCGGGCGCCCCCTGCGCACCCGCCGCGCCGCCCCGGGTCCCGCCGCAGGACGGCGCCGCGCCCGCCGCGTTCGCCGCGCCCCGGGTGCCGCCGCAGGGCGGGCCGTACGCCGGGATCGCCGCCCGTACGGCGCGGATGATCGCCGAGCAGGCCGGGCAGCCGCCGCAGGCGGTGCGCGCCCGGTGGCGCCGGCTCACCCACGACCTGGTGCGCAGCGCCGCACTCGCCCCGCGGGGCAACACCCCGGTCGACCTCGGCTTCGCGGTGCTGCCGCTGCGCGACGCCTTCGTGGACCGGGCCCTCGAGTGCTACGTGCACGGCGAGGACGTGGCCCGCGCCGTCGCGTACCCGTACGCCCCGCCGGCGCCGCAGCACCTGCGGCAGATGGTGGACCTGACCGTACGGATGCTGCCCTCGGCGCTGTCCGGCCTGCGGGCGCAGCACCCCGAGCACGCCGGAGCGCCGGCGGCGCCGGACGGTCAGGACGGACAGGGCGCCCCGGACCGGCGGGGTCGGGCCGGTCGGCAGCTGCGGCTGCTGGTCGACGGCCCGGCGGCCGGCGAGTGGCTGGTCCCGCTGGACGGCCCGCAGGCGCGGCCGTCGGCCGGGGAGCCGGTGGCGACGATGGTGCTGGACGCCCTGGAGCTGTGCCAGCTGGCCGCCGCCCACCGCGACCCGGACCGGCTGCCGGTGGGCGCGCACGGGGACCGGGCCGTGATCCGCGAGGTGCTGCACGCCCTCCCGCTGCTGTCCCGCCCGTAGTCCCCGGCTTACGCGAAGACGACGGTGCGCGTCCCGTCGAGCAGCACCCGGTGCTCGCTGTGCCACTTGACGGCCCGGGCGAGCGCCTGGCACTCGACGTCCCGGCCGAGCGCGACGAGCTGGTCGGGGCTGACGTCGTGGGTGACGCGGGCCACCTCCTGCTCGATGATCGGGCCCTCGTCGAGGTCGGCGGTGACGTAGTGCGCGGTGGCGCCGATCAGCTTCACGCCCCGGGCGTGCGCCTGGTGGTAGGGCTTGGCGCCCTTGAAGCTCGGCAGGAAGGAGTGGTGGATGTTGATCACCCGGCCGGACAGCGCGGTGCAGAGCTGGTCGGAGAGGACCTGCATGTAGCGGGCCAGCACGACCAGTTCGACGTCCTCCTTGGCCACCAGGTCGAGGAGGCGCTGCTCCGCCTCGGCCTTGGTGTCCCGGGTGACCGGGATGTGGTGGAAGGGGACGCCGTAGCTCTCGGTCAGGTCGCGCAGGTCGGTGTGGTTGGAGACCACCGCGGCGATCTCCACCGGCAGGGCGCCGATCCGGGTGCGGTAGAGCAGATCGTTCAGGCAGTGCCCGAACTTGCTGACCATGAGGACGATCCGCATCCGCTGCTCGGTCGGGTGGATCTGCCAGTCCATCGCGAAGGAGGCGCCGATGGCCGCGAAGCTGGCGCGCAGCTTGTCGGCGGTGACGGCCTCCTCGGCGGAGAAGTGCACCCGCATGAAGAACAGCCCGCTGTCCCCGTCCCCGAACTGCTGGCTGTCGATGATGTTGCAGCCGGTCATGAAGAGGTAGCTGGAGACAGCGTGGACGATGCCCTGCTTGTCGGGGCAGGACAGCGTGAGGACGTACTGGGCGCTGGCCGGCTGCTGTTCCACTGGGGGTGTCCCGTCCTGAGGTCGTGGCGGATGCGGTCGTGGCGAATGCGGTCGTGGTGCACGGGGTGGTGCGAAGGCGCTCCAGCCTGTCACACCCGGGGCGGCCCGCGGGCGCGCTGCCCGGAGTGCGGGACGAGCCCGGCTGGGCCCCCGAGGGAGAGGCGCCTAGACCGAGGTCAGGATGCGCAGCACGTCCAGGGACTTGGGCGCGGCGTCCGGGTCGTCCCCGTCGCCGAGGGCCAGGGCGACGTGGGCGTCCCGGGCGGCGCGCACCGTCTCGGGCCAGCCGGGGTGGCCGAGGTAGGCGGCGGCCGGGGCGTCCGCGCCGACCTCGTGGAGGGTCTGGACGGCCCGCAGCACGGCGACGTCGACGAGGGCGGCCTCGGTGGAGTCGCGGAAGATCGAGCCGACGTACTTCTCGGCGGACCAGCGGTCGAGCCAGGTGTCCTCGACGAGCCGGTAGACGGCGTCGGTGACGTCCCCGTACCCGTCGCGGCCGGTCAGCCAGGCCTCCTGCTGGAAGCCGGGGTCGGAGAGCATGTGCAGCGCCGAGCGCATTCGGGCTCGCCAGCGCCACCAGGGCAGGTCGTTGAGCGGCATGCCGCCCATCGTGCTGGAGCGGTGGCCCGCGCGAGAAGGGTTTCGGGCAGACCGGTACGAAGATTCTGTGCCGACGGACATGGTGGACGATCGTACGTTCCCGTCCGTTCGTGCTCCACTCGCGATCTACACGCGTACCGACCGGGAGTTCGGCTTCCGTTTCCCAACCGTTCGGACTTCGGCCCTCTCGGCGTGTGACGCCGGGGCTTGGGTGGTTCCGGCGCGCCGAAGGGCGCTCCAGAGAGGGAAACACCGATGACCAGCCGAAGGGACTCCCCCCAGGAACGTCCCCCGATCGCGAGGCGCCAGCGGCGCCGCCCGATCGCCGCCGCCGCGACCGCCGCGGTGCTGTTCCCCACCCTCTTCTCGGCCTCCGCGTGCGGCGGACCGGCCGATGCCTCCACCAGCGGCGACCTGACGGTGATGACCTGGGCACCGTCGGGCACCGGCACCGACCGGCCCGGAATGACGGAACTCGCCGAGGCCATCGGCAAGGACGTCAACCTCAAGGGCGGGCTGAACGGCCACCGCCTGCGGGTGCTCACCTGCAACGAGCACAACAGCGCCGAGGGCGCCAAGGCCTGCGCCCAGCAGGCCGCGGACGCCAAGGCCGTCGCCGTGATCGGCTCCTACAGCCAGTACGGCGACGACTTCATGCCGGTGCTGGAGCGCGCGGGCATCCCGCTGATCGGCGGCTACGGGCTCTCGCAGCCGGAGTTCTCCAGCCCCCTGTCGTACCCGGTGGACGGCGGCATGCCCGCCCTGATCGGCGGCAGCGGGCGCCAGCTGGTCGAGGCCGGCTGCAAGGCGATCTCGCTGGTGCGCCCGGACACCCCGTCCGGCGACAACCTGCTCGGCTACCTGGCCACCGCGCTCAAGCCGGCCGGGATCAAGCTGCTGGACGTCAAGGCGCCCGAGCAGTCCACCGACTACGCGCAGGTCGCCCGCAAGGCGATCGGCAAGGACGAGCCGGGCAACTGCGTCACCAGCGCGCTGGCCGCCCAGCCGACCGGGAACCTGCTGGACTCCTACCGCCGGCTCGCGCCGAAGAACACCCGGATCGCCTCGGTGATCGGCAGCGTGCAGCAGTCGGTGGTCGACGCCACCGGCGGCGACAGCGGCCCGCTGGCCGGCGCCATGGTCACCAGCTGGTACCCGCCGGAGTCCGCGAAGACCTGGGACGGGCTGCGCGCCGTGGTCCGCGCCGACACCACCGGCGGGCGCACCATCGACGTCTCCGACCCGGGCGTGCAGACCACCTGGGTCTCGTACGAGGTGTTCCGGGTCCTCGCCGAGAAGCTGACGGCGGCCGGCAAGGAGATCACCTCCAAGTCGGTGGCCGCGCTGCTGGACAGCGGGGAGAGCATCGACGTCGGGCTCGTCCCGCCGCTGAACTGGGGCCCCACCAACATGCTGCCCAGCACCGAGTCCCCCCGGCTGGTGAACACCTGGATCACCTACCAGGTGGTCAAGGGCGGGCGGATGACCCAGCAGCAGAACGGCTTCGTGGACATCCGCTGGGTGCTCACCAAGGGCCGCCCGCCGGCCTGACGGACGGGCGCAAAAGGACCGGAGGAGCGGGGGTCGGCGAGGGCCCCCGCTCCTTCACCACGTCCGCTACAGGTCGCCGTCGCTGCGGGCCGGCAGGCCGGTCTGGCCGGCGACGGTGCCCCACAGGCCGGACGCCTGCTTCTTCGCGGTGGTCGCCGTGCCGCTGGAGGCCACCGCGTTCTTGTAGTGCTGGTTGTCCGTCTTCTTGCCGTCGCAGCCGCCCTGCATGTCGCCCGCCCAGGCCGCGTACTCGTCGTCGGCGGAGGCCGAGGCCGTCCAGGCCGCGTTCAGCTGGTCGACCAGCTGCTGGCCGCCGGGCAGCTTGTCGGTCTTGAGCGTGCCGAGCTTGGTCTGCAGCTCGCGCCGCTTGCCCGCCGCCGCGGTGAGCGCCTGCTGCGACTCGGGCAGCTTGTCGCACTTCTGCACCGAGGCCACGGCGGAGACCACCGAGCTGCGGCTGTCGCTCGCCGTGCCCAGCAGGTCGGAGAGGGCCTGCGCCTGCGCCTTCACCGCCGGGTCGACGGGGGCGCCCGAGCCGCTGCCGGTCGCGGGGCCGGCCGCGCCGCTGCTGGTGGCGGCGACCGGGGTGGTCTTCTTGCCGCTCGCCGGGTCCTCCCCGCCGCCCATCAGGACGGCGACCAGGATGCCCGCGGCCGCGCAGCCGGCCACCACGCCTCCGGCGATCAGCCTGCCGGACGGGCGGTTGCGGCGGCCCGGCTCCTCGCCCGCGCCGACGCCGGCGCCGTACGTGTCGTAGGAGCCGCCCTGGTGGGCCGGCTCGGGCTGGTACGCGGGCTCGGGCTGGTAGACGGGCTCCGGCTGGTACGGCTGCGCCTGCGGGTACCCGGGCTGCGGGGCATAGCCGCCCTGCTGCAGGTGCGGGTCCCCGGTCGGGTACGGCGGCAGGTGCTGGGTCTCCGGCGCCGGGTCGACCTGCGGCCCGGCCCCGTAGGCGGCCTGCGGCGCCCAGCCGCCCTGCTGGCCCGGGACGGCCTGGATCGCCTGGGTGGGCGGGAGGTACCCGCCCTCGCCGAAGTACTCGGGCTGCCCCGAGGGCTGCCCGTGGGGCTGGACCGGCTGACCCGGCTGGACCTGCGGCTGGCCGGGCTGGACCGGCCCGCCCGGCTGCTGCCCGTACGGGCCCGGCTGGGGCTGCGGCGCGACGCCGTGCGGCGGGGTGGGCTGGGCCTGCGGCTGGCCCGGCTCGGGGCGGAACAGGTCGTCCAGGTTGAAGTCACCCGAGTTGGGGTACGAGCGGCGCTGGCTCAACGCGATTCCTCACCTGGGCCGGACCGCGCGCTGACGGCGGACCACATCTCGTCGGTTCTTGGGAGCATCACAGTTCCTTGGACGTCGCGCCCACGCTACCGGTTCGCCTCACCGGGTGACCACGTGGGCGGGACGTTCCCACACGCTCCCTGCACGGACGGTGTCGAGCCCCACACCGTCCGCACACCGCTCCGGGCCGCCCTCAGGCCGCCTCGGCGTCCGCCCTGGCGTGGAACTCGCGCACCACCCGCTGCTCCCGGTACGGCTCCAGCCGGCGGCGGAACTCGTCCAGGTACTCCACGCCCCGGTTGGAGCGCAGCCCGCTCAGCAGCCGCACCGCCTGGGCGCCGGTCTCGCAGGCGCGCTCCAGGTCGCGCTGCTGGAGCTGGGCGGTGGCGAGCAGCACGAGGTCGACCGCGCGGCGGCGCACCCGGGTCGGCGGGTGCAGGTCGAGCGCCCGGCGGGCGTAGTGCTCGGCCTGGCCGGCCTGCTCCAGGTCCCGGTGGCAGTGGGCGAGTTCGTCGGCGAGGTAGGCGTCGTCGAAGTGGGCGATCCAGTCCGGGTCGTCCTCGGGGCGGCGCTTCTCCATCGCCTCCAGGGCCTTGGCCGAGACCGCCTCGCAGGAGCGGGCGTCGCCGAGCAGGGCGTGGCCGCGGGCCTCGGCGGCGTAGAACATGGCCATCGCGGTGGGGGTGGCGACGCTGCGGGCGCCCTCCTGGGCGGCGCGGGCGAGTTGGGCGATCTCGCGGGGGTTGCCGAGGGTCGCGGCGAGGTGGCTCATGGAGGCGGCGAGGACGTAGCCGCCGTAGCCGCGGTCGTCGGCGGCCTGGGCCAGGCGCAGGGCCTGGATGTAGTAGCGCTGGGCGAGGCCGGGCTGGCCGGTGTCGACCGCCATGTAGCCGGCGAGTTCGGTCAACCGGGCGACGGCGGCGAAGAGTTGGCGGCCGGTCTCCTCGCGGTAGGCGCCGCCGAGCAGGCCGGAGACCACGGAGTTGAGGTAGTGGACGACGACCGGGCGGACGTGGCCGCTGCCGAAGCGGTGGTCGAGGTCGACGAGCATGTCGGTGGTGGCCTTGATCGCGGCCACGTCGGTCGGGCCGACCCGGGGGCCGCCGGCGCGGGCCACCATCGGGTCGGGCGGGGTGATCAGCCAGTCCCGGCTGGGCTCGACGAGGGCGGAGGCGGCGACCGTCGCGCCGGTGAGGAAGTCGCGGCGGCCGACGTCGCTGCGCCACAGTTCGCAGACCTGCTCCAGGGCGGCGCCCAGCGTCGGCGCGAACTGCAGCCCTATGCCCGAGCTGAGGTTCTTGCCGTCGGCCATGCCGATCTCCTCGACCGACACGCTGCGGCCGAGCTTGCGTCCGAGGGCCTCGGCGATGACGGCCGGGGCCTGCCCGCGCGGCTGCTGGCCGCGCAGCCAGCGGGCGACGGAGGTCTTGTCGTAGCGCAGGTCCAGGCCGTGTTCGGCGCCGCAGAGGTTGACCCTCCGGGCGAGACCGGCGTTGGAGCAACTGGCCTCCTGGATCAGTTGCTGCAGACGCTCGTTGGGCTGTCGTGCGACGAGTGGTCTCGCGGCCATCTGGACTTCGCCTCCCCACACCCTCCGGCAGGGCCGGTGGGCGACGATTCTGCTGATCTGTTGCCGACTGTCCGACCGTCAAAGGAATCTGACACCAGGTTAGCGATCAGCAACGCCAGCGGGATACCCACGGTGACGGACCGCACCCCCCACGCGCCCTGGTAAATGCCCCTGTGCGCCCCCACTGCGCCCGCCCTCCGCCCGCGCCGACGCGGAGGGGTAACCGGATCGGGTGACATTGGCGGGATGCGGCCGGCCGGGCGCCGCCGGGCCGTAACCAGCCTCACACACGGTAGTTGAGCAGCGCGTGGACGACACCCCCGACTCCCCCGCCCGACGCGAGAACGCCGGCCCGCCCCCTCTGCTGACCGAAGCCGTCGGCTACGCCGAGAACCGCCACTGGGAGGTCACCCCGGGCTCCTGGCTCGTCGAGGGGGACGGGCCCGCCCGCTGCTCCTGCGGCGACGCCGGCTGCGCGATGCCGGGCGCGCACCCGCTGGACGCGGACTGGGCCCGGAAGGCGAGCGCCGGCCCCGGCGCGGTGCGGCGCTGGTGGACGGAGCGGCCCCGGGCCTCGATCCTGCTGCCCACCGGCCGGTCCTTCGACGTCCTGGACGTGCCGGAGACGGCCGGCTGCCTCGCGCTGGCGCGGATGGAGCGGATGGACCTCCAGCTCGGGCCGGTCGTCGTGCTGCCCGCATCCCCGGGCCGGGCCGGGCGGCGGCTGCACTTCCTGGTGCTGCCCGGGGTGGCCGCGAAGCTGCCGGAGATGCTGCGCAGGCTCGGCTGGCCGTCCGGCCGGCTGGACCTGGTCGCCCGCGGCGAGGGGGACTGGACGGTCGCCCCGCCCTCGCGGATCGGCTCCACCGGGTACGCGCAGTGGGCGCGCTCGCCCTCCGAGTCCAACCGCTGGCTGCCGGACGCCGCCGAGCTGATCAGCCCCCTGGCGTACGCCTGCGGCCGCGAGGCGCCCGCGCAGCGCCCGCAGGCCGCGCAGCCGGCCGGGGTCTGAGCGCTCCCCCGAGCGGACGTCCTGCGCCTATCCGGGTGAGGGCGTGCCCGGTGCGACACCACGCGCCGCGACTGACGGGCCCCGCCTCCCACCGGAGGCGGGGCCCGTCACACGTATGTGCGGATAAGGCCGGGAGATACCCGCTGGTCAGAGGGGTGAAGCCGCCCGTACGAGTGACAGCGCTCAAGGATTGCCATGATCGGCCGAGGGGAGGAATGGCGGTGTGTGGGGACGCCGAAGGGGCGCTCGGACGGGGAAGCCGGGCGCGGCGCTGGAGGGGCTGGGAGGGACTGGGAGGGGCGGAGGGGACGGGAGGGAGAAAAGGGGAGGACGGAAGGGCCCGCCGCACGGAGAGCGGCGGGCCTCTTCGTTGCCCCGGTCAGGCGGTCAGGCAGTCCGGCAGTAGGCGGTCAGGCCTGGGCGACGAACACGTGCTGGGCGATGTCCTTGCCCAGCTCCGCCGCGTCGTCCCCGGTGCCGACCAGCACCCCGCCGACCCCGGCGCTGACCCGCACCGTGGAGCCCGGCCGCACGCCCGCGCGGCGCAGCGTGCTCATCAGCTCGGCGTCCGTCTGGATCGGCTCCCCGATCCGGCGGACCACCACGCTGGCGCCCGCGTCGCCCGGCCGGACGGTGTCCAGCGTGACGAGCGCGGCGTCGAAGCCTTCGCCCTCGGCCTTGGTGTCGCCCAGCTCGTCCAGGCCCGGGATCGGGTTGCCGTACGGGGACTGGGTGGGGTGGCCGAGCATGGCGAGCACCTTGCGCTCGACCGTCTCGCTCATCACGTGCTCCCAGCGGCAGGCCTCCTCGTGGACCTGCTCCCACTCCAGCCCGATCACGTCGACGAGCAGGCACTCGGCGATGCGGTGCTTGCGCATCACCCGCACCGCGAGCCGCCGGCCGTCCTCGGTGAGTTCGAGGTGGCGGTCGCCGGCGACCCGGAGCAGGCCGTCGCGCTCCATGCGGCCCACCGTCTGGCTGACCGTGGGGCCGCTCTGTTCCAGGCGCTCGGCGATCCGGGCGCGCATGGGAACGATGCCCTCCTCCTCCAGCTCCAGGATGGTGCGCAGGTACATCTCAGTGGTGTCGATCAGCCCAGACATCGCCGCTGGCTCCCGTTCCTCGGTGTCCTCACCGCCAATTCTGACGTACCGCGCCGACAACCGGGCCCGCCCGGGTCCGCGGGGGTGCGGTTTTACCGGCTGTTGACAGCGGTGCCGCCGGGGCGCCACGGTGCTCGCCGGACCTTTCTCCACCGGCGCCCGGACCCTCCCGGCGCGCCCCACCCGGCCGGCTCCCCCACCGGCAGAGAGCGAAGGCAACAGATGAACGACCTGGTCGGCCGGTACTTCGACGCCGCGATCGCCCACCTCCAGCGGGTCCGCGAGGAGGAGGCCGACGCCATCGAGGCCGCCGCCGCGCTGCTGGCGGAGGCGGTGGCCGAGGGCCGCCGGGTGTTCACCTTCGGCGCCGGCCACTCCTCGCTGCCGGCCCAGGACGTGGTGTACCGGGCCGGCGGGCTGGTGCCGGTGAACCTGCTGAACGTGCCGGGCATGGCCGGGGTGACGGTGATGCCCGCGCCGCTGTCCAGCGCCCTGGAGCGGGTGTCCGGGCTGGCGACCACCACGCTGGACCTCACCCCGGCCACCGCCGGGGACCTGCTCTTCGTGATCTCGCTCTCCGGCCGCCAGGTCATGCCGGTGGAGCTGGCCCGCTACGCCCGCGACCGGGGGCTGAAGGTCATCGGGCTGACCTCGCTGGCGTACCCGGAGGCGGTGCCCCCGGCGCACCCGTCCGGCACGTACCTCAAGGACAACTGCGACGTGGTGCTGGACAGCAAGATCGCCCCCGGCGACGCCGAGCTGAGCCACCCCGGCGCGGGCACCGGCTTCGGCCCGGTCTCCACGATCGTGACCAGCGCGATCATGCAGGCCGTGGTGGCCTCGGCCGTCGGCCGCCTCGCCGACCGTGCGGAGGCCGGGGAGCGCCCCGCCCCGCCGCTGTTCCGCTCCGGCAACGTGCCCGGCGGTACGGAGTGGAACGCCGAGCAGATGTCCGAGAACTCCGCACGGGTCTTCTACGGCTACTGACCCGCCGCCGGGCGCCCGCACCCGTACCGGACGAACCACCGCGTCTTCCTGGCCATTTGCGGACGGCCCCCGGCCCGCCCAGGCGTACCGGAGGGCCTGCCGGGGCAGGAGATGCGGTGCGACCGGAGCGACGGGTGGGGGCCGAGCATGGCGTCTGGTGCTGGACGGGCCGGGTGGGTGAGCGAACGGGAGCTCCTGCCGGGCTTCTTCTGGGCTGCCGACTCCGCCTCGCTGCGGGGGCAGCGCCGCTCGGTGCTGCTGTCCGCCTGGGAGCTGGTGCTCCTGGTGGTCGCCGCCGCGACGGGCTCGGCGGACGGCGAGCCCTGGGCCTGGCCGGCCGCCGTCGCGTACCTGGGGGCGATCGTCCTGGCGGTGGTGATCAGCCGGCAGAACCCGCAGGGCCTCTGGTACGAGGGCCGGGCGGCCGCCGAGTCGGTGAAGACCCTCGCCTGGAAGTACGCGGTGCGGGCGGACGCGTACCGGCCGCCGCCGCGCGCCCTGCCCGACGCCGAGGACCTGTACCGCTTCCAGCTCGACCGCGTGCTGGGCGCGTTCCGGGGCAGCCGGGTGATGCCCGAACCGGGCTCGGAGCCGGCCGGGATCACCGAGGGCATGCGGGCACTGCGCGGGCAGTCGCTGCTGGTGCGCCGGGAGGTGTACCTGCGCGAGCGGATCCGGGTGCAGCACGACTGGTACCGCTCCAAGTCCCGCTACTGCGCCCGGGCCGGGCACTGGGCGGGGGTGCTGGGCGTGCTGCTGCCCGCGCTCGGCCTGGTGCTGGCCCTCGCCCGGGCGCTCGGCGCGTACACCTACGACGCGCTGGGCACCGTCTCGGCGGTGGCCGCCTCGGTCACCGCCTGGGCGCAGTTGCGCCAGTACCGTCCGCTGGCCGCCGCGTACGGCCTGGCGGCGGACGAACTGGAGCTGATCCGGCGCCAGTTGGAGGCGCTGGACGTCGGATCTCCGGAGGCCGAGGAGCTGTGGGCCCGCCTCGCCCGGGACGCGGAGGACGCCGTCTCCCGGGAGCACACCACCTGGCAGGCCCGCCGGGAGGTCCGCACCACCACCGAACGGGATCACTGAGGAGGCGGGCGCGTGGCGTTACGGATGGTCACTGCGGCGGACGGCCGGGACCTCGCCGTCGAGTGCCTGGGCGACCCTCGCGGCCGCCCGGTGTTCCTGCTGCACGGCATGCCGGGCAGCAGGGTCGGCCCGCACCCGCGCAGCACCGTGCTGTACCGCCTGGGCGTGCGGCTGATCTCGTACGACCGGCCCGGGTACGGCGATTCGACCCGGCTGTTCGGCCGGCGGGTGGCCGCGGCGGCGGAGGACGTGCGCGCCATCGCGGACCACCTCGGCCTGGACGGCTTCGCGGTGCTCGGCCGCTCCGGCGGCGGCCCGCACGCGCTGGCCTGCGCGGCGCTGCTCCAGGAGCGGGTGAGCCGGGTGGCGGTGCTGGTGGGCCTGGCGCCGAGGGACGCGGCCGGGCTGGACTGGTACGCGGGCATGACGCCCTCCAACGTGCGCGCCTACCGGGAGGCGGAGCGCGGGCACGAGCGGATCGCGGACGCGATGGAGTTCCGCTCCCGCCAGATCAAGGACGACCCGGTGCGGCTGCTGAACGGGCTGCGCACCGAACTCTCCCCCGCCGACCGGGAGGTGGTGGCGGACAGCGGGCTGCGGGGGATGCTGCAGAGCAACTACCGGGAGGCGTTCCGGCACGGCGCGGACGGCTGGATCGACGACGTGCTGGCGTTCACGGCCGACTGGGGCTTCGACGTGGGGACGATCCGGGTGCCGACCTGGCTCTGGCACGGCGCGGACGACCAGTTCTCGCCGGTGGACCACTCCCGCTGGCTGGCCGACCGCATCCCGGGGGCGGAGCTGTTCCTGGAGCCGGGCGCGGCGCACTTCGGCGCGTTCCGGGTGATGACCACCGCCCTGGCCTGGGCTGCCGGTTGAGCCCGGGGCCCTAGCGCCGTACGGGGGTGAGCGGCCGCCCGCCGCCGAGCACGGCGAGGACGTTGTCCACGGCCAGCCCGCCCATGGCCTGCCGGGTGCGCACGGTGGCGCTGCCCAGGTGCGGGGCGAGCACGGCCCGCTCCTGGGCGAGCAGGGCGGCCGGGACGGCGGGCTCGTGCTCGAAGTTGTCGACGGCGGCCGCGAACAGCGCCCCGGACTCCAGGGCGGCGGCGAGGGCCTCCTCGTCCACCACGCCGGCCGTCATGCTGACCACCACCGCGCCGTGCGGCAGCAGGGCGAGGCGGCGGGCGTCGAGCAGGTGGCGGGTCTCGGCGGTGAACGGGGCGGTGACCACCAGCACGGTGGAGGTGGCGAGCAGTTCCTCCAGCGGCTTCCAGTCGGCGCCCTCGGCCTCCTCGGTGGGCAGCGGGCGGCGGTTGTGGTAGCTGACGGGCATGTCGAAGGCGCGGGCCCGGCGGGCGACGGCCTGCCCGATCCGGCCCATGCCGAGCACGCCCAGCGGGGTGCCGGCCAGTTCCAGGCCGAGCAGGAAGTTCGGGCCCCAGGTCCAGGGGGTGCCGGAGCGCAGCAGCCGCTCCCCCTCGCCGAGGCGGCGGGTGGCGGCGAGCAGCAGCGCCCAGGCCATGTCGGCGGTGGCGGTGGTGAGCACGCCGGGGGTGTGGGTGACGTGCACGCCCCGGGCGGCGCAGGCGGCGAGGTCGATGTTGTGGTAGCCGACGGCGTGGTTGGCGACGATCTGCAGCTGCGGCCCGGCGGCGTCGAGGAACTCGGCGTCGACGCGGTCGTCGAGGGTGGTGAGCACGGCCCGGCGCCCGGGCGCGGCGGCCAGCAGCGCGGCGCGGTCCATGGCCCGGTCGCCGTCGTGGCTGGTCGCCGCGTACTGGGCGGTGAGGCGTTCGAGCACCCCGGGCGCGAGCCGGCGGGTGACCAGGACGGGGGGCTGCGGAGCGCTCATGGTTCCGCAGCGTACCCCGCCCCCACCGCCCGAACCGGTCACACGGGCTGCGGCTCCAGGTCGCGGTTGATGCGCTTCCAGCCGCGCGCCGAGACGGTGTTGGGGTGCTCCTCGCCGAACTGGCGGATCAGTTCGCCGATGGCCCGGGTGCGCAGTTCGGCGGCCTGGGTGTGCCGACCGGCGGTGCGCAGGGTGATGGCGAGGTTGGCCTCGCAGGCGACGGCGTCGGGGTGCTGGGCCGAGTAGCGCTCGCAGAGGCCCTCGTAGGCGGTGAGCCCGAGTTCCTCGGCGAGGCGGGTCTGCCCGTCGTCGCCGTACGCGTTGGCGAGGTTGATGATCGCGTTGAGGGTGTACGGGTGGTCGCGTCCGACGGAGGCGGTGAGGCCCTCGACGGTGAGCCGGCCGCGTTCGATGGCCCCGGCGACGTCCCCGCTGCCGCGCAGGTAGATGCCGAGGTTGTTGGCGCAGGCGAGGGTGAAGGGGTGCTCGTCGCCGAAGAGGCGGCGGTGGCCCTCGAAGACGGTGGAGCAGAGGTCGCGGGCGGCCTCCTTGTCGCCGGAGGCGCTGTGGTCGGCGGCGAGGTTGAGCGCGCAGGCGAGTGCGTCGGGGGCGTCCGCGCCGTAGCGCTCCAGGTAGCGCTCGTACGTCTCCTTGGTGATCCGGCGGGCCTCGGCGAGCTGGCCGATGCGGCGCAGGGAGACGGCGAGGGACTTGGCGTTGCGCAGGTTCTCCGGCAGGTCGGGGTCGAGGACGTCGCCGAGGTCGGCGGTGACCTCCTGGAGGAGGTCCACCGAGCCGCGGTAGTCGCCGAGTTCGCGCAGGTCGCGGGCGAGGTTGGACTTGGTGGAGAGGGTGTAGGGGTGCTTGGGGCCGAGGACGGCGGTGCGCCGGTCGAGGGTCTCCTGGTCGAGTTCGCGGGCGGCCTCGCTGTTGCCGACGAGCCGGTAGTCGATGGCCAGGTTGTTGGCCATGGAGAGGGTGCGCGGGTTGTCGTCGCCGAACAACTCGCGGAACTGGTCGAGGATTTCGCGGTCGAGGTCGAGGGCGGCCTGGAAGCGGCCGAGCGCCCGGCGGTCGGCGCCGAGGGAGCCGGCCGTCATCAGGGTGTACGGGTGGTGCTCGCCGAGCAGGGCGCGCTGGCGCTCCAGGGTGGACTCGTCCAGGGACAGGGCCTCGGCGTAGTTGCCCTGGGAGCGCAGGACGTTGGCGAGCTGGAAGCGCAGCAGCAGGGTCTGGCGGTCGTCGTCGCCGAGCTTGCCGGTCCACTCGGCGTCGAGGGCGTGGCCGAGGTCGCGGGCGCGGTCGAGTTCGCCGCGCTTCCACAGGTAGCGGACGCGGTCGATGAGCAGCTGGCGGGTGTCGGCCTCGTCGCAGTTGTGCGCCTTGGACGGGGACAGGTGGGGCCAGATCTCGTCGAAGGCGGGCCAGTTGGCCGGGTCGTCGGTGTCGCCGAGGACGGGCCGGGCGCCGGTGAGGATGCGGTGCACCTCGTGGACGGCGACCTCCTGCTCGTCCTCGCTCATGCCGGCCCGGATGACGGCCTGGACGAGCCGGTGGACCTGGAAGCTGTTGCTGCCGGCGTCGACCTTGGCGAGGGCGTAGCGGCCGATCGCCTGGATGACCTTGCCGAGCATGAACTTGTCGCTGAGGTCGGCGTCGTACTTCACCAGCGCCCGGATCATCTGGTCGCTGTAGAAGAGGTTCATGGAGATCGGCTCGGGCGCGAAGAACGCGCAGAGCTGGAGCAGCCGCACGGCGGCCGGGGACTGCTGGCGCAGCCGTCCGATGGAGACGTTCCAGGTCGCGGCGACGGGGGTCGGGTAGTCGGCGGGGCTGCCGACGGCGAGGGCGCGGGCGGCCTCGGCGTGCAGCTGGTTGACGTACGTCTCGACGGGCGTGCCGGTGGTGTCCAGCCAGGCGGCGGCGACCTCGACGGCCAGCGGCAGGTCGCCGACGGCCTCGGCGACGCGGTCGGCGTCGGCGCGGGAGAGGCTGCGGGCGCGGCGGGAGAGGTGCTCGACGCTCTCGCCGCGGGTGAAGACGTCGACCTCCAGCGCCTCGGCGTGGCCGGTCCAGGCCTGGTTGCGGGAGGTGACGAGGATGTGGCCGGAGCCGCCGGGGAAGAAGCGGCGGATCTCGGCGGGCTCGTCGGCGTTGTCGAAGATCAGCAGCCAGCGGGAGGTGGGGGTGCCCCGGCGCAGCGCCTCGCGGGCGGCCTCGGCGGCCTCGGTGACGGAGTCGCCGACGCGCAGGCCGGGCAGGCGGCGGGCGAGGTCGGCGAGGGCGGGGGCGACGAGTTCGGTCTGCTCGGCGTCGATCCACCAGACGAGGTCGTAGTCGGACATGAAGCGGTGGGCGTACTCCAGCGCCACCTGGGTCTTGCCGACGCCGCCGAGCCCGTACAGGGTCTGCGGGGTGGGCAGGACGGCCGCCATGCCGCCGCGCAGCTGGTTGCGCAGCTGCTCCAGGACGGCGGAGCGGCCGGTGAAGGAGGGGTTGCGCGGCGGGACGTCCCAGATGGAGGGCTTGCTGCCGGGGAAGCGGGGGCCGCCGGCGGGGGCCTCGGTGAGCGGGGCGTCGCCGCGGCCGAGGGCGCGCAGCAGGCTCTGGACGGACTGGTTCTCGTCGCGGCCGACGAGGTCGACGGGGTTGCGGTTGCTGAACGGCGCGGTCAGGCGGACGTCTCCGACGCGCACGGGCAGCAGCTGGCGCCGGGTGCCGGAGGGGTCGGAGCTGACCACGGACTCCCACAGCGCCCGGGCCTGCGGGGAGCGCTGGTAGGCGGGCGAGAGGACGGCGACGGTGCGGTAGGCGGAGTCGATGCCGCGCTCGGTCTCCTCGCGCGGGTCGGTGCCGGCGGACAGGTCGCGGGGCAGGACGCGGAATCCGGCCCGGGTGAGCACGGACTCGATCCAGTCCGCCCACATCCGGTCCTCGGGGACGTACGAGAGGTAGAGGTCGGCGGGCACGGAGGGGCGGCGGCGGGTGAAGGCGTCGACGAAGCGCAGCCGCACCTCCTCGTCCATGGGCGGCAGTCCGGCGGCCCGGCCCTCGGTGATGACGGAGGAGAGGCGCTCGCAGGCGGCGAGCATGGAGGTGGGGGTGCCGGGCTGGTCGCCGAAGGTGGCGAGGATCTCCTCGTAGGCGTAGAACGGCCGGTACGGGATCTCCACCGAGCCCCAGTAGGAGGCCAGTTCCTCGCCGCCTAGGCCGGCCGGCAGGCCGTCGAAGCGGACCCTGGCGAGGGCGCGGCCGGCGTCGGCCTTCTCCTTCTCGCCCTCGTCGATGCGCATCGGGACGGGCAGGATGCGGATGCCCCGGTCGCGGTAGCGGTCGTGGATGTGCTGGGCGATGCGGGAGGCGCCGTCGATGGACTGGTCACTGAGGGTGAAGCAGACGACGAGGTCGTCGGGCATCTGGACGGTGCAGATCTCGGCGATGTCGGACAGGCCGGTGCGGGAGTCGATCAGCACGTAGTCGTAGCGCTTGGCCATGTCGGCCTTCAGCGCGTCGAAGAACTGCCCGCCGTCGAAGCGGTCGTAGAAGATGTCCCAGTCGAGGTGGGTGACGGCCTCGGAGTAGTCGCGGTTGAACTGGCCGGCGGAGAGGAAGTCGAGGCTGCCGCCCCGGGGGAAGTACGGCCAGGCCAGGGAGAGGGCGTGCGGGTGCACCCGGGCGAAGTCCAGGTGCCAGCCCTCGGCGTGCTCGACGGGGCGCAGCGCCTCCTCGCGGTACTCGGCGATGAGGTCCATCATGCCGGTGGTCCCGGCGAGGGAGGCCGGGTCGAGGAAGGGGTGGAAGAACTTGGCGAGGCCGGGCGCCTCCAGGTCCCAGTCGACGGTGAGGACGCGGAAGCCGTTGGCGGCGAGGATCCAGGCGGTGTTGGCGAGCGCCATGGTGCGGCCGGTGCCGCCCTTGTACGAGTAGAAGGTGATGATCCGGCCGTTGCGGTCGCGTTCGGCGGCCTGCCGTTCGGCCTCGCGCTGGGCGAGGAGTTCGGCGGCGCCGATGCGGAAGTTCCTGGTGCGGTTCTCGCTCATCGGGGTCCTCGTCCTCCCAGGGGCGCCGTCCCGTCGTCGGGGTCTTCGCCGTCTTCACGGTACGGGTCGTCGTCTGTTGCGTCCCGGCCTTGCCCGGCCGTCCGGTCCGGTTGGCCGAAGGGGTCTCCTCCGGGTGGCCGGAAGGCTCCGCGCAGGTCGGGGCGGCGGGTGGGGGGTTCCTCGGGTTCGGCCCGGGCGCGGACCTCGAAGGCGTACTTGGCCTTCATCGCGGCCCGGGGCAGCGCCTCGTCGAAGTCGTCCAGGGTGTCGAGCCCGTTGGAGGCGGCCGGGCCGTTGGCGGGGCCGGTCACGCCGAGGAAGCTGGGCCGGCCGGCGCGGCGGGTGATGCGCAGGGTCTGGTCGCTCAACTCGCCGAGTTCGCGGTGGTTCTGGGCGCATTCGGGGTCGTCGGCGTTCCAGGGTTCGAGGACGCCGACCCAGGTGGCGTCGGAGCGGTCGAAGCGGCGGACGAGGTCGCGCCGGCCCGGGTCGCGCAGGGCCCAGCGGTCGAGGAGCAGCAGGCCGGGGGCCTCGGCGGTGCCCTCGATGATGGACTCGACCTCGTCGTCGAACTCGTGCACGGTCGGCTGGAAGCCCAACTGCCGTGCCAGGCGCACCGCGTGCTGGGCGATCGGCGATCCGGCCGGGCGGTACGGGTGCCAGTCGGTGCGCCGGGCGCCGTAGAAGTCGGGGTTGCGGTCGGCGGGCAACTCGCCCTGGTGGTAGGAGAGTACGGAGATCCGCAGCTGCTTGGTCGGGGCGGTGACGTTGAAGGCGGAGGGCAGCGCGTTGAAGTCGAGCTGCCGCCCGACGGGGATCACCGTCTCCTCGGCCACCTGCACGATGCGGCGGGCGAGGCGGTGCACGGCCAGTTCGTAGGCGGAGCGGAAGTAGGTGAGCTTCATCAGCGCGTACAGGCCCTCGGTGGCGTAGTCCGGCCCGAACCCCGCGTGGTTGAACTGGAGTTCGCTGGCGACCTTCGGCAGCTTGTAGCGGGACATCGGCGCCCACAGCACCGGGACGATGCCGCTGGTGCGCTCCACGTCCATGGTCGCCGGGTAGACGGGCCGGCGGGTGAAGGCGTGCCACTCCTGGCCGCACGGAACGCTGTTGAAGTACCTGGGCGAGTACAGCGGCACGAACACCCGGCAGGTCGCCAGTTCGGCGGAGAGCCGCTCGGCCCACAACTCGCCCTGGTGCATGGACTCGTCCATGAACCCGACGGGCGCCCCCGAGGGCACCGTGGTGAGCTGGAGCACCGCCTCGCACAGGTCCCGGTAGAGCTGCCGCACCCAGTGGTTGGGATCACCCGCGCCTCGCGCACCGGCCTTCGGGGTGTGCGCGTACGAGAGGAAGAAGTACGGCCGGGCGTCCTCCTCGTCCCAGCCACGGTCGTTCACACGCGCCTCCCCCGGGCCCGTAGGCACCCTGGTCCCCGCAGCCCCCGTGCGGCGGGGCTCCAGTGTAGGAACGACTGATACCCCAATGGAATAGCACATCGCCTCGTACGAATTGACATGACCGAAACGACCTGCTGGTCACGGCCCGTCGTTCTCGCCCGTCGCCCCCCGTACCTGCCCCGCTGGTTCGGATGCACTCCTCCCCCCTGTCGACAACCGCGTCACAACCGGCCCGGGTCATCGACCATCATGGAACCCCGACACCCGATCCGGAGGACCTTCCATGAACCCCGACGAACTCGAATGGCAGCGCCCGGCCCTCAGCGAGGGGCAGGAGCTGTACCTGGAGATCGCCTCGGACGAGAACAACGTCTACATCCGGCAGTCCGACGACCCGAACCACATCGTCACCACCACCCGGCGGAAGTTCGACGCCTGGATCAAGGGCGCCAAGGCCGGGGAGTTCGACCACTTCATCGCGTGACGCCCCAGCGCTGCTTGAGGACCTCCTCGGCGGGCTTGCCATGGGGCGTGTACGCGAGGTTCCCCGGCGTCTCGCCGGTGTCGGGCCAGTCGTCCCACATCCACCAGCAGACACCGGCCCACCAGGGCTTCCCGTCGAGGGCGGTCAGCAACGCGTCGTAGGCGGCGGCCTGTTCGGCGGCGTCCTCGGTGGTGCTGACCGTCCAGGAGTACGGGGCGGTGGTGGAGCCGCGCTGGCTGACGTAGCCGGCCTCGGCGAACAGGACCTTCCGCTGCTGGGCATCGGAGAAGGCGGCCAGTTGGTCGGTGATCGGCTGCCATGCCTCGCGCAGGCGGGCCCGGTCGGTGGTCGGCTGCTCGGAGAGCGGGAAGTAGGCGTCGACGCCGATGAGGTCGAGGTCCTTCCAGAAGGGGACCTTGCGGTACTCGTCGTAGTTCGCGGCGTAGGTGAGCGGGCCCTTGTAGGCGGTGCGGACGGCGGCGATCACCGCGCCCCAGTGGCTGCCGTCCTGCGAGGTGCCCGCGAGTTCGGTGCCCACCGAGAGCTGCTCGACGCCGGTGTCGGCGGCGAGTCGGGCGTAGTGGGTGATGAAGCGCTCGTACGCCGCGAACCAGGCGGCCGGGTCGGCGGGCCTGATCCCGGCGCGGTCGCCGCCCTTCGCGAGGTCGACGTGGGGCTTGAGCATCACCTTGAGCCCGGCGGCGTGGGCCTGCTGGACGATGTGGCGGAGGCTGTCGTCGGTGGCGCTCTCGTTGGTGGGGCGCATGGAGGAGTCCGTGACGGCGTCCTGGTACCAGGTGGGCGTGAACACCACCCAGCGCGCGCCCGTGGCGGCGATCTGCTGGAGGTACGAGGCGGCCTGCGGGCTGTCGTAGTCCCGCGCGTTCCAGGCGGGAAGCGTCACGCCCCGCAGCTCAGCCGTCGTCGCCGTCTCCCCCTCGGCGCTCCCGATTGAGGAGCAGCCCACCAACCCGAAAACCAGCGCTGCCGCGACGACGGTCCCCTTCTTCAGCATGGTTCGGAGCGTAGGCGCACGATCCGGTTCCAAGGCGGCGAACTGGCGAAACCGCCGCTTCGAGGGTCTCGCGCAGGAAGTCGGCGGGTCCGACTTCCTGCGCGCGAGGTGGTCAGAACTCCCGGAGGACTGCGAGGAGGTTGACCACGGTGCTGACCGGAACGTTGCCGAGGTTGACGAGCACCCGGCCGTTGAGGGTCCGCTCGCCGGGCTTGGCGGACGGCCAGAGGAGGCCGAACTCCCGGCTGGCGGATCGGAGTTCCACGATCAGCTGGAAGATCTCCGCACGGCTGAGGCGTTCGAAGGCCGGATCGCCGGGCCGGATGGGGCGATGGGCGTTCACGCGGCACCGTCCAGCTCGAACCACACGCGCTTGCCCAGCTTTTGAGGTTCCGCACCCCAGCGGTGGGTGAGCCCAGCGACGAGCTGGAGACCCCGGCCCGACTCGGAGAAGGAGTCGGGCCGGGCCTGTTCGGGGAGCACGGAGCTGCGGTCGGCGACGGTGACGCGGAGGGTGTTGTCGACGAAGACGACCACGACGACGGGCGAGGAGGTGAGGCCGTGCCTCCAGGCGTTCACCACCAGTTCGCAGAGGGCGAGTTCGGCATCCCCGATGGAGGTGAGGCCGTACCCGGCGCGCGACATCGCGTCGCGCAACGCCTCGCGGGAGATGGTGAGGGAGGGGGAGTTGAGGTTGGGGTCACACATGGGGAAGCTCCCAGCGGTGTAGTGGAAGCGCACCGGAACTGCCCACGGCGCGCGGCGTATTAAGACTTTAAGCGAATCCACTGGAAGTCTGCAACACGCTCCGCACATGCACCTATACTTTCCGTAGGTGACCGTCTGTGGAGAGGGCATGCCTCATGGGCTTCAGGAACGGGATCAACGAGCGACAGCGCCGCCTCGGCGAGGAACTTCGTCGTGTTCGGGATGGTGCTGGCCTTTCAGCGTCCGAGGTCGGAGAGGCTCTTGGAGTGAAGGGCCCGAACATCAGCCACATCGAGGCCGGAAGGATCGGTCTCACACTTGAGCGATTGGAGACCTGGCTCGACCTCTGCAACGTGACGGACCTCAAGTACCGGGCCGGCCTCACGTCCATGAGCGAGAGCAACGGCAAGGGGTGGTGGACCGAGTTCAGGCACGACACCACCCGCAGCGCTCTCGACCTGGCCGAAGCGGAGGCGCACGCAACCGCCCTCGACAACTACGAATCCCTGCTGATCCCAGGGCTCCTGCAGACCAAGGCATATAGCGAGGTCATCCAGGGATTCAATGAGAAGAAGGTCGAGTTCCGCTACGAGCGCCACAAAATCCTCATGGGCAACAACGCGCCTCCGTACAGGGCTGTGATCCATGAGGCCGCCCTGCACATGATGTACGGAGGTCCAACCGTCATTCGTGACCAGCTGAATCACCTGATCGAGATGAGCAGGCTGCCGAACGTGACGATTCAGATCCTCCCGTTCGACTGCACCACGTACGCTTCGAATGACACGCCGTTCCTCCTCATCCGTGGAGCGCACACCCGCCTTGACACAGTTCTCCTCGAACACCCGCATGGGTCCGACTTCATTGGCGACTCCGAGGTCGTGACAACATTTGACCGGAAGTTCGACCGGCTCAGGGGCTTGGCGCTACCTCCTCTGTCAGCGGCAACATCCGAGTCATCGCCAGTCCAACGTGATTCGCTGGGCGTGCTCCAGCACATTCGCTACAAGGTCCAAGGAAGATAGCCATGCACCAGCTCAACTGGCAGAAGTCCAGCTTCAGTAGCGACCAGGCCAACTGCGTCGAGATCGCTTCTGCCGACGAGCTGGTCTACATCCGCGAGTCCGACGACCCCACCCTCATCGTCACCACCACCCGCGCCAAGCTCAACGCCTGGATCAACGCCGCCAAGACCGGCGCGTACGACCACCTCACCACCTAAGGTCGCTCGCTCCGACACAGGACACAGGTCATCAGGGACGGTAGTCATGCACCAGCTCAACTGGCAGAAGTCCAGCTACAGCAACGACCAGGCCAACTGCGTCGAAATCGCCTCTGCCGACGAGCTGGTCTACATCCGCGAGTCCGACGACCCCACCCTCATCGTCACCACCACCCGCGCCAAGCTCAACGCCTGGATCAACGCCGCCAAGGCCGGCGACCTCGACCACCTCACGACCTGAGCACGCCCCTCCCCGTGCCCCGGCGGCAACCGCCGGGGCACCACCCCGGACTCCGTGAGGGCCCGCACAGAGAACCGTCGCCGCTTCGGCGAGGCCGAAGCGGCGACGGGGAACGAGAGCCCCCTCAAGCGGTCGGACCCGCCGGCCTCAGCGCGTGCTGTTCCGGCGCTGATGGAAAACGTCCACGGCGGCACCGGCGAGACCGCCCAGGGCGAGTGCCGGGACGACGGAACCACCCGCGTTGCCCTGCGCGATGCCCAGGCCGACGATGCCCGCCGCAACCGCCGCACCTGCGACCCTTCCGACGACGGACCGTGGAACGAGGTGCAGCTGACGGCCGTGCCGCCGACGGTTGTTGATCCGGACGACCAGGACCACGAAGGCCACTCCCAGCAACCCAGGGACCAGGATGTACATGGCGGTGGTGTTCACTGCAGTCTCCCGTTGAATCCCGGCACTACTGGCAGTATCCGCCGCTGTACTGGTCGGCCGTCAGCGGAGGCGCCGACCGGAGGGCTTCAGCACCGACAGGACGACGCAGGTGACGTAGACCGTCAGGGCGATGCTCGGGATGATCACCACGTTGTAGCGGGTGAACCCGAGGTCCATGTCCGCGATGGTCCCGGTGGGGTGCCGGGCCGCGAGACGGGCCGCCTCGTGCAACCGGGTCGTCAGGGCGAAGATCGAGGCCGTGGCGGCGGCCAGGGTGAGCCAGAACTTCACCGCCACCCACCGGTACCTGAACAACCCCCACGGCGTGCCCAGCGAAAGCACCAGCCCGGTGAGCAGGGCGAGCAGGCTCAGCGGCAGCACCAGCACGTCACCGAGCAGCGGCATCGCCCGGTAGGCGCTGCGGAGGGTGTCCGCGCTGTCCGTGAGCAGGCCGGTCGCGCCGAGTGTGAGCAGACAGAGCATCAGGCCCAGCCAGCCCACCGAGCTGACGATGTGCGCGATCACCGCGTACTTGCGGGCAGCGGGCGAGAGCCGGAAGGCGGGAGCGGTCATGCCGCCGATGCTCGCCGCCGCACCGGCACCCCGTCGTCCCACGGGAGGAGTACGCACGGAGCCTCCCGCCGGAGGACGACCTCCCCCGCCCCGCCACGGTGGACTGGGGCCCATGTCATCCACCCCCCGCCCCACCGGAGCGCTCGGCGGCGTCCTGTACCCCGTCCTCTTCGTCGCGAGCCTCGCCGCCGGCGCCGCCACCGCCCCCTCCGGGGCGCCGCTCGCCACCCCGTACTCGGACGAGGACACGGCCCGCCGCTTCCTCTCCGCCGACCCCGAGGCCCTGCACCGCTCCCTCCAGCTCTCCTCCCTCCTCCAACTCCTCTCCGCCATCGCCCTGCTGGCCTTCGTCCCCCGCCTCGCCGACTTCGCGGGCGGCCGGCGCGCGGGCCTCGTCCGGGTGGCCGGGACGGCCTCCGCCGTCCTCCTCGCCCTGTCCGCGAGCACGGGCTGGGTCCTGTCCATGGTCAACCGGACCGCCGACCTCCCCCTCGCCCGCACGCTCCTGGACCTCACCTTCATCACCGGCGCCGCCCCCGCCGTCGGCACCCTGGGCCTGGTCCTGTGGCAGGTCTCCCGCACCGCGCGCGAGAGCCGCGCCCTGCCCTCCTGGGTGGCCTGGTCGGGGCTGGTCCTGGCCGTCGCGAGCCTGCTGTCCCTGCTCTCTCTGGTCGCCGAGCCCGCCACCCTCCTCATCCCCGTGGGCCGCTACCTCGGCTTCGTCTGGTTCGCCGCCGTGGGCATCACCCTGTGGCGCCGGGACGCCCTACCCTTCCGGCATGAGTGATCCACGCCGGCCGGTCCTCTCCTCCCTGGCCGTCGCCGCCGTCCAGGTGGTCGGTACGGTCGCGGCGGGTCAGCGCCAGCCCGACCGCGTCCACCTGGACGCCCTCGGCTACGCGCTGCTCCTCCTCGGCCCCGCCCTGCTCCTGTTCCGCCACCGGCACCCGGCGGCCGTCATGGCGGGCGCCACGGCCGTCACCGTCGGCTACCTCGCGGCCGGCTACCCGTACGGCCCGGCCTTCGCCTCCCTGGCCGTCGCCTTCTTCACCGCCGTCCAGCACGGCCGCCGCCGCACCGCCTGGGCCTGCGGCGGTGCCTTCTACCTCGCCCAGCTCCTCCTCCCGTACGCCCTCCCGAACACTCTCCCGAACGGCGTCCAACGCCCGAACGGCTGGCAGGAGTTGGGCATCGCGGGCATCCTGCTCCTGATCGCGACGGGCGCCGAGCTGGCCCGCGTCAGCCGCGAGCGCGTCGCCGCCACGAGGGCCGCCGCCGAGGAGGCGCGGCGCCGGCGCGCCGACGAGGAGCGGCTGCGGATGGCCCGCGAGCTGCACGACATCCTGGCGCACAGCCTCTCGCTGATCCACGTCCAGGCGGGGGTGGCGCTGGAGCTCGTCGACTCCCGCCCGGAGCAGGCGCGGACGGCCCTGGCGACGATCAAGGCCGCCAGCAAGGAGGCGCTGGGCGAGGTCCGCCAGGTCCTGGGCACCCTGCGCGGGCCGGAGGCCACCGCCGCCCCGCGCACGCCCGCCCCGGGCCTGGACCGGCTGGACGAGCTGGTCGAGCAGGCCGGACGGGCGGGCCTGGCCGTCACCCTCCTCCCGGAAGGCGCGCCGCAGGAGGCCCCGGCCGCCGTCCAGCGGGCCGCCTTCCGGATCGTCCAGGAGGCGCTGACCAACGTGATCCGCCACTCCGCCGCCCGGACGGCCACCGTCGCCCTCGCCCGGGAGGGCGAGGCCCTCACTGTCCGGGTCGAGGACCCGGGCCCCGCCGGCAGCTCCGAGGTAGGCGGTTCGGGGGCCGGGCTGATCGGCATGCGCGAGCGCGCCGCCGCCTTCGGGGGCACCCTGGAGGCGGGCCCGCACGGGACGGGCTTCCGCGTCCGCGCCCACCTGCCGACACGAGGTGACGAATGATCACGGTCCTGCTGGCCGACGACCAGGCCCTGGTCCGGGCGGGCTTCCGCGCCCTGCTCGACGCCCAGCCCGACATCGAGGTGGTCGCCGAGGCCGAGGACGGCGAGCCGGCCCTACGCCTGATCGCCCGACTGCGGCCGGACGTCGTGCTGATGGACATCCGGATGCCCCGCCTGGACGGCCTGGAGGCCACCCGCCGGATCGCCGCCGACCCGGCGCTGAACGACGTCCGGGTGGTCGTCCTGACCACCTTCGAGCTGGACGAGTACGTCTTCGAGGCGCTGCGCTCCGGCGCCGTCGGCTTCCTGGTCAAGGACGCGGAGCCCGCCGAACTGCTGCGCGCCGTCCGGGTCGCGGCGGCGGGCGACGCGCTGCTCTCCCCGGGCGTGACCCGCCGCCTGATCGGCGAGTTCGCCGCCCGCTCGAAGGAGCCCGCCGCCGTGAGCCTGGAGGCGCTGACCGACCGCGAGCGCGAGGTGCTGGCCCTGGTCGGGCTGGGCCTGTCCAACGAGGACATCGCCCGCCGCCTCGTCGTCAGCCCGCTCACCGCGAAGACGCACGTGAGCCGCGCCATGGTGAAGCTGGGCGTCCGCGACCGGGCCCAACTGGTCGTCCTGGCCTACGAGTCGGGCCTGGTCCGCCCGGGCTGGCTCAACTGACCCACGAGGCGGCTCATGCAGCCAGCAGCTGCGAGGCCAGGTCCACCGCCGGGCGGACGGGGACCAGCCGCGCCGTCGTCCCGCCCAGCGGCGCGGTCGCGGCCAGCGCGGGCTCGGTGCGGAACAGCCGCTCGCCGAGCGCCCCGAAGTGCAGGTCGTCGAGGTCGGGCGCCTTGAAGGCCACCCACCCCTGCGCTCCCACGCACCGGTACTCCCGCAGCTCGACCCCGCCCTGGCGCAGGTCGGCGAGGTGGAAGGCGGTGAAGTGGTCCATCTCCACGCCCAGCATCAGCACCCGCGCGTCGAGGTCGTAGAGCCGCCCGAGCGGCGAGTCGGGCCCGAGGTGGGAGGTGAGCGGGTGCGCGGCGGTGATCTCCCGGGCGTGCCGGCCGAGCGCCGCCCAGGAGGTCTGCGGGTGGCCGCTGCGCAGGGCGCCGGGCCGGGTGCGGATGGCCTCGGAGAGGGCGCCCATGGTCGGCGAGGCCGGGGTGGTGGCCGGGTCGAAGCGCGGCATGTTCGCCCGGTGGAGGTCGGCCTCCTCCGGGGTGAGCCCGGCGATGGCGGCCTGGTAGATCCGGGAGGTGGAGGAGTTCTCGGGGGTGGCGGTGTAGGCCACCAACGTCCCCTCGGGGCCGAGGACTTCGAGCAGGGCGTCGACGACGCCGCCCGCCCCGCCCTCCACCGGTCCGAGCGCTCGTAGCGAGGCCTGGACGTGCAGCACGCCGCCGGGGCGGACGCCGAGGCCGGTGAGCCCGGAGACGAGGTCGGGGACGGTCAGCAACGGGACTCCTCCATGGCTCAGGACAACGCGGGCGCCTCAGGCCTCGCGAGCCGCTCCGCACGCGCCCGCTCGGCCTCCTGCTCGGCCGTCGCGGGCAGCGCCACGGCGAGCCAGGGCACCAGGCTCTCACGCATCCCGTCCGCGAAACGAACCCCGAGCGCCGTCAACGCCCTTGACTCGGCGAGTCGTTCGACCGCCTCGGCCGTCCAGCGGCGCCAGAGCGCGAACTGGGCGCGCGCACGTTCGGCCGCGTCCCCCGCCAGCCCGTCGTAGGCGAGCGCCCGGGTGCCCCAGTACTCGGTGACGGCCAGGTGCGCGTACGTGCCCTGGAACAGCCCCTCCAGGGGGCGCGGGTCGGGCCTCCAGGGCGCGAAGTACAGCCTGTCGTCCGCCCGTTCGTACAGGTCGTACAGGTCGAGGACGGCCCCCAGCTTCACGTGCTGGAACTCGTGGGCGAGCAGCAGCGCGAGCGTCGGCGCCGTCGCGGGCCGGGCGACGGCCACCGCCCCGTACGCCTGCCGCGCCGCCGAACTGACGTCCCGCCCGGCGGGGCCGGAGCGCAGCGGCGTGACGGCGCCCAGCCCGGCCCGCAGCCCGGCCGCGTACGCGGGCAGGTCCCGCCCGAGCAGCTCCCAGGCCTCGCGCAACGCGCCCGTCCAGTCCGCCAGTTCGCCGTCCGACAGCCGTCCGGCCACCGGGTGGTCGTGGCTGTCCCGCAGCGGGTCGACGTCCTCCAGCGCGAGCGTCCACCCCCCGGCCAGCCGGACGCGCCGCAGCGGCTCGTCCAGGCCCCGCCGGACCGTCCCGTCCGCGGCCCGCACCTCGAACCCGTCGGCCAGCCCGGTGACCACGGCCTCCCCGTCGGGCACCGCGACCCTCCCGAGCGTCGGCAGGTGCAGCCACCCGCCGCGCACCGGCACCGTCACCGAGTCCCCCCGCCCGGCCCGTACGGCGGCCGCCGCCGCGAGGGCGGCGAGCGGGCCGAGGCCGGTGGCGAGGTCCCCGCCGAGGCGGCGGGCGGCCCAGGTGCGGGCGTAGGGGTGGGCGAGGACGGTGTCCACGGCGGCGGGCGCCACCACGTCCAGGGCGGCGAGCAGCGCCCAGGCGTCGCCGCGCCCGCGCCCGGAGGAGTCCCAGGCGGCGGCCAGCATCTCGCGGGTGAGGGCGAGTTGGGCCGCGCCGAGCGCCGTGACGGCCTCGGCGCCGCCGTAGCCGCGCGCGAACTCGTCGAGGTGCGCGGCGGTGAGCGGCTGCGGTCGCGCGGACGCGCCGCCCCGGGCGGGCACGGGCAGCGAACCGCCGCCCTCCGCGATGCCGTTGATGAGCGTCATGAGGTCCCCGCAGTAGACGGAGGGGTGGTCGAAGCCGGCCCCGTCGTCGCCCCGGTAGCGGTGGGCGTACAGCCCTCCGCCGCAGGAGCGCACCACGGGGCAGGCGCGGCAGGCCGCGCTGAGCCCGGCCAGGCCGGACTGGCGGGCGGCGATGCCCGGGTGCCGGGCGAGGTCGTCGATGCTGTGCCGGAAGACGTCCATACCGGTGACGGGCGCCCCGTCGTACGCGGTCTTGAGGCTGTCGGCCTGCTCGAAGGTGCCGTCCGTCTCGACGACGGCGAGGTCGGAGGGTTCGAGGCCGAGGGACTCGGTGAGGCTGGAGAGCCCGCGCAGCGTCCGGTGGACGGATTCGAAGGTGCGGACGGAGAAGGGGCGCCCGTCCGTTTCCCACAGCCTGTGGACGGTGAGCAGCCAGTCGGCGTACGGCGTGGGGCCCTGCGCGGAGGGACGTTTCGGCGGCTCGTCCCAGGTGGCGTGCGGGAGGAGGAAGTCGACGGCGGGGGGATGGAGTTCGGCGAGCGCCCGGTAGACGGCCACCGGGTCGTTCTCCACGTCGACGGTGCACAGCAGCCCCGCGTAGAGGTGCCGGAACTCGGGCTCGCGCAGCAGGGCGACGGCCCGCAGGACCTGTGGATGGCTGGTGCGCCCGTCGGCGAAGCGCCGGTGCCGGTCGTTGGCGGCGCGGTCCCCGTCCAGCGAGACGCCGACCTTGACGCCGAGCTCCGCGAACAGCTCGCAGAACGCCCGGCCGAGCAGTACCCCGTTGGTGTGGATGCGCAGGTCGAGGGCGCAGCCGGCCGGGAGCGCCCCCCGCAGCTCCTCGGCGGCGCGGCGCAACCGGTCCGGGCCGGCGAGCAGGGGCTCTCCCCCGTGCAGGACGACCCGGACGGCGGACAGCCGGTGCGCGGCCGCGTGCTCGCCGATGCGCTCGGCGGCCTTGGCCAGGATCCCGTCGGCGACGACCTTCGGCCGGGCCCGCCAACTGGTGTCGGCGTGCTCGTACACGTAGCAGTGGTCGCAGGCGAGGTCGCAGCGGCTGTGCATCTTGACCACGAATTGCGTCAGTGGCAGCGGAATTCGCGTCGGCATGGACCTGGTGGTGATCCGGTCTGGATTCGGCCCGGGTTCCTTCGGGGGCCGGGTCAGATCGACGAGTTGAAGGCCGCCACGGGCACGAGCCCCGAATCCGCCCCGGGCAGCGCGCGCTGCAGCCGGTTGGCGAGCTCCTCCGCGCCGAGCGCGGCGAGGTCGGCGAGGGACGGGCGCTCCGGCGTCTCCTGAGTGTCAGTGAGGTTGCCGGCCGGCCTGGTGCTGGTTACCGGAGTCATAGTTCGTTTCCTTAGGCGCGGTTAGGACCTGCCGAGTGCGGGTAGACCACCCGGTTGCGACCAAATGTAGTGCCCGCGAGGACTCCGCGCGGCACCTTGCCGCCCCAAGTTCGTCCGCTCGGCCGGTCGACACGGTACGGCAGGGCGCAAAAGCCCCGGAATTCACCCGTTCAGCGGTCGCGCACTCCGCCGTTACGCGCGCCGAAGGCCGTTGACCGGGCCAGGGGTTCGATTCCGCCCCACGGCCCGCCCGGACGGACGAACCGTTCCCGGGCCGCCGCCCGGGCAATCACCGGTTCGCGGCCGAATCACCCAGGCGCCCGAGGGAACACAGCAGCTCCTCGGTGAATTCCCGGCCCTGCTCGGTGAGTTCGCCGGATTCCAGCAGGGTCCGCCCGGCCGCCGAGGTGTGCCCCCGCCAGAGGGAGCACTCGCGGGCCGCCCGGTCCGGCTCGCTCTGCCCGGCGGCGGATTCCGCGGCCCAGAAGTCCGCGACCCCGAGGTGCGCGTACGTCCCCTGGAGCAGCGCCCCGACCGGCCGCAGGTCGGGCCGCCAGGGCGCGTGGTAGACGGCGTCCCCGTTGGGCCGGTGCAGCGGCACCAGGTCGAGCAGGGCGCCGAGTTGGACGTGCAGGAACTCGTGCACCAGCGCCAGCGCCAGCAGGACGGGCTCCGTCGGCAGCGAGGCCGCCACGGCCCCGTACGCCCGCCGGGCGGCGGCACTGACCGCCTCCCCACCGGGCGCGGGCCGCAGGGGCACGAGCACCCCGACGCAGGCCGCCACGGCGGGCGCGTGCCAGGGGTGCCGGCGCACCAGGATGCTCCAGGCCTCGGCCAACGCCGAGTGCCACTCGGCGAGTTCGCCCTCGTCCAGCGGCCCGGTCGGCCGCCCGTAGTGGACCAGGCGCGGCCCGGCGTGGTCGAGGACGGGCCGCCAGCGCAGCCCGTCGCACTCCAGGTCGAACGCCTCCCCCGGCCGGCTCGCCGCGAACTCGGCCAGCCCGCCCAGCGATACGTCCTCCCCGGCCTTCAGGGCGCGCAGGCGGTCGGCCGCCCAGGCGTCCAACTCCGGCCTCAGCAGCACCTCCTCCCACCGCGCCCGGTCGGCGCCCCGCAGCTCGCACACCCGGGCGTAGGCCTCGGCGTAGCCCTCGTCCTCCGGCGCCTCCCGCCGCAGCGCCAGCAGCAGCAGCGCCCGCTTGCTCAACTGCCCGGCCCGCAGCAGCCGTACGGCCCCCGGCCCGCCGCGCGCGCCCGCGATCGCCCGGAACACCTCCCGGCTCACACCGTGCCGGGGCAGTCCGTCCGCCCCGCGCGCGCCCGGCACCCCGGCCACCGCCACCGCCTCGCCCGTACCCGTCACCGGTCGTCCTCTCTCGTGTCCGGCCCGCACCGGCCGGCCCGCCGCCTCGCCCGAAGTCTGCCTCCCGGCGGCCCGCGGCCGTCGATCCTGCGGCGGGCGCTACCCCGAACGGGTGAGCGGGGCGCCGGCACGGCGCCGTCGTTCGAGTGCGCCCGGGCAACCCTCGATCCTACACCGCGAGATGACGGGCCATCAGATCGAGCGGAGCCGCCGCCCCCGTGCCCACCAGGTCCGCGACCCCCGCCCGCAGCCGCCCGGCGATGTGCCGGATCAGCCGGTCGAGGTCCGCGCAGTACACCGACGGGTGCCCGAAGCCCCCCGCCCCCGCGTACCGGTGCGCGTACAGCCCCCCGCCGCAGACCCGCACCAGCGGGCACCCGCCGCAGACCTCCCCCAGGCCCGCCAGGCCGTGCTGGCGCGCCCGGAACGCCGGGTGCGCGGCCGCCGCGTCGAAGCCGTGCCGCCACACGTCCAGCCCCGTAGCGGGCGCCCCTTCGTAGGCGACCTTCAGGCTGTCCGCCTGCTCGATCGCCCCGTCCGTCTCCACCACCACCAGGTCCACCGGCGCCAGCCCGACCGCCTCGCTGGCCCCCCGGCCGCCGAGCAGCAGCACCGACAGCTCCTCGAACAGCCGCACCCCTGTCTCCCGCCGGGGCGCGTCGTACCAGCGGTCGAAGGCCGCGATCAGCCAGTCCCCGTACGGCGCCGGCCCGTCCCCGCACCCGCAGGGCGGCGCGCCCGGCGGCTCCCGGCGCCCCGTCCCCGGCGGCGGCTCCTCCCAGGTGGCGTGCGGCAGCAGCAGGTCCAGCCGGGGCGGGCGGAAGTCGACGAGCGCCTCGTACGTGGCCACCGGATCGGCGGCGAGGTCCACGACGCACAGCAGCCCGGCGAACAGCTCCCGGTGCCGCTCCGAGCCCAGCAGCCGCACCGCCGCGGCCGTCCGGGCCCAGCTGCCGCCGCCGGAGGGCAGCAGCCGGTGCCGGTCGTGGTCGGCGGGCGTTCCGTCCATCGAGACGCCGACGGCCACCCGGTGCCGGTGCAGCACGTCGAGCAGCGCCGGATCGTCCAGCAGCCGCAGCCCGTTGGTCTGCAGGCTGAACCGCACCCGGGGCCCGGCCACCGCCAACTCCCGTAGCAGCGCGTCCAGATGGGCGGCGCCGACGAGCAACGGCTCGCCGCCGTGCAGCACCACGGTGACCTCGTCGAGCCCGTGCCGCCGCGCGTGCTCGCCGATCCGGCGCGCGGTGCGGCGCACGGTGGGCAGTTCCATCCGGCGCGGCCGGTCGCGCCAGCTCTGGTCGGCCGCCTGGTAGACGTAGCAGTAGTCGCAGGCCAGGTTGCACCGACTGTGGATCTTCAGCAGGAACTGCCGGAACGGCACCATGGCCGCGACCCTATCCGGCTCCGGCAGCCCCTGCCGACCATCCGTCACCACCCGTCACACGTGCGGGGGCTCGACGTCGGAGTCGAGCCTCGCCCCGGCCTTGACGGCCTTCGTGGTCGGGTGCTCGTCCCCCAGCGTGGCCTTCGCCCGCCGGATGCAGTCCCCGCGCAGCTCCGCCGCCCGTGCGGCGTCGCCGAGGGAGGCCAGCGACAGCGACAGGTTGGACTTGATGCCGATCGAGTCGTAGTGGTCCGGGCCGAGCGCCTCCTCCATCATCGGCGCCGCCTCCAGCTCCAGGGCCAGCGCGCCCCGCGGATCGCCGGTGAGGGCCAGGTCGTTGGCGTGGTTCATCATCGCGATCGGGATGTACAGGTGGTGCGCCCCGAGCACGGCGCGGAACTGGGTGAGCGTGCGCCGGGAGAGGTCCCGGGCCTCCTCGACCCGGCCCGCCAGCCGCAGGTAGACGGAGAGGTTGTTGGCCCCGGCCAGCGTCACCGGGTGGTCCTCGCCGAGGTAGTCGCGGTAGCGGGCGAGGGCCCGCTCGGCGAGCGGAATGGCCCGCTCGGTCTCGCCGAGCGCGTTGAAGTCGCTGGCCAGGTTGGTGGCGGCGGCCAGGGTGTCCGGGTGCTCCGGGCCGTTGATGTCCAGGTAGCGCCGGTAGATGTCCTCGTCGATCTCCAGCGCCTCGTGGTACCGGCCGTCGCGGCGCAGCGCGACGGCGAGGTTCTTGCGGGCGCGCAGGGTGTCGGTGTGGTTGTCGCCGATGGTCTGCTGGTAGATGCGCACCGTCTCCTCCAGCAGGTCCAGCGCCTCGCGCAGCCTCCCGGTCTCGCGCAGGTCGCGGGCGTAGTTGGAGGCGGAGGAGAGGGCGTAGAGGCTCTGCGCGCCGAGGGCGTCGCGCTGCTGGAAGTAGTTGCTGCGGTGGCGCTTCAGGGCGGCCTGCCGGTCCCCGGCCAGGTAGTCGGAGACGGCGAGGTTGTTGGTGATCATCAGGGTGCGCGGGTGGTCGGGCCCGAGGGTGCGCCGGGCGGCGTCGAGGGTGCGCCGGTCGAGGGCGCGGGCCTCGGCGTAGCGGCCGAGGAAGCGCAGGTCGGCGCCGAGGCTGTTGGCGACGGCGAGGGTGTGCGAGTGCTCGGGGCCGAGGGTCGCGGTGAAGCGCTCCAGGATGTCCCGGTCCATCTCGTACGCCTCCTGCAGGGCGCCCTGGGAGCGGCGGATGTTGCTGAGCTGGGTGCGCAGCATCAGGGTCTGGGCGTCGTTGTCGACGTCGAAGCCCGGCCCGCCGTACCCCTCCTGGCGCCAGTGGCGCAGGGTGCGCTCGGCGAGTTCCCGCCCGGCCTCGTGGAGGCTGCGCTTCCACTGGTAGCGCACGGAGTCGATGACCCACTGACGGACGTCCTCGTCGGCGCTGTCCACGGCGCCGGACGGCCAGAGGTGGGGCAGGAGTTCGGAGTAGTCGGCCCAGTCGGTCGGCACGTCCGGGTCGCCCGGGTTGGCGCCGGCCAGCGCGGCGTGGACGACCTCGCGCAGCTCGGCCCCCCGCGCCTCGCCGACCTGGTCGCGCAGGACGGCCTGGACGAGCCGGTGCACGGTGATCGTCTCGCTGCCCTGGTCGGCGCGGGCGAGCCCGAACCGGTTGATGGCGCGCAGGAACTCGCCGATCGCGAGCTTGTCGCGCGGGGCCCTGGGCGGCAGCTTCAGGGCGCGTACGACGGCCCGGCTGTAGAGCAGCCGCATGGGGATGGCGTCGGGGCCGAGGAAGGCGCAGATCTCCAGGATCTGGGCGGCCGGGGCGTTCATCCGGCGCAGTTCCTCGACGGAGATGCGCAGCGTCGCGGCGGCGGAGTGCGGGTAGTCGGCGGAGTGCAGGGCGGTGCGCTCCAGCATCTCGGTGAGCGCCCGGTCGAGTTCGCCGAGGTAGTCGGCGATCCGCATCGGCGTCTCCTGGAGCCAGACGGCGGCCTGGCCGACGGCCAGCGGCAGGTCGCCGAGCCGGGAGGCGATCTGCTCGGCGTCCTCGGCGCTGAGGCCGTGGTTGAAGCGGCGCAGCAGCCGCACGCTCTCCTCGCGCATGAAGACGTCGACCTCGACGAGCCCGGCGTGCTTGGACCAGCCCTGGTTGCGGGAGGTGATCAGCACGTGCCCTCCGCTGGCCCCGGCGGGCAGCCAGGGGGCGAGTTCCTCGGGCGTGCTGGCGTTGTCGAACACGATCAGCCAGCGCGCGGAGGGCTGGCCGCGCCGCAGCGCGTCGAGCACGGCGGCGGCGGTGTGGGCGACGTCGTCGCCGCCGGGCACGCCCAACCTCGTGGCGAGCTTGGCGAGTTCGGCGGGGATGTTCGCCGGGTCCTCGGCCGGCACCCACCAGACCACGTCGTAGGCGGCCCTGAAACGGTGCGCGTACTCGCCGGCGATCTCGGACTTGCCGGCGCCGCCGAGGCCGTACAGGACCTGGCTGCGGACGGCGGCGGGGCCGCCGGTGAACCGGTTCCGCAGCAGTTCGAGCACCCGCCCGCGCCCGATGAACGAGGCGTTGCGGGACCGGACTTCGAGCACCTGCGGCGCGTTGCCGGGGAAGCGGGCGGGGGCGAGGAACTCCCCGCTGTCGTTGTCCGAGCCCCGGTTGGCCCCGGGGGCCTGGCCGAACTCGTGGTACAGCTGCGCCTCGGCGTTCACGGCGGCGGAGCGGTTGAGGTCCGGTACGGCGTGACCGGCGAAGGGCCGGGGCACCGGGTCGTCCGAGTCCTGGAGCCGCAGCGCGACCAACGTCGGTGCGCCGGTGGGAAGTTCGCCGCCGTACAGGTACTGCCAGACCTCGGCGGCGCGGGGCAGCGCGGTGTACTCGGGCGAGAGCAGCGCGAGCAGACGCCCCTGCCCGCCGGCCGGCCCGGTGACCTCGGGCGGCCGGGGCCCGACGTACGGGTCGGCGGCGTTGTGCAGCGAGGTCTGGTAGCCGAAGCGGGTGAGGGTGGCGGCCGCCCACTCGGCCCACATCCGGTTCTCGGGCGCGTAGCTGACGTACACCTGCCGGGGAACGGCCCGGGCCGAGCGCAGGTAGGCCCCGTAGAGCCTGCGCCTTGTCTCCCCGCCGAGCGGGCGCAGGCTGCGCACCCGCCCGTCGGTGATCCACCCCGACAGCCGCTCGAAGGCGTTGAGCAGGCTGCGGGCCTCCTGCGGCCGGTCGGCGACGGTGGCGGGCACCTCCTCGTAGGCGTAGAACGGCTTGTACGGCACCTCGACGTCGGCCCAGTAGCCGGCCCGGCGCTCGACGCCGAGCCATTGGAGGTAGGGCGCGAAGGCCTCGCGGGCGAAGTCCCGTCCGGCCTCCAGGCGTTCCTGCTCGGCGTCCTCGACGCGCATCGGCACGGGCATGACCCGGATCGGGCGCTCGTCGGCCTCCGCGATGGTGTGGGCCGCGGCGACGCCGCCCCGGATGTTCTGGGCGCTGAAGGTGAAGCAGTCGACGACGGTGTCGGGCATCAGGACGGTACAGATGCCCGAGGTGTCGCTGACCCCGGTGCGGCTGTCGATGAGCACGTAGTCGTAGTTGCGGGCCCAGCGTTCGCGCAGCTCGCGCAGGAACTCCCCGCCCCGGATGTCGCGGCCGTGGTAGAAGCTGCGCCAGTTGAAGCTGGTGACGGCCGCGGCGTAGGCGGCGTTCTGCCGGCCGGCGGGCAGGAAGTCGAGCCGGCCGCCGGGCGGCAGGTCGAGGGCGAGCCCGCAGACGTAGCCGTCGAGGCGTCCGGGCTCGTCCAGCCACTCGGCCGGGGAGAGGCCGGTCGGCCCGGAGGCGGAGGGCAGTGCCTGCTTGACGTAGGAGCGCAGCAGGTCGATCAGCCCGTCCGTGGAGTGGAGTTCGGGATCGACGAGCAGCGGGTGGTAGTAGCGGTGGAGGCCGGGCGCTTCCAGGTCCCAGTCGACGACGAGGACGCGCAGGCCGCGGCTGGCGAGGATCCAGCCGACGTTGGCGAGCGCCATGGTGCGGCCCGTCCCGCCCTTGAACGAGTAGAACGTGACGACCGATCCCGGTCCGCCGCGCTCCGGCCGTGCGTCGGGCTCAGTGGTCATCGCCGTGGTCTCCGTTCAGCGGGACGCCGTCGTCCTGTCGGCCCGGGCGCTGGCCCGGCAGTGGGGGTGGGGGTGGGAACGCCGGGCCCTGGTCCGGGTCCGGGAGGAGTCCTGCGAACGGGCGCGGGCCGGGCGGGCCCGGCCTGGGCCCGGAGGGGATGGTCAGCCCGGGCATGTCGGGGCCGCCGGTGTCGAATCCGAAGGGGTCGCCGCCCTCCCAGTCGAAGTTGTCGTCCATGAGCTTGTTCTGGGCGACGGTCACCATGATGTCGAGGTCGCGGTCGAAGCTCTCCCGCTTCACCTTCACCCGGAAGAGGTGCTCCGGATCACTGCGGCGCAGCCAGTTGCGGCGGAACACGCCGCGCACGCCGGTCCACAGCGCCTCGCGTGTCGGCCCGTCGGCGGGGTCGTGGTCGCCGCTGGGCACCAGGACGCCGGTGACGGGGTGGTTCTGGTCGTCGTACTCGCGCAGCGCGGCCCGGTAGCGCTCGCCGGCGGCCACCCACGGGTCGACCAGCAGCACGCTGACCTGGCTGTCCTCGCGGGCCTGGTCGAGCTTGGCGCCGAGGCCGACGCCGATCTCCTCCAGCGTGGTGGTGTGCCCGGCCGCGGTGATCACCTGCTGGGCGCGGGCGGCCAGCGAGGGGCGGGTCGGCGGGTGGTAGGGCGCCCAGTCCCAGGGCCGGGGGCCGTGGTGGGCGCCGTTCTCCGGGGCGGCCTCGGTGGCCCGCCCGGCGGCGATGAACAGCCGCACCATGCCGGGGCTGTCGGAGGGCACCAGGGCGGGCGCGGTGGGCGCGGTGGGCGGCGGGAAGTAGCCGCGCACGGCGCCGAGGTCGAACTCGGGGAGTTCGCCGAGCCGCCGCTCGGCCGCTCCCTTGATCCGCCCGGCGACGACCCGTACGACGGTGCGGTACGCCTCGCCGCCCGGGTCGGTGCGCAGCAGGGCGCGCAGCCCGTGGCGGGCGTAGGCCTCCCCCATGTCCGGCTGGGCCCACTGGATCTTGTTGACCTCCTCGTGCAGGTCGGCGGGCGCGACGGGCTCCCACAGCACGGGGATCAGCGCGGGCACGGGCTCGCCGTGCTGCTCGTGGTGGCGGCGCACCCGGCCGCGGAAGGCCGTCCACTCCTTGCCGCAGTAGAGACTGGCGAAGTAGGCGGGCGAGTAGAGCGCGACCATGGTGCGACAGCGCCCGAGCATCCGGGCCAACTCCTGGGCCCAGTCGTCGCCGACGAACAGCCGTTCGGTGTCCCGATAGGCGAGCTCCTCGGCCCGGGCGGCCCGCAGCGCGCGGCCGAGTTCGTCCCGCAGGTCGTTGAAGAACTGGTCGACGAAGGCGTCCTCCGCCTCGTAGTCCCGACGCGCGTAGCTGAAGAAGAAGTACGGCCGTTGGTCCCTCTGGTCCGCCGGTTCCGCGCCCTGCCGTTGATCCCGCTCCATCACCTGTTCCCCCGAGTCCGACGGTGCCGCGACGGCGCTGGCTTCATACCCAGCATGTCGTGAACTCCACCGGTTCTACAGGGAAGTTGGCGAATTCTCCTGCCTCGGGTGGTTTAACCGGGGGTCAGGCGCGCGCCCGCGCGCCGGAGCGCCCACGGCGCACGGGAGCGCGCCCCGGCGCGTCGAGCCGCCCGGGGGCGGGGGTCAGAGGTCGAGCGCCGACTGGAACGCGGCCAGCGGCTCGGCGCCCGGGGTGAGGGCGTCCGCGACGACCCGGCGCAGCAACTCGCCGAGGACGGTATCGGGCAGGGCGTCGAGATCGTCGAGAGGCAGGGCGGCTACGTCGACCAGGTCGGAGCAGAGTCCAACGGTATCGGCACCGGTGACGCCCATCAGTCCCTCACTCGATCGTGTCAGCACGCGGGTCACCGGTCGGTGAAAACACAACGACCGGGGTCCGCAGGCGGATACTACACCCGGACGGTGACGGGCAGTCAGCAATCGTGACCGCCGCGCCAGAAGCCTACGGGCAGAGCCGCTCCACCCGCCAGCCGGTGGGCCCCGACGGGTCGGCGACGTAGCGGAGGCGGTCGTGGAGCCGGTTCTCCCGCCCCTGCCAGAACTCGACGCTGGCCGGGACGACCCGGTACCCGCCCCAGAACGGCGGGACGGGCACGCCCTCGCCCTCGGGGTAGCGGCGCTCCAGGTCGGCGTAGCGCCGCTCCAGCTCCTCCCGGCTCCCGACGGGGCTGGACTGCTCGCTGGCCCAGGCGCCGAGCTGGGAGCCGTGCGGGCGGGTGCGGAAGTAGGCGGCGGTCTCGTCGCGGCCGACCTTCTCGACGCGGCCCTGGACGATGACCTGGCGGCCGAGCGCGATCCAGGGGAAGAGCAGCGCCGCGTGCGGGTTGGCGGCGAGCTCGGAGCCCTTGCGGGAGCCGTAGTTGGTGAAGAACACGAAGCCGCGCGCGTCGTAGCCCTTGAGCAGGACGGTGCGCGAGCTGGGCCGGCCCTCGGCGTCGGCGGTGGAGAGCACCATCGCGTTGGGCTCCTCGACGCCGGCGTCGGCCGCCTCGTGGAACCAGTGGGTGAACTGGGCGATCGGCTCGGGCGCGAGCCGCTCCTCGACCAGGCCCTCGTACGCGTAGTGCTTGCGCATCACGGTGAGGTCCGGCCCGGGGCGGGCCTCCTCGGCCGTGGTCCGGGGGGCGTGGCTCGGGGGCGTCGACTGGGCGCGTTCCGGGGTCTGCACGGCAACATCATCCCGTACGACAAGCGGCCGACGCCGCTACCTACGGACAAACCCCGGTGGGAGATAAGGTGTCCCGCCATCGCTTCGCCGTCCGTTGTGCGGGGAATCGTCCGGGAACAGGTGTTTGGTTCCGGCTCGCCCCCGGTCTCCTGCGGCCCTCTCACCGAAAAGTCAACCGGGCCGAAGGGGAACATCACCACCGTGGTGTATGGCGCAATGCACCCCGTGCCTGCCACTCTGGCACCGAGTGCCAAATACCATTCGGTCACTGGCGGACCGCCCCACCACGGCGGAGCGCCGATCGCAGAACTGAAGGAGCCGTCGCATGTCCGATTTCGTACCCGGGCTTGAGGGAGTCGTCGCGTTCGAGAGCGAGATCGCCGAGCCCGACAGGGAAGGCGGCGCCCTGCGGTACCGCGGTGTCGACATCGACGACCTGGTCGGCAACGTCTCCTTCGGCCACGTCTGGGGCCTGCTGGTGGACGGCAAGTTCAACCCCGGCCTGCCGGCCGCCGAGCCCTTCCCGATCCCCGTGCACTCCGGCGACATCCGGGTCGACGTGCAGTCCGCCCTCGCCATGCTCGCCCCGGTCTGGGGCCTCAAGCCGCTGCTCGACATCGACGCCGACGAGGCCCGCGACGACCTCGCCCGCGCCGCCGTCATGGCGCTGTCCTACGTCGCCCAGTCGGCCCGTGGCCAGGGCCTGCCGATGGTCCCGCAGAGCGAGATCGACAAGGCCGAGACCGTCGTCGAGCGCTTCATGATCCGCTGGCGCGGCGAGCCGGACCCGAAGCACGTCAAGGCCATCGACGCCTACTGGACCTCCGCCGCCGAGCACGGCATGAACGCCTCCACCTTCACCGCCCGCGTCATCGCCTCCACCGGCGCCGACGTCGCGGCCGCCCTCTCCGGCGCCGTCGGCGCGATGTCGGGCCCGCTGCACGGCGGCGCCCCCTCCCGCGTCCTCGGCATGATCGAGGAGATCGAGCGCACGGGCGACGCCTCCGCCTGGGTGAAGAACGCCCTCGACAAGGGCGAGCGCCTGATGGGCTTCGGCCACCGCGTCTACCGCGCCGAGGACCCGCGCGCCCGCGTGCTGCGCCGCACCGCCAAGGAGCTCGGCGCGCCGCGCTTCGAGGTCGCCGAGGCGCTGGAGAAGGCCGCGCTGGAGGAGCTGCACAACCGCCGCCCCGACCGCGTCCTCGCGACCAACGTCGAGTTCTGGGCCGCGATCATGCTGGACTTCGCCGAGGTCCCCGCGCACATGTTCACCTCGATGTTCACCTGTGCCCGTACGGCGGGCTGGTCGGCGCACATCCTGGAGCAGAAGCGCACGGGCCGGCTCGTGCGCCCCGCCGCGCGCTACATCGGCCCCGGCCCGCGCCGCCCCGAGGAGATCGAGGGCTGGGACGCGATCTCCCGCTGAGCCCCTCCGGGCGAGCACGCCCGCACGGCTCCGCACCACCCCTGACCAGCGGGTCCGGCTCCTGCCGGGCCCGCTCGTCGCAGGCGGCTGAGCAGGGAGGATCACAGTCTCAGCGGGCGGACGACCGTACCCGAACCCGGAACCCGGCCGGTAGGCTGCGCCCGTGGCTCAGATCCAGATCCCCGCTGACATCAAGCCCGCAGACGGCCGTTTCGGCTGCGGACCGTCCAAGGTGCGCCCCGAGGCACTGAGTGCCCTCGCCGCCACCCAGACCTCCCTGCTCGGCACCTCCCACCGCCAGGCCCCGGTCAAGAACCTGGTCAAGCGCGTGCGTGAGGGCGTGAGCAGCCTCTTCTCCCTGCCGGACGGCTACGAGGTCGTCCTCGGCAACGGCGGCTCCACCGCCTTCTGGGACATCGCCGCCTTCGGCCTGGTGCGGGAGAAGTCCCAGCACCTGGACTTCGGCGAGTTCTCGTCCAAGTTCGCCTCCTCGGTCAAGGCCGCCCCCTGGCTGGGCGAGCCGACCGTCATCAAGACCGCCCCGGGCACCCACCCGCTGCCGGTCGCCGAGGCCGGCGTGGACGTCTACGGCCTCACCCACAACGAGACCTCGACCGGCGTCGCGATGCCGATCAAGCGCCCGGTCGGCGCCGACGAGGGCTCGCTCGTCCTGGTGGACGCCACCTCGGGCGCCGGCGGCCTGCCGGTGGACATCACCGAGACGGACGTCTACTACTTCGCACCGCAGAAGTCCTTCGCCTCCGAGGGCGGCCTCTGGCTGGCCAGCTTCTCCCCGGCCGCCCTGGAGCGCGCCGCCGAGATCGCCGCCTCCGGCCGGTACATCCCGCCGTTCTTCTCGCTGCCGACGGCCATCGACAACTCGTCGAAGGACCAGACGTACAACACCCCGTCGATCGCCACCCTCTTCCTGCTGGCCGACCAGCTGGAGTGGATCAACGGCAACGGCGGCCTGGACTGGGCCGTCGCCCGGACGGCCGACTCCTCCTCCCGGCTGTACTCCTGGGCCGAGAAGTCCTCCTTCGCCACCCCGTTCGTGGCCGAGCCGGCCGAGCGCTCCCAGGTGGTCGGCACCATCGACTTCGACGAGTCGGTGGACGCCGCCGCGGTCGCCAAGGCGCTGCGCGCCAACGGCATCGTGGACACCGAGCCGTACCGCAAGCTGGGCCGCAACCAGCTGCGCATCGCGATGTTCCCGGCCGTCGACCCGGCGGACGTCGAGGCGCTCACCCACTGCATCGACTACGTGGTCGAGCAGCTCTGAGCGACGCCCGCGAGGCATGCGTGAGGGCCGCCACCCACCCGGGTGGCGGCCCTCACGCCGTTCGCGTCAGCGGTTGACCAGTGAGCTGATCAGCACGACGACCAGCAGCAGCACCAGGGTGCCGGAGACGATGCGCATTCGAGTCTTGGGGTCCACGGTCAACGAGCGTACCTCCGGCTCACGCGCCCGGCGCCTCCCGCCCCCACTCCCCCAGCGGCCAGGAGCGCAGCGACGCGTAGTGCGCGAACCCGCCGTCCAGGTCGCTGCGCATCAGATGCAGCTCGGCCGCCTCCCACTCCGGCCCCCGGTACGGCGCCAGCGCCACCGCCAGGCCCTCCAGCTCGGCCACCGCGACCCGCTGGACGGCCCGCCGGTGCCCGCGCGAGGAGCCGGCCCTGGCGAGGGTGAGGTGCGGGTGGAAGGCGAACCCGTCCGCCTCCCCGGCCAGGCCGGCCGTGGCCGCCGTGACGGCCTCCGCGAGCCGGCGCAGCGCCCAGGCCTGCCCCTCGACCCCGGTCCACAGCACCTTGTCCCCGAACCGCCCGGAGCCCGCGAGGCGCAGCCGGTGCACCGGGTTGGTCTCCGCGACGGCCGCCAGCGCCGTCTCCAGCTCCGGCACCCGCTCGGGCGCGACCTCGCCGAGGAAGGCCAGCGTCAGGTGCCAGCCCTCCACCGCCGTCCAGCGCAGCCGCTCCGCCCCGGGCAGCTCCCGCACCGGCGCGACGGCGTCGGCGAGCCCCTGAAGTGCGCGGACGGGCGGCAGGACGGCGACGAAGAGCCTCATGTCCTGATCTTCCCTCGTTCGGCCGTTCGGTGTAGAACGGATTTCCATGAACATCCGCAACGGGGGTCCAGCGGACGTCCCCGACATCCTGTCCCTGCTCGACGGCGCCATCTCCTGGCTGAGCGCCCAGGAGCGCACCGGCCAATGGGGCGACCAGCCCTTCAGCGCCAACCCGGCCCGGGTCGACCAGATCGCCTCGTACGCCGGTGAGGAGTTCCTCATCCGCCTCGTGGAGGACGAGGACGGCCGTACGGTCGGCTGCTGCGTGCTGGCCGAGGACCGCGGCCGGCTCGTCCCGGCTTCGAAGGAGCCCGAGCTCTACGTCCGCCTCCTGGTCACCGACCGCGCCCGCAAGGGCTCCGGCATCGGCGCGGCGCTGATCGCCGACGCGGTCGAGGAGACCCGCCGACGCGGCCTCGACCTGCTGCGCGTGGACTGCTACGCGGGCAACGACCGCAAGCTGGTCGGCCAGTACCGGGCGCTCGGCTTCACCGAGTTGGAGGGCTTCGAGGTCGTGCAGCCGGCCGGCATGTGGCCCGGCCAGCTGCTGGAGATCCGACTCTGACGACCGATCAGGAATCCCCGAGACGCCTCGGGGATTCCTGACGTCACGTCAGCAGGCCGCCGCGAGACCGGACTTCGTCGCGGGAGCGGTGCGCGGCACGAAGGCCACCACCCGCCCTCCGCGCCCCGGGTGCAGGTCGAAGCGCACCCGCAGGTCCGCGCTCCGGGCCAGCACCAGGCCCACCACGCCGGCCGCCAGCGCGGACACCAGCCCGCAGGCGAGCAGGCCCAGCCGGGGCCCGTACGAGGCCGTCACCCAGCCGACGACCGGGGCGCCGATCGGCGTGCCGCCGGTGAAGACCAGCACCAGCAGGCCCATCACCCGGCCGCGCATCTCGGGGTCGGTGGCCAGCTGCAGCGCGGAGTTGACCGAGGTGTTGAAGCTCAGCCCGAACACCCCGATCAGCATCAGCAGCAGCGCGAAGGTCCAGTAGTCGGGCGCGAAGGCCGCGACCACCTCCAGCACGCCGAAGCCCAGCGCCGCACCGACCAGCCACCGCAGCCTCGGCGCGCCCCTGCGGGCGGCGAGCAGCGCGCCGGCGAGCGAACCGACGGCCATCGCGGTGTTCAGCAGGCCGTACTGCCCGGCGCCCACCTTGAAGGTGTCGTACGCGAAACCGGACAGCAGCGTCGGGAAGTTGAACCCGAAGGTGCCGATGAACCCGGCGAGCACCATCGGCCAGAGCAGCTCGGGCCGCTCCTTCACGTACCGCAGCCCCTCCCTCAACTGCCCCTTCTCTCGGGCGATCGGCTCGATCGGGCGCAGTTCGGAGGTGCGCATCGCCAGCAGCCCGCCGATCACGGCGGCGAAGGACACCGCGTTGACGGCGAAGGCCCAGCCGCTGCCGACCGCCGCGATCAGCAGGCCCGCAACGGCGGGGCCGACCAGGCGCGCGGTCTGGAAGTTGGCGGCGTTGAGGCTGACGGCGTTGGCGAGGTCCTTGGGCCCGACCATCTCGGAGACGAACGCCTGGCGGGTCGGGTTGTCGACCACGGTGACCAGGCCGAGCAGCAGCGCGAAGCCGTACACGTAGTACGGGGTCACGATCCCGCCGATGGTCAGCACCGCGAGGCCGGCGGCCAGCAGGCCCATCGCGCCCTGGGTGTAGATCAGCAGCCGGCGCTTGGGCATCCGGTCGGCGAGCACGCCGCCGAAGAGGCCGAGCAGCAGCATCGGCAGGAACTGCATGGCGGTGGTGATGCCGACGGCGAGCGGGCTGCCGGTGAGGCTCAGGACGAGCCAGTCCTGGGCGATGCGCTGCATCCAGGTGCCGGTGTTGGACACCACCTGGCCGGCGAAGTAGTAGCGGTAGTTGCGAACGCGCAGGGAGGAGAACATCCCCCCGGGCCTGGTGAAGCGGGCGCCTGTCGGGGATGAGGCCACAAGGGTGCGGCCCTGAGCGGCGGGGTCCGCCGCGGTGCGTTCGTCGGGGTCGTCGTCGCCGTTGCCGGGCAGCCCGCTGGGGGCGGGTGCCTGGGCGTCGGCTTCCGCGGCGCTCGCCGCGGTGCTCTCGGTGGTGGTGTCGTCGAATCGGGTACGGGCGGCGGCGCTGGCTGCGGCCGGCGGTGTCACGGTGGTCTCCCCTCGCGGCGGGGGGGGGGCGGGGGGGGGGGGGGGGGGCCCGGGGGGGGGGGGGGGGGGGGGGGGGGTGGGGGGGGCCCCCCGCGGGGCGCGCGGGCGGGGGGGGGGGCCGCCCCGCTCCTGGTGCTGGTGGTCGGTCCTGCGGTGATGCGGACTCCTTCATCTCCCGGCGGCTTGCCGGACTAGGTCTGCCTACAGATGTGCGAGCTTGTAGAGCACGGGCGCGGCCTGCTTCAGGACGGCCCACTCCTCCTCGTCGAGCCCTTCGGCGAGCTCGGCGAGCCAGACGTTGCGGCGCCGACGGCTCTCGTCGAGGATCGTCTGCGCCTGTTCGGTGCTGCTGACGACCACCTGTCGGCGGTCCTCGGGGTGCGGCTCCCGCCGCACCAGCCCCTTCTCCTCCAGCATCGCGACGATCCTGGTCATCGAAGGGGGCTGCACGTGCTCCTTCCGGGCGAGCTCACCCGGTGTCGCCTTCCCGCACCGGGCGAGGGTGCCCAGCACCCCCATCTCGGTAGGACTCAACGACTCCTCCACCCGCTGGTGTTTGAGCCGTCGGGACAGGCGCATCGTGGACGACCGCAGCTGTGAGATCGCTGCGAGGTCCTGCTCGGACATCTCGGGCATGTCTTTAGCCTACGTCATTACTCTCGCTAAATAAAATCGGATTCCGCCGCGCCCGCCCCGCGCCCCGGTGCCATATTGGGGTCAGGGGCCGCAGGCCCCCACTCCCAGAAGGGCCGACCAGCCATGTCCGACCTCGCCGCCGAACAGCCCGCCCCCAACGGCGCCGGCTTCGCCCGCCTCGCCATGGTCACCGTCGACTGCGCCGACCCGCTCGCCCTCGCGGCGTTCTACGGCGAACTCCTGGGCTGGGAGACCAGGCACGCGGACGACCACTTCGCCATCCTCGACAACCCCGAGGGCGGCAGCCCCCTCGCCTTCGGCAGAGTGGCCGGATATCGCCCCGAGCCGTGGACGGAGCCGGACGGCGGCAAGCACTTCCACCTCGACTTCTACGTCGACGACCTGGAGGACGCCACCGCCCGGGCCCTCGCCCTGGGCGCGACCGAGCCGACGTACCAGCACGGCCGCACCCTCAGGGTCCTCATCGACCCGGCGGGGCACCCCTTCGGGCTCGCGCCCCTCGACTAGGAGCTAACGCGGGAACGCCCGCCGGGCCCGCCAGGTGGTGTGCTCGCGCGAGACGGCGTCCTCCGCCTCCGCCGCCAGCCGCGCCCAGCGCGCCTCCGCGTCCGGCGCCTTCACGTCCAGGTCGTTCAGCTGGTTGCCGACGTTGACCAGCTCGCGCGCGGCCAGCTGGTACGCGGTGGCCAGCGGGCGCAGCTGCTTGAGCTGCGTCCACGCGATGATCGAGGCGGCCGCGGCCGAGCTGGCCCCGAACACGTGCACCTGCAGCGCGCCGGTGGCCTGGGCGACGGCCGCCGCCGCACCGAGGATGATCAGCGTCGCGATGCCGAGCCCCCAGGAGACGGCCTGCGAGTCGCAGGCCTCCGCCCGCGAGCGGTACCAGGTGCGCTGGCTCTCCACCCGGGTGCGCAGGTAGAGGGTGCGCCGGGAGGTCAGGCTGCCGGCGCGCTGGCGGCGCATCTCCTCGGTGATCTCCGCGGCGGTGCCGGGCGGCACGATCTCCGGGTCCTCGAAGGCCCGCAGCACGTCCTCGACCTGGAGCAGGTAGCCGCGGTCCACGTCCGCGGACTCCGCCGGGCCGTCGAAGGGCCCGGCGCGGACGGTGTACTTCCAGGCGAGCGTCTTCACCGACTCGGCCGCCGCCCGCGCCTCGTACCAGCGGCCCTGCGGGTTGCTCGTCCGCAGCCGGGACCAGAAGTAGCCCGCGACCAGGAACGCGGCGACCGAGAACAGCGGCCACACGTTGAACGCGTCGCTGTCGTCCGGGTCGGGGAACGACCCGATCACGGCGGCGAGCACCAGCATCGCGATGAGTCCGCGGTACCAGCGCAGCGTCTCGCGCTGCCCGTCCAGCGAAGCCCGGTCCGCCGTCCAGAACAGGTCCGGCAGCAGCTGCGCCTCGACACCGGCGGGCGGATCTTGTCGCACCATCGATCGAGTCCCCTCCCCGTCTCCCGTCCAGCCAGTATGCCCACCGCCAACTGACCTACACGAGCACCTTTTTGACACCTTTCGGCGCGGCCGCGGAGGCCGTTGTCAGACCCTTCCGCTAGGAACGGGTCCATGCCGTTGCACTGGAAGCTCGTCGTCGACTGCCTCGACCCGCACCGCCAGGCCGCCTTCTGGGCCACCGCCCTGGAGTACACCGTCGAGGACCACAGCACCCTGATCACCCGTCTCCTCGCCGCCGGCGCCACCACCGAGGAGGCCCTCGTCGAGGTCGACGGCCACCACGCCTGGCGCACCCTCGCCGCCGTCCGCCACCCGGAGGACCCGTCCGACCCGGTCTCCGACACGGGCCTCGGCCGCCGCATCCTCTTCCAGGCCGTCCCCGAACCCAAGCCCGACAAGAACCGCCTCCACCTCGACCTCCACCCCGCCCCCGCCGACCGCCCCGCCACCCTCGCCCGCCTCCTCACCGCCGGCGCCACCACCCTCCGCGATGTGAAGGAGCCCGGCGGCTCCTGGACCGTCATGCAAGATCCAGAGGGCAACGAGTTCTGCCTCCACTGACCCAATCCCGCGCACAACGCCGAAGCCCCGCCCTCCGCGACGCTCGCGGAGGGCGGGGCTTCACTGCCGTGCGGCCTCAGAGGAGGTCGAACTCCCCACTCACGATCGCGTCGGCCAGCTCCGCCCGCAGAGCCTGCCTCTCGCCCTCCGTCGGCGTCGCGCGGTCGGGGGCCGCGTCCTCAGGGCGGTCGGCAGCAGGGTTCGCCATGGTCGCTCCTCGACGTCGGGGTGTCCCGGCCCATTGTTCCGCCCCACCACGCCGAAGGGCCCTCCCCGCGCGGTGCGGGGAGGGCCCTTCGGCGTGGTGCCGGGCGGACTCAGAGGAGGCCGAGGGCGGGCATCAGGTAGTAGAAGGCGAAGACGCCCGCGACGGCGTACATCGGGACGGGGACCTCGCGGCCGCGGCCGGCGGCGAGGCGCAGGACGCAGAAGGCGATGAAGCCGAAGCCGATGCCGTTGGTGATCGAGTAGGTGAAGGGCATCATCGCGATCGTCAGGAACGCCGGGATCGAGATGGTGAAGTCGGCCCAGTCGATGTCCTTGATCGAGTTGGCCAGGATCAGGAAGCCGACGGTGACCAGGGCCGGGGTGGCGGCCTGGGCGGGGACCATGGTGGCGAGCGGGGTGAGGAAGAGGGCCACCACGAAGAGCAGGCCGGTGACGATGGAGGCGAAGCCCGTGCGGGCGCCCTCGCCGACGCCGGCGGTGGACTCGACGAAGCAGGTGTTCGCGGAGGCGGAGGTCGCGCCGCCCGCGGCGGTGGCGATGCCGTCGACCATGAGGATCTTGTTGATGCCCGGCAGGTCGCCCTTCTCGTCCAGCAGGTGCGCCTCGTCGGCGACGCCGAGGATGGTGCCCATCGCGTCGAAGAAGCAGGACATCAGCACGGTGAAGACGAACAGCACGCCCGTCAGCACGCCGACCTTCTCGAAGCCGCCGAACAGGCTCACCTTGCCGACCAGCCCGAAGTCCGGCGCGGCCACGGGGTTCCCGGGCCAGGCCGGGACGGTCAGGCCCCACTTGGCGGCCGGGAGGTCGGCCACCTGGTCGATGACCACGGCGAGCGCGGTGGAGACGGCGATGCTGATGAGGATCGCGCCCGGCACCTTGCGGATGAGCAGGATCAGGGTGAGCAGCAGGCCCACGACGAAGATCAGCACGGGCCAGCCGAGCAGGTGCCCGTTGCCGCCGAGCTGCAGCGGGACGGTGGTGTGCGCGGCGTCCGGGATGCGGCTGACGAAGCCGGAGTCGACGAGGCCGACGAGGCTGATGAACAGGCCGATGCCGATGGCGATGGCCTTGCGCAGGCCCAGCGGTACGGCGTTCATGACGCGCTCGCGCAGGCCGGTGGCGACCAGCAGCATGATCGCGAAGCCGGCGAGGACGACCATGCCCATGGCGTCGGGCCAGGTCATCTTGGGTGCGAGCTGCAGCGCCACGATGGTGTTGACGCCGAGGCCGGCGGCCAGGCCGATCGGCACGTTGCCGATGACGCCCATGAGCAGGGTGGTGAGACCCGCGGTGAGGGCGGTGGCGGTGACGAGCTGGGCGCTGTCGAGGTGGGCCCCGGTGACGTCCGTGGCGCTGGCCAGGATGATCGGGTTCAGCACCAGGATGTACGCCATGGTGAAGAAGGTGGCGACGCCGCCGCGGATCTCGCGCGGCAGGGTGGAGCCGCGTTCGCTGATCCTGAAGAAGCGGTCCAGCGAGCCCGACGGGGGCTGGGGGGCGCTGGAGGCGGGTTCGGGCGACTCGGTGGTCGACTGGACCACAGGCATGCGTGCGTCCTCTGTGGGGGGCTGAGGAGGGGGACCGCCCGGGGCGACGATGGCCGGGGCGTGGACCTTTAAGTATGGTTTCCCGATCGCACACGCGCTATCTTCGCGCGTAGAGCCCACAGGGGCTCGGAAGCCCCCGAGCCTCCCCGCGAGGGCCTCCCCCGAGACCGTACGCTAGGCCCCATGCCCAAGAAGCCGCTGCACCCCTCGCCCCCTCCCCTGGAGGCCAACGACGTCGCCATCGTCGGCGGCGGCACGGTGCTGTGGTTCGTCGCCTTCCTGGCGCTGGTCCCCTTCCAGGGCACGCTCTCCGACCACGGCCACGGCAGCTGGCCCTGGGTCTGCCTCTCCGGCGGCCTGCTGGGCCTGATCGGCCTCTGGTACTGCCGCGCCCGCCGCGCCGCGATCAACCGTGACCGGGAGGCGGCGGCCGCCGCGGAGACGACCGAGAACGGTCAGGACCCGGCCACCCGGTCGGACTGAATAGTCCTTTAGTAGCACGCACCGGACATAAGGCGCCCGTAGAGTCGGTGCCATGACGCAGCCTGCCCACCCGGCGGAAGAGCAGCCGGACGACGCGAACCGCCCGGACGGCGCCCACCCACTCGGACTGCTGCCCGGCCGGCGCGGCGGCCTCACCGCCGCCGAGGTCGCCGAACGCGTCGCGAAGGGCCAGGTCAACGACGTCCCCGTCCGCTCCAGCCGCTCCACCAAGGAGATCGTGCGGGCGAACGTCTTCACCCGCTTCAACGCGATCATCGGCATCATGTTCGGGATCATCCTGGTCGTCGGACCGATCCAGGACGGCCTGTTCGGCCTGGTCATCGTCGCCAACACGGCGATCGGCATCATCCAGGAGCTCCGCGCCAAGAAGACCCTCGACAGCCTGGCCCTGATCGGCGAGGCCCGCCCCCAGGTCCGCCGCGACGGCGCCCCCCAGCAGGTCGCCGTCTCCGAGATCGTCCTCGACGACACCGTCCTCCTCGGCATCGGCGACAAGGTGATCGTCGACGGCCTGGTCACCGAGGCGGACGGCCTGGAGATCGACGAGTCGCTGCTCACCGGCGAACCCGACCCCGTCCTCAAGCACCCCGGCGACCAGGTGATGTCCGGCAGCTTCGTCGTCGCCGGCGCGGGCGCGTTCACCGCCACCAAGGTCGGCCGCGAGGCGTACGCCGCCCAGCTGGCCGAGGAGGCCAGCAAGTTCACCCTGGTGAAGTCGGAGCTGCGCAGCGGCATCGACAGCATCCTGCGCTTCATCACCTACCTGCTGATCCCCACCGCCCTCGGCCTGATCATCAGCCAGCTGGCCGTGGAGGGCCGCGACTGGCGCGAGGCGGTGCGGCGCATGGTCGCGGGCATCGTCCCGATGGTCCCCGAGGGCCTGGTGCTGCTGACCTCCGTCGCCTTCGCCATCGGCGTCGTCCGGCTGGGCCGCAAGCAGTGCCTGGTGCAGGAGCTGCCGGCGATCGAGGGCCTGGCCCGGGTGGACACCGTCTGCCTGGACAAGACCGGCACCCTCACCGAGGGCGGCATGGACGTGATCGATCTGAAGATCGTCTCGAACGACGAGCCCGCCCCCGTCGACAAGGACACCGTCGAGCACGCGCTCGCCGTGATGGCCGGCGCCGACGCCCGCCCCAACCCGTCCATGCAGGCCGTGATCGACCGGTACGGGCGCGGCGACGGCCCGGACGGTACCGGAACCGGAACCGGCAACGGCAACGGCTGGCGCGTCATCGAGGCCATGCCCTTCTCCTCCGCCCGCAAGTGGAGCGGCGTGCAGCTGCTGGAGCCGCAGGGCGCCGAGGCCAGCTGGCTGTTCGGCGCCCCGGACGTGCTGCTGCCCGCCGGGCACCCGGCCCTCGCCGAGGTCGACGAGCTGGGCGCCCAGGGCCTGCGCGTGCTGCTGCTGGGCCGCACCCCCGTACCGCTGGACTCCCCCGACCCGGCGGCCGGCCTCGTGCCGCTCGCCCTGGTCGTGCTCCAGCAGCGGCTGCGCTCGGACGCCGCCGAGACCCTGCGCTACTTCGAGGGCCAGCACGTCCGGGCGAAGGTGATCTCCGGCGACGCTGCCGTCTCCGTCGGCGCCGTCGCCTCCCACCTGGGCCTGCCCGGCGCCGACCACCCGCTGGACGCCCGCACCCTGCCCGACGACCCCGCCGCGCTGGCCGACACCGCCGAGCGCACCAGCGTCTTCGGCCGCGTCACCCCGCAGCAGAAGCGCCGGCTCGTCGGGGCGCTGCAGTCGCGCGGCCACACCGTGGCGATGACCGGCGACGGCGTCAACGACGTGCTCGCCCTCAAGGACGCCGACATCGGCGTGGCCATGGGCACCGGCTCGGACGCCACCAAGGCCGTCGCCCAGATCGTCCTGCTCAACGACTCCTTCGCCACCCTGCCCTCCGTGGTCGCCGAGGGCCGCCGGGTCATCGGCAACATCGAGCGGGTCGCCTCGCTGTTCCTGGTGAAGACGGTCTACTCGGTGCTGCTGGCGCTGCTGGTGATCTTCACGCACTCGCCGTACCCGTTCCTGCCCCGGCACTCCACGGTGCTCTCCACCCTCACCATCGGCGTGCCGGCCTTCTTCCTCGCCCTCGCCCCGAACAACGAGCGGGCCCGCACCGGCTTCGTGAAGCGGGTCCTGCGCCTGGCGATCCCCGGCGGCGCGATCGCCGGGACGGGCACCTTCGTCGCCTACGCGCTGGCCCGCGCCGACCACGCGACCGACCTCAAGGCCGACACCAGCGTGGCCACCCTGACGCTCTTCCTGATCGCCATCTGGGTGCTCGCCATCATCGCCCGCCCGTACACCTGGTGGCGGCTGCTGCTGATCGGTGCCATGGGCGGCGCCTTCGCCCTGGTGCTGATCGTCCCGGCCTTCGCCGACTTCTTCCAGCTGCGCCTGGTCGGCTGGCGCGACCCGTGGATCGGCGTCGCGATCGCCGGGATCTGCGGCGTGGTCCTGGAGTTCACCTGGGGCTGGATGAAGCGCCGCGGCGCGGAATGACCGCCTAGCATGGCCGCATGGCGCGCAAAGGTGGGGATCTGGAGGCGTTCACCGCCTTCCTCGGCGGACTGCTCGCGGCCGGAGTCACGGCCCTGACGATGGTGGGGCTCGGCCTGACGCACCGGCCGAGCCCCGACGTGAAGGCCGCGGTGGTGGTGACGCTCCTGGCCGTCTGGCTGACCGTCACCGCCACCGTCTACCTGCGGCTGCGCTCTCAGCCCTCGAAGTCCCGGGCGGCGGACAACTCGTAGGCCCGGTCCGGCTCGCTGAGCGCCGCCAGCACCTCGAAACGGCGGTGCCACTGGCCCACCGACCAGGCCAGGCCCGCCGCCAGACCCTCCGGGGTGGCGGCGTGCAGCAGGCCCGGCACCGGCGGGACGTCGAACTCGTCGTCCTCGTCGCCCTCTTCGGCCCGCTCGGGGTCGTACGGCGGCTCGGGCGTCTGCGCGCCCGGGTCCCAGCGCCAGCCGACGGCCGCCTCGCCACCGTCCGGGGCGACGACCAGCAGCTCCTCGTGCTCCTCGTACGCGACGGGGCAGCCGGGCAGCAGCTCCCGCACCACGGCCGGGACGCGGTGCAGCACGCCCTCGGAGAGCACCCGCCCGCCGGCCACCTCGCTGGCCAGGGACACGTGCAGCCGCTCCGCGAGGTCCGCCGCGAACGCCGGGGCGACGGGCAGCACCGGGTGGTCGTGCAGCAGCTCGACGAGGTCCGGCGCGTCCGCGACCACGGCCTCGGCGGCGTCGACCACGACCGTGCCGGCCGGGCGGCGCCCCGTCGCCGGGTCGAGCGGCGCCAACGCCCGCACCACGTCCAGCGGTTCGAGCCGCTCGGGCTCCACCCGGGCCAACGCGGTGTGCAGGCCGTGCAGTTGGCGGTGCCCGACCTCGACGTCCGGGTCCGTCATCCGGTCCAGCACCTCGTCCGGCCCGTGCGGCTCGGCGAGCAGCGCGGCCAGCGTGGTGCGCACCCCGAGGGCGTGCAGGAACTGCTCGTCCAGGCCGGTGCGCGCCTCCTCGTACAGCCCGCGCAGCAGCGGGTCCGCCCCGGCGGCGCGCAGCCCGGCGGGCTCGCGGCCGTCGAGCACGGGGTGGTCGCGCAGCCACCAGGCGGTGTACGGCGGCAGGTCGGCGTAGGTGCCGTCCGGCAGCAGGGTGCGCACGGGGACGACGACGGCGTCCCGGTACGGCGGGCGGGCGAGGGCGGCCAGCGCCTCGGGCCAGGCGTCGTCGTCCACCAGGTCGAGGTCGCGCACGGCGAGCAGCTCGGCGGCGACGGGCGGCACGCCGAGCACCTCGTCCGCGTTCAGCGCCTCCAGGGCGTCCTCGGCCCATTCGGCGAGCCCGTCCGGGGCCTCGTCGATCAGGCCGGTGGCGTGGCCTCCGGCGGCGCGGTCGGCGGGGGCGGTGGGGTCGAGGCGCTCCAGGTCGTCCGGGTCGAGCACCACGTCCTCGGCGCGCACCAGCACGAAGTCGGTGGGCACGCCGGCCGCCGCGAGCACCTCGGGGCCCCAGCGCTCCAGCAGGTCCTCGTCCACCCAGCCGGCGTCCTCCTCGCGGGCGACGGCCGCCAACGGGCTTCCGGGCAGCAGGAGTTCGCCCGCGCGGGCGGGCTCGCCCTCGTCGTCCAGCAGGGCGAGCCGGGCCAGCCAGGGGTGCGCGCCGGGCTCCGGGGCGGCGGCCTTGACCAGCGCCAGGACGGCGTCGGCGAGTTCGAGCGCCGCGTCGAGGTCGTCCTCGGCGAGCTCGTAGGAGCGGGCGACGGCGGCGCGCACCTCGGGGGTGTCCAGCACCCCGGCGGGGGTGGCGGTGCCGGCGCCGAGCTTGGCCAGCAGCGGGTGCGCGGCCTCCGGGTGGGCCAGGCGCAGATCGAGGGCGGCCAGCGCCCCGGCCAGGGACTCGGGGTAGCCCGGGAAGGCCGCCCAGTCGGCGTCCTCGGAGGGCAGCAGGACGCGGCGCGGGCCGGTGATCGTCCGGCCGTCGGCGAGCGGCACGGGCAGCGCGCCGAGCGCCTCCGGATCGGCCCCGCCGAGGGCCGCGTACAGGTTGCGCCACCAGGCGGGCTCGCGGTCCAGGCCGCCGAGCTGGTCGACCACCTCGGCCAGCGGCACCCGGCGCACGTTCAGCACCCGCAGCTCCGTACGGCGCTCCAGGCCGGCCGGCAGCAGCCCGGGGAAGATCGGCGCCAGCGCCTCGACCACCGAGCCGTCCGCGCCCTCCAGCAGCGTCGCGTCCTGCGGCCGCAGCGCGGGCGTGCCCTGCTCGACGAGCGGCGGGTGCGGCAGGAACGGCGTGCCGGGCAGGCGGCCCAGGATGGCGGCGCGCAGGGCGTTGTCCAGCGTCCCCTGCCCCAGCGGGCCGGGCACCAGGCCCAGCGAGCCGAGGTCGGCGCCCCGGGCGCGCAGCAGGTCGGCGTAGCCGTCGGCGGCACGCTCGGTGAGGAAGTCCGTCAGCGGCCCGGGGGCGACGTGCCGGCGGGTGGGGTCCAGCGGGTACGAGGCGATGAGCAGCGCCGGCAGGCCGATCGGCTCGTCGCTGGGCGTGGGCGCGTGCAGCACGGCCGCGATGCCGGGCTCCATCGGGCTGCCGTCCTCGCGCACCGGCACCGCCCAGGTGACGGTCCAGTACGGGCGGGCGCGCTCCTCGGTGGGCCGGTCGGCGAGCAGGGGGGCGTCCAGGGTGCCGGAGGCGCCGGCGGTCTGCCAGACGGTGCGGCGCCCGGGCAGGCCCGGCAGGTCCGTGACGGTGACGACGACCTCGGTGACCCCGTCGGGGCGGGGCTCGGCGGCGGCGCGGGTGAAGGTCCGGGTGCCCTCGGGGGTCTCCACCACGACCTCGGCGAGGCCGGGCAGGGTCAGCAGCAGCGCGTCGTCCACGCCGTCGAGCAGGCGGCGCGTCAGGTCCTCGGCGGCGGCGTCGCGCATCGGCAGCACCACCACGGTGTCGTAGCCCTCGGGCGCGGGGCCCTCGGCGGCGAACGGCAGGCGCAGCAGCGGGACGTGGCCGTCGCGGCGGCGCAGCTCCTCGGCCAGCGCGGGCTGCGCCTCGGCCAGCGCCCGGGCCTCGCCGAGCGACCAGCGCACCCCGCCGGCGCCGCCGAGCACGGCCGGCTCGTCGGTGACGGCGAGGACAGCGGCGAAGCCGACGCCGAAGCGGCCCACGGTGGGCGCCTCACCGCGCTTGGAGGAGGCGCGCAGGGTGGAGAGCGACTCCACGGCGGCGGCGTCCAGCGGGGCGCCGGTGTTGGCGGCGGCGAGCACGCCGTCCGCCAGGGTCAGCCGCAGCCGGCCGGGGCCGTGGCCCGCGCGCAGGGCCGCGTCGGCCGCGTTCTGCGCCAACTCGACCACCAGGCGGTCGCGGTAGCCGCCGAGGGCCAGTTCCTCCTCGGCGTTGGCGTCCTCCCGGAACCGGGCCGGCGAGGCGGCCCAGGCGTCCAGCACCCGCCGGCGCAGCGCGGCGCTCCCGAACGGGTCCGCGAGGTGCTCGTCCGTGCTGCTGCCGATGATCCGAGGTTCCACGGGACCTGCCGCCTTCCGCCGCCCTGTACGTCGTAGGGCATTCTTCCCTGCCCCACCGACTGCTCCCGACCACACGCCTCCCGCGGGAACGCGCAGGCCCGCCCCACCGGGCTGGTGGGGCGGGCCTGCGCAAGGCGTGTCAGGAGTGGCCGAGCTCCTCGGCCGGGGCGTCCGGCTCGACGGAGCCGGAGGCGCGGTCGGGGTGCAGCTGCAGCGGCTCGACGACCAGCTCGTCCAGGATCAGCTCGGACGGCGCCGGCGGGGCCGGGATGACGGCGGCCTCGGAGTGCCCGCCGCAGCCGTACGCGAAGGAGACGATCTGGCCGTCGGCCGGGCCGAACTCGTTGCCGCAGACGCCGAAGGCCTGCCCGAGCGAGCCGCCGATCGGGATCAGGAAGCCGCAGCTGCCGCAGGAGGCCGGCGCGGACTGCGCCATCGGCGTCTGCGGGCCGTGGGCCTTCTCCCAGCGCTCGGCGGCCAGGTGCAGGCCGACCCGGGACAGCACCCGGCTGCGGCCCATGCCGAGCTCCTCGGCGACGGCGTTGATCTGGGCCCGGGCGGGGGCGGGCTGGACGTGCGGGTCGCTGACGACCACGTCCTCCTGGGCCACCAGGGCGACGGCCGAGTTCGGCGCGGGCTCGTCCTCGCCCGTCCAGCCCGGCTCCAGCCGCTCGTCGTCCGCGCCGGTGGGCAGCAGGTCGCCGGGGCCCATGTCGCCCGGACGCAGTCGCTCGCTCCACGGCACCCACTCGGGGGCGAGGACGGCGTCGTCGCCGGGGAGCAGCACGACCTCGTCGAGGGTGATGTTCTTCGCGCGCGGGGCGCGGGCGACGGTGACCGCCCAGTGCCAGCCGCGGTAGGCCGCGTCCAGGCACTCGAAGGTGTGGGTGGCGACGCGGTCGGCGTCCGCCTGGACCCCGAGGTGCGCTCCGACGACCTCTGCTCCGACGGCCTCTTCGGCTGCCTGGCGGGCGAGTTCGACGGCCTCGGCACAGAGCCGGTCGGGGGTACGGCTTCGCATCGCAGCACTCACGGCGTCGATTCTCTCCCAGTTCTTCTGTCACCCACGGCGTGTTTGCCTGTTTCGTCGCGGCTCGGTGGTCCCTGGTCCATTCTGCGTGACCCGGGCCCGCCGCGGTACCGGCCGCGCCGCTCGTCCGGGCCTGCCGGGCCCCCGGCGCCCGACGGGGCGGACCTTGGGCAGGCTACCCGCCGGTCGGCGCCCCGGCACAGTCCGGGGCGTACGCGGGCGCCGAGGCAGCCGCGCCGAGGGCTCCCCGATCCCGCGTCACCGCGGTGAATCTGGGGCAGGATGGGCTTGTGGCGGACGTGAACCCGTCGCAGCACGCACTGCGAGCCTCGCAGGCCGGCGGCCCCGACGAGGCGCAAGCCGTGCCGCGACCGCAGGGCCCGGTCCTCGCAGCGGGAGAACCGCAGCAGGAGGACGGTTCCGCGACGCCCGGCGCCCCCGTGGACCTCACCAAGCACGCGGATTCACCGAGCGACGGACCCGACGGCGAACCCGAGGACTTCGACGGCGACGCGGTCTTCGACGGCTTCGAGGACGACGAGGACGACGAGGACGAGGACTTCGAGGACTTCGAGGACGACGAACCCCACCGCCACTTCCTGCTCCGCACCGCCTCCGCCGCCGGCGCCCGCACCGGCAAGGTGGTGCACGGCACCGGCCGCCGCATCCGCCGCGCCACCTCCGCCGAGGGCGCGGGCGAGTCCGGCCTCGCCAAGCTGATCGAGCTGCACGCGCTGAACTCCTTCGGCGACATGCTGATCACCATCGCCCTGGCCTCGACGATCTTCTTCTCCGTCCCCACCGGCGAGGCCCGCGGCCGGGTCGCCCTCTACCTGCTGATCACCATGGCCCCCTTCGCCCTGCTCGCCCCGGTGATCGGCCCCCTGCTGGACCGCCTCCCCCACGGCCGCCGCGCCGCGATGGCGATGTCGATGCTCGCCCGGGCCGTGCTGGCCTGGACGATGGCCGGGGTGATCTCCGGCGGCGGCCTGGCCCTGTACCCGGAGGCGCTGGGCGTGCTGGTGGCGTCCAAGGCGTACGGGGTGGTGCGCAGCGTGGTGGTGCCCCGGCTGCGGCCGAGCGGGCTGTCCCTGGTGAAGGCCAACTCCCGGGTGACCCTGGCCGGGCTGCTGGCCACGGGCGTGGCGGCCGGGGTCGGCGGGCTGCTGCACCTGATCGGGCCGGGCTGGCCGCTGCGCGGCGCCTTCCTGGTGTTCGTGATCGGCACCCTGATGGCCTTCCACCTGCCGCACGAGGTCGACTCGGCCAAGGGCGAGCAGCGGGCCGTCCTGCACGCCGAGGTGCACGGCGAGGGCCCGCACCTGATCCCGCACCGCTCCGAGCCGGTGAAGGCCTCCCTGCGCGCGGTCGGCCCCTCGGTGGTGCTGGCGCTGCGGGCGATGTCGGCGATGAAGTGGCTGGTCGGCTTCCTGGTGATGTTCCTGGCGTTCCTGCTGCGCACCGATCCGATCGGCGGGCTGCAGCCCACGCTGGCCCTGGGCCTGGTGGCGCTGGCGGCGGGGACGGGCAACGCGCTGGGCTCGGTGCTGGGCGCCTGGCTGCGCACCCGGGGCCCGGAGGCGACGGTCACGGTGATGCTGCTCCTGGCGACCTGCGCGACGGCCTCGGCGGCGCTCTGGTACGGCGTGGTGACGGTGGTGCTGGTCGCCGGGATCGCCGGGATGGCGGCCTCGCTGGGCAAGCTGGCGCTGGACGCGCTGATCCAGCGGGACGTCCCGGAGGCCGTGCGCACCTCGGCGTTCGCCCGTTCGGAGACGCTGATGCAGCTGTCCTGGGTCGCGGGAGGCGCGGTGGGCATCCTGCTGCCGCTGAACGGCGTGCTGGGCCTGTCGGTGGCCGCCGGGGTGGTCGCCGTGGTGCTGCTGTGGACGGTCCGTTCGCTGCTGCGCACGGGCCTTCGGCGGCGCTCGACCGCGCCCCGGGTGGCCTGAACCGGGGCGCGGCAACACGCGGTGTCCGACCCCCGCGTAGCGTGATCGGCCGGGCCCGGTAGATTCTGATCCCATGAGCCTCGATTCCCGTGTCCTCGCCGCCCTCGGCGCCGTCGTCGTGGTCGGCGCCGCCACGGTCGGCGTGTCCGTCAACGCTGCGGCCGGCCAGACGGCGAACAGCGACCACCGCGTCACGCTGACGGTCGGCCGCTCGTCCTCGGTCCACAACCCGCTGTGCTTCAACGACGGCAAGCCGCTGTCCCTGGAGCAGCAGCGCCGGTGCACCACCGATGCCAAGAACGCGCTCAAGGACGGCACCCTGCCGAGCTCGGACGTCCGGCTGAGCGACCGCATCGGCATCGGCGTCACCCCCGAGGTCGCCAAGACGGGCTGGGCCTCCTTCAGCAACGGCGGCGCCGAGGGCGCGGGCGGCCAGTTCCCGATCTCGAACTTCGCCAAGAAGGTCACCTTCTCGGGCCTGCTGCCGGCCTCCTCCGTGGTCAACGGCACCGGCCAGACGCTGATCAGCGTCTACGAGGGCGAGAAGGACGGCGAGAACCCGACCGCCATCTGGTACTTCGTGCTGAACACCAAGGAGGACTGACGGTCCCGCGATGACCGTGCAGACCCCTGACGCACCCCGCGAGCAGTCGGGCCCCGAGCGGGCCCGGCTGCTCGTCGTCGTCGCGGTCCCCGCCGAGGCCGAGGCCGTCCTGCGCGGCCTGTGCGGACTGCCCGGCCTTCCCGACGGGGCCGAGGAGCTGCCGCTGCCCGGCGGCGGGCTGCGGCGCTGCTCCGGCGCCCCGGTGGACGTGCTGGCGGCCGGTGTCGGCCCCGCCGCTGCCGCCGCCGGCGCCTCCGCCGCGCTGGCGGCGCGCCCGTACGCCCTGGTGGTCTCGGCGGGCATCGCGGGCGGGTTCGCCCCGCACGCCCCGGTCGGCGCCACCGTGCTGGCGGACGCGATCGTGGCCGCCGACCTCGGCGCGCAGACCGCCGAGGGCTTCTCCGACGTCGCCGAACTGGGCTTCGGCACCGCGCGGCGCACCCCGCCCCCGGCCGTCCTCGCGCTGGCCGCGAAGGCCCTGGACGGCGCCGTCGTGGGCCCGGTGCTGACCGTCTCCACCGTCACCGGCACCGCCGAGCGGGCCGCCGCCCTGGCCGCCCTGCACCCGGGGGCCGCCGCCGAGGCGATGGAGGGCTTCGGTGTGGCCGAGGCCGCCGCCCGGCACGGCCTGCCCGCCCTGGAGCTGCGGACGGTCTCCAACCCCGTGGGCCCGCGCGACCGGGCCGCCTGGCGCATCGGCGAGGCGCTGGCCGCCCTGGAGCGGGCCTTCGCCGCGCTGCCCATCCCCGCACTCATCGCACTCATCGAGGAGGCCGGCCGTGGCTGAACGGCTGAGCATCGCGTACTCGCCCTGCCCCAACGACACCTTCGTGTTCCACGCCTGGGCCCACGGCCTGGTGCCCGGCGCGGACGCCCCCGAGGTGACCTTCGCCGACATCGACGTCACCAACGGCCTGGCCGAGCGCGGCGAGCTGGACGTCCTCAAGATCAGCTACGGGGCGCTGCCCTGGGTCCTGGACGAGTACGTGCTGCTGCCCTGCGGCGGCGCGCTGGGGCGCGGCTGCGGCCCGCTGGTGCTGACCCGCCCGGGCACGGAGCGTCCGGAGGACCTCGCGGGCAAGGTGGTGGCGGTGCCCTCCGAGCGCTCCACCGCGTACCTGCTGTTCCGGCTGTGGGCCGCGAAGGCCGTGCCGGGGGGCTTCGGCGAGATCGTCGTCCTGCCGTTCCACGAGATCATGCCCGCCGTCCGCGACGGCCGGGTGGACGCCGGGCTCGTCATCCACGAGGCGCGGTTCACGTACGGGCGGTACGGGCTGCACGGCCTGGCCGACATGGGCGAGGCCTGGGAGCGGGACACGGGCCTGCCGATCCCGCTGGGCGCGATCGTCGCCCGGCGCTCGCTGGGCGCGGAGCGGCTGCGCGCGCTGGCCGGGGCCGTGCGCGCCTCCGTCCGGCAGGCCTGGGAGGACCCGTCGGCCAGCCGGGAGTACGTACTGGCGCACGCCCAGGAGATGGACCCGGACGTGGCCGACCAGCACATCGGGCTGTACGTCACGGAGTTCACCGAGGACCTGGGCGAGGAGGGCTACGGAGCCGTGCGCGCCCTGCTCACCCGGGCCGCCGACGAGGGGCTGGTCCCCCCGCTCGGCCCGGGTGCGCTGGCGTTCGTCTAGGCCTCCTCCGGATCAGACGTCGAACTGGTCGGCCACCGCGCGCAGCAGGCCGGCCAGCTTCTGGCCCGTCGCCTTCGCCGGGTAGCGCCCGTGCTGGAGGCCGGGCAGGACGGCGTCCAGCGTGGTGATGAGGTCCTGGACGATCGGCGCCATGTCGTCCGCGCTGCGGCGCTGTGCGGCGGCGACGGAGGGCAGGGCCTCCAGCAGCTGCACGCTCATCGCCTGGTCCCCGCGGTGCCCCGCGACCACGCCGAACTCGACGCGCTGACCGGGCTTCAGCGACGTGACTCCGGCGGGCAGCGCCTTGGTGTGGACGAAGACGTCGTCCCCGTCGTCGCGCGACAGGAAGCCGAAGCCCTTCGTCTCGTTGAACCACTTGACCTGGCCGGTGGGCATCTCGAACAGTCCTCGAATGGGTGTGAGGGATTCCCGGCCCTGGCCGGGGATCACTGGGTGGAGGGAAGTGCGGCCGACCTCGGCTCGGCGCCCTCGGGCGCTCACGGCCGGCCCGCCGACGGGAGCAGACTAACGGTCCGTCAAGGCCTCATCCGCGTTCCGCGGGAGTTCGCGGAGGCCCGGGGCCCGCTCGGGGCGGTACGGACACGCGGATCTCTCGGGTGCGGGCGCCCCGGTACCGGTACGGCCGGGGCGCGGCTCAGCGATGTCCATCGGCTCACACCCCCGGGTCTGAGGACAGGGGGCACATCGGTTGCGGCCCCTCGGCACCCCGTGCATACCCCCGCCCAGCAGGGATCAAAACGCATCGCTGCCGGGAAACTGCGCAACGTGACCGACCCGCTCCGGTGGGCTCCGGGGCCCGGCGCTCTGCCAGACTGGGGGCACCCCCTGAGGCCCTTTCCGAGGAGCGAGCAGTCGTGAGCAGCCAGAGCGCCGATCCCGGCGACGCGTACGTCAAGGCCGGGACGATCGTGTTCGGGCTGGGCGCGCTCGCCACCCTGGTCACCTTCGTTCCGCTGTTCCTGCACCTGACGCCGCTGCCCAGCGCCGCGTACTGGCTGAGCATGCTGATGCCCGCCGGGTTCCTGGCGGCGCTGGTCGGGCTGCTGCGCAACGCCCGGGCCCAGCGGCGGCGGGTGGAGCCCTAGAGCGATCCGACGTGGCCGGCGAGCCAGGCGGGGAACTCGGTGAGGTCCTTCAGGACCACGTCGGCGCCCGCCTCGCGCAGCTCGTCCGCGCCGTACGGGCCGGTGGCCACCGCGACGGCGAGGGCGTCGGCGTGCCGGGCGCCCACGATGTCGCCGAGGTGGTCGCCGACGTACACGCTCGCGCCGTGCTCGCGCAGGGCGACGCCCTTGGTCTCCGCCCAGAGGTCGCCGGCCACGGCGTCCGCGACGATCCCGGCGTGCTCCAGGTGCAGGCGGGCGTTCGGCTCGTACTTGCCGGTGACGACCGCGACCCGGCCGCCGTGCTCGCGGACGGCCTCGACGGCGGCCAGCGCGCCCGGCAGCGGGACGGTCGGGGCGAAGGCGTGGTCGCGGTACAGCTCGCGGTAGCGGTCGACGGCGCGCCCGGCCTCGTCCGCCGGGAACCAGTTGCGGATCTCGTCCAGCAGCGGCGGGCCGAGCCGCGTCACCACCAGATCGGCGTCGATCGGGGTGCCGGTCTCGGCGGAGAGCGCCAGGTAGGTGGCGCGGATACCCGGCCGGGTGTCCAGCAGCGTCATGTCGAGGTCGAAGCCGACGGTGAACGGGGCGGGTGAGGTCTGGGGCATGCGGCCAGGCTAACCGGGCGGGCGGTCGGGCGGCGAGGGTGTTTCGTCCGGCTGACAGGGCGACCGGACCGGGACACTTCACGCGGATCGGACACCCGAACCGGACATAATCGACACGCCCCCAGACCGCCGGCCGCCCCCGAGGACCGCCGATGCACCGGATCACCCGCCGTACGCTGCTCACCGGCCTCGGCGCGGCCGGGCTCGCCGCCTGCACCCCCGGCCGCCCCTCCTCCCCGGCCGCGCCCGTGGGCGGGCTGGGCACGGCGGGCGCCGACACCCCGCCGCCGGTCACGGTGACCGCCGCCACCGGGCTGGTGCAGGTGCCGGGGGCGCCGCTGCGGGTGGTGGTGCTGGACACCGACGTGCTGGACTCCGCGCTCACCCTCGGCATCACCCCGCTCGGCGCCGCGCTGCCCGCCGGGGACACGGGCTTCCCCGAGTACTGGCCGGCCTCCCGGGTCGCGGGCGTGCGCCTGGTCGGCCCGGCGGGGGCGCCCGACCTGGCCGCCGTCCGGGCGCTGCGGCCGGACCTGATCCTCTCCAACCAGGCCCGCGACGGCGACCGCTACGACCAGCTGCGCGAGCTGGCCCCGACGGTGCTCACCCAGACCACCGGGGCGCCCTGGAAGGCGAACTTCCCGCTGCACGCCCAGGCGCTGGGCCGGGAGGCGGCCGGGGCGGCCTTCGTCGCCGCGTACCAGAAGCACGCGGGCCAGGTCGCGCAGGCGCTGTCGGCGGCGAAGCTGTCGGGCCGCAAGGTCTCCCTGGTGCGGTTCGTCGAGGGCGGCGGGGTGCGGGCGTACGGGAAGCAGAGCTTCCCCGGGATCGTGCTCTCCGACGCGGGGGTGGCGCGGCCGGACGCGCAGAACGTCGACCAGTCCGACGTGGAGGTGCCGCCGGACCAGCTCGGGCGGGTGGACGGGGACCTGCTGCTGTACTCCGTGTACGGGGACCGGGCGCGGGCCGGGGCCGACGCCGTGCAGGCGGGCCCGGGGTGGCAGGCGCTGGGGGCGGTGAAGGCGCACCGGGCGTTCCCGGTGGACGACCAGCTGTGGTTCCAGGGGCTCGGCTACACGGCCGCGAACTTCATGCTGGACGAGCTGCAGCGCTTCCTCGGCGCGTAGGACCCCCTGGCTCGGCGTAGCGGGCCGGGGAGACGCCCACGGCGGCGGTGAAGTCCCTGGTCAGGTGGGCCTGGTCGGCGTACCCGAGCTCGGCGGCGAGCGCCGCGAGGTCCAACCCGCCCGAGGCGGCGGCCCGTTCGGCGGCCTCGTGCAGGCGGGCGCGGCGCAGCACCCACTTCGGGGAGGCGCCGACGTACTCGGCGAACAGGCGCTGGAGGCGGCGCACGGACAGGCCGAGCTCCCGCGCCAGGTCGTCGACCCGGCACAGGTCGGGCGAGGCGGTGATGCGCGCGACCATCGCCGCGACCTCCTCGGCCACCGGGTCGGGCGCGGGCAGCCGGGGGCGCAGGAACGCGTCGAGCAGGGCCGGGTCCGGGTCCGCCCGCAGCTGCTCGTTGAGCCGGTCGGCCTCGGGCCCGAAGTAGTCGGCGGCGGGGACGGACCGGTCGACGAGGCGCCCCACCGGGTGCCCGGCGAAGGGGCGGAAGGCGCCGGGGCGGAACCGTGCTCCCAAGGCGTGGCCGACGCCCTCCAGGCGCCGGGTGAACACCGTGCGGTCCACCCCGTACAGGCGGGCGCGCAGGGGCTCGAAGACCAGGTGGACGTTGGGGTGGCAGAGCACCCGCTGCTCGTACGGGTCGTGGCCGGTCACGTTCCAGCGCACCAGCCAGTAGAACTCGACGAACCGGGCGACCTCGGGGTGGGGCGCCGGGCGGTCCAGGGTGATCAGCTCCGCCGCGCGGGCGGGGTGGAGGACGCCGCGGGCGAGGGGTTCCATGACGGCCAGGGTAGGCCGTGTCGCGTTTCTTCAAGACCGGGGCGCGCGGCCCGCGCAGGATCGGGGCATGACCGTTCACCCCCTGCACCCCTTCCTGGCCCGCGCCGCCTCCCTCGCCGCCGGGGCGGCCGCCGCCGTCCCCGCCGACCAGGCGCTGGACGCGCCGACCCCCTGCGCGGACTACGACGCCCGCACGCTGATCAACCACTGGGTGCTGTACACCTCGCACGGCCTGGAGCACCGCGCCCGGCGCGCCGAGCTGCCCGCGGAGCTGACCGCCCGCGACTTCACCGCCGACGCCGACTGGCGCGAGGCGTACGCGGCGCAGCTGGAGCGGGCCGTCGCCGCCTGGGAGGCGCCCGAGGTCTGGGAGGGCGAGGTCGACCTCGGCGGCTCGCCGTTCCCGGCGCTGGGGATCGCCCGGATGCTGATCCTCGAACTGGCCCTGCACGCCTGGGACGTGGCGGCGGCCACCGGCGGCCGCATCGAGGCGGACGCCGAACTCGCCGAGCTGGTGCGGGAGATCGCCGAGGAGTACGCGGAGATGTACCGCCAGTTCGACGGCTTCGCCGGCGAGGTCGACCTGCCCGAGGACGCCTCCGCGTGGGACCGCGCCCTGGCGGCCTCCGGGCGCGACCCCCGCTGGAAGGCCTGACGGCCGGTAGGGTCCCGGTATGCCGTCGAGGATCACAGTGACCAACCGGACCGAGCACCTGCGCTGCCTGTGGGTCGAGCCCTGGGGGACGGACCACTGGATGCGCCCCGGCGAGGAATTCACCGTCGTGGCGGAGCCGGCTCCGGAGGAGTCGCCGTTCGACGTGGTGCTGCACAGGCAGGACGTCACGGTCATGGTCAACGAGGCGTACTCCTCGACCGTCGTCGACCAGGACGGCGCGCCCGTCCCGTGCGGGCACCAGCGGCCGGCCGACCGGTAGCGCCGGGCCGCATCGGACGGGCGCCGCTCAGGAGACGCCGAGGGGTTCCTCCGCCTCCGCCTCGGCGTCCGCCCGGGCCGGGGTGCCGGGCCGCAGGGCGAGGACCAGGACGGCCAGGAGGGCGAAGATGCCGGCCGCGACGAGGCCGGTGGTGTGCAGGCTCGCGGTGAAGGCCGTACGGGCGGTGCGCAGCAGCTCGGCGGCGCGGTCGGCGGGCAGGTGGTCGGCCTCGGCGACGGCGGCGGCCAGGGAGTCGGAGGTGCCGCCCGTGCGGTCGCGGTAGACGACGGCGGCCAGCACGCCGAGCAGGGCGAACCCGAGCGAGCCGCCGAGGTAGTTGCCCGTCTCCGACATGGACGCCACCGAGCCGGCCCGCTCCGGGGCCACCGCGCCCATCACCAGCCCGGTGCCCAGGGCGAACAGCGGCCCGGCGCCCAGCGCCAGGACGGAGACCCCCGCAACCACCAGCGGCTGCGAGCCCGGCCCGTCAACGGCGGCCAGCAGCAGCCCGCCGAGCGCCGACACCGCCAGCCCGCCCGCGATCGCGAGCGGCTGCGGCACCCGGCGGGCGAGCAGCGGCGCCGTCATCGTCCCCGCCGCGACGGCCACGCCCATCGGGGCGAACAGCAGGGCGGAGGCGACCGGCGAGTGGCCGAGCACGTTCTGCAGGTACTGGGTGACCAGCAGGCCCGTCCCGGCCATCGCGACCCCGGCGAGGACGAGGGAGACGAGCACCGCCAGGAACGGGCGGTTGCGCAGCAGGCGAAGGTCCAGCAGCGGTACGTCCAGGCGCAGTTGGCGCCGTACGAAGACGAGGCCGAGCGCCGCGCCGACGACCAGGGCCGCCGCCGGTACGGCCCGTACGCCGTCGGTGCCCGCCACGGCCAGCTGCTTGACGCCGTAGACCATGAGCAGCATCGCCGCCATGGAGAGCCCGACGCTGACGAGGTCCAGCCGGCCGGAGCGCTCGCCCCGGAACTCCGGCAGCAGGAAGGGCCCGGCGAGCAGCACCACCGCCATCGGCGGGACGGCGGCCAGGAAGACCGAGCCCCACCAGAAGTGCTGGAGCAGGAACCCGGCCAGGACGGGCCCGAGCGCGCCGCCCGCGAACTGGCAGGAGGCCCAGAGCGCGATGGCCCGGCCGCGCTCGCGGTCCTCGCGGAAGAGGTTGGTGATCAGGGCGAGGGTGGACGGCGCGAGACAGGCCCCGGCGACGCCGAGCAGGGCGCGGACGACGATCAGCATCAGCGGGCCGGTGGTGAAGGCGGCCGCGACGGACAGGGCCGCGAAGGCCGCCGCGCCGGTGAGCAGCAGCCGGCGGCGGCCGAGGCGGTCGCCGAGCGTGCCCATGGTGATGACCAGGCCGGCGACCGTGAACCCGTAGCCGTCGCTGATCCAGAGCTGCTGGACGTTGCTCGCGCCCAGATCGGCGCTGAGGCGGGGCAGGGCGAGGAGCAGGGCCGTGGTGTCCAGCGCGACGATCAGGGTGGGCAGCATGAGGACGGCCAGTCCCAGCCGTGCCCGGGTGCTTGTCATCTCGGGGGCTCCGTGTTCGTTCTCCGTGTGACGGGTCGGGGGTGGGTCGGAGCGGCGCCGCAGATCTTGACGTCCGGGGCCCGGAGAATCCGAGCGGAGTTTCTCCCGGATTTCTTCGGCGGGGACGTCAAGACGGCCGCCCCGGCTCCGACCACCCGGCGAGAGGCCCGCCCGGGCCGGTGAACGCGAGGAGACGCGAGATGAAGTTCGTCATCAGCATGATCATGAACCCGGCCGTGCTGGACGCCCTGACGGAGGAGGAGAAGGGTGCGCTCGGCGCCGGGCACGGCAGGTTCATCGAGGAGATCAAGGAGTCCGGCGAGCTGATCACCACCCTGGCGCTGGTCGACCCGTCGCAGGCCGCCGTGGTGACCGTCCGCGAGGGCCGCCAGGTCGTCACCGACGGGCCGTACCTGGAGGCCAAGGAGTTCCTCGGCGGCTTCTACCTGATCGACGTCGAGAACCGGGAGCGGGCCGTCGAGCTGGCCTCGCACATCCCGGACGTCGCGATCGAGGGCCTCGGTGTCGAGGTGCGCCAGGTGATGTTCTCCGACGGACACTTGGAGGCGTGACAGCTCCCGACCACGAGGGCCTGCTGCGCGAACTCGCGCCGCAGGTCCTCGGCACGCTGGTACGCCGCTACGGGCAGTTCGAGGGCTGCGAGGACGCCGTGCAGGAGGCCGTCCTCGCCGCCGCCGTGCAGTGGCCCGGGGAGGGCGTGCCCGGCAACCCCCGCGGCTGGCTGGTGACCGTCGCCTCCCGCCGGTACGTCGACCAGCTGCGCAGCGACCACGCGCGCCGCGAGCGGGAGGCGGCGACGGCGGCCGCCGAGGTGGTGCCCGAGGAGGTGCCGGACCGGGACGACACCCTGCTCCTGCTCTTCCTCTGCTGCCACCCGACGCTGACCGCCGCCTCCCAGACGGCGCTGACCCTGCGGGCCGTCGGCGGCCTCACCACGGCCGAGATCGCCCGGGCGTTCCTGGTCCCCGAGGCGACGATGGCGGCCCGGATCAGCCGCGCCAAGCAGCGCATCCGGGCCGCCGGCAGCACCTTCGCCCCGCCGGAGGGGGCGGAGCGGGAGGAGCGGCTGCGGGTCGTCCTCCAGGTGCTGTACCTGATCTTCAACGAGGGCTACACGGCCTCCTCCGGCGCGCTGCTGCACCGCCCCGACCTGGCGCGCGAGGCGATCCGGCTCACCCGGGCCGTCCACGAGCAGCTGCCCGGGGACGGCGAGGTGGGCGGGCTGCTCGCGCTGATGCTGCTCACCCACTCCCGCCGGGAGGCCCGGACGACGGCGGGCGGGGGCCTCGTCCCGCTGGACGAGCAGGACCGCACGCGCTGGGACCGGGCGATGGTCGAGGAGGGGATGGCGCTGGTCAAGGCCTCGCTGGCGGGGCCCGAGCTGGGCCCGTACCTGCTCCAGGCCGCCATCGCCGCCACCCACGCCGTCGCCCCGACGGCCGCCGCCACCGACTGGCGGCAGGTGCACGCGCTGTACCTCGTCCTCGAACGCCTGGCGCCCAACCCGATGGTGACGCTCAACCGCGCCGTCGCCCTCGCCGAGGTGGAGGGCCCGGCGGCCGGCCTGGCGCTGCTCGCCGCCCTTGACGCCGACGCGCGGATGGCCGGGCACCACCGGCTGCTGTCGGTGCGGGCGCACCTGCTGGAGAAGGCGGGCGACCCGGCCGGGGCGTACGAGCACTACCGCCGCGCCGCCCGGGCCACGGACAGCATCGCGGAGCGGCGGTTCCTGGACGGCCGGGCGGCGCGGCTGCGGTCAACCGGCTGACCGGCTAACCGGCTAGCGCCGTACGGAGCTTGGCGCGCAGGAGGCGGACGGCCGGGGAGCTCTGGTCGCGGCGGGCGACCAGGCCGAGGCGGGCGTGGACGGCGGCGTCGGCGAGCGGGAGCGCGCGCAGGCCCTCGCCCTGGGCGGAGGAGGCACTGAGGACGGCGACGCCCGCGCCGCGCTCGGCGAGGCGGAGCAGGGCGGCCGGGGAGCTGGCGTCGAGGTCCACGCGCGGGTCGAGGCCGAGGCGGGCGCAGGAGCGCTCGTAGGCGGCGCGGATGCCGGTGCCCTGGGAGAGGCAGAGGACCTTCTCGCCGCGCAGGTCGGCGAGGCGGGCCTCGCGGCGGCGGTCGAGCCGGTGACCGGCGGGGACGACGGCGGCGATCGGCTCGTCCACGACGACGGTGGTCTCCAGGCCGGGGGCGGTCTCGCCCGCGTAGCCGATCAGGGCGAGGTCGAGGGCGCCGGCGAGGACCTGGGCCTGGAGCTGGTCGGAGTGGTCCTCGTGCAGGCTCAGCTCCACGCCGGGGTGGGTGCGGCCGAGGTCGGCGACCGCGTCGAGGAACGGCGGGATCGAGCACCCGGTGATCATCCCGAGCCGCACCCGGCCCCGTACGGCGTCCGCGAACTCGGCGGCGGTGTGCCGGATGGCGTCCAGCGTCGCGAGGGCGTTCTTGGCGAGCGGCAGCACGGCCTCCCCGGCGGGGGTGAGGCGGACGTGGCGGCTGGAGCGGTCGAGCAGCTTCTGGCCCAACTCCGTCTCCAGCTTGGCGACCTGGGTGCTGATGCCGGACTGGCTCACGTGCAGCCGGGTGGCGGCGGCGGTGAAGGTGCCCTCGTCGACGACGGCGGTGAAGTAGCGCAGCTGGTGCATCTCCATAACTGGAGATGATAGCTGCCATGCCATCCATCTGTTGGACGAATGATCCCGTCGGGCGAAGAATGGAACCATGACGACGACGAAGAGCGCACGCGAGCTGGCCGAGACCTACTTCACCGCCTGGGAGACCGGCGACTTCGACACCCTCCGGGGCCTCCTCGCCGACGACGTCGACTTCGTCGGCGCCCTCGGCACCGCCTCCGGCATCGAGGAGGCCCTGGGCGGCCTGCGCGGCCTCGGCCAGGTGCTGGAGAAGATCGACGTGAAGGCCCGCGTCGCCGAGGGCGACGAGGTCATCACCTGGTTCGAACTCCGCACCACCGTCGCCGACCCGGCCCCGACCGCCAACTGGATGCACGTGGAGAACGGCAGGATCGCCCGCATCCGCGTCACCTTCGACCCGCGCGGCCTCATCGCCGGCTTCGAGAAGCGCCAGGGCTGAGATTCGTCGAGGACCGCCGCTCCCGACGCCTCCGACCCCCTCCGACCCCCTCCGACCGCCTCTGGCCACCGAAAATGTCGGAGGCGGCGGGGGCGGCCCTCGTTAGGATGCGACCACCCGTAGTGGAACACCGCTCCGCGCGGCCGCCCGTCAGCCGGCACCGGTCGGCGGCGCAGGACGGCCCGCGGACTGAGGAATTGGAGCATCCGCGGATGGCTCGGCACCTGATCACCAGCGCCCTTCCGTACATCAACGGGATCAAGCACCTGGGCAACATGGTCGGGTCGATGCTCCCGGCGGACGTCTACTCCCGCTACATGCGCCAACGCGGCCACGAGGTGCTGTTCATCTGCGCCACCGACGAGCACGGCACCCCCGCCGAGCTGGCCGCGCAGGAGGCCGGGCTGCCGGTCGCGGAGTTCTGCGCCCAGGCGCACGACCGGCAGAAGGCGATCTACGACGGCTTCCGCCTGTCCTTCGACCACTTCGGCCGCAGCTCCTCCCCGCAGAACCGGGAGATCACCCAGGAGATCGCCCGCGAACTGCAGCGCAACGGCTTCATCGAGGAACGCGCGATCCGCCAGGTGTACTCCAACGCGGACGGCCGCTTCCTCCCCGACCGGTACATCGTCGGCACCTGCCCGCACTGCGGCTACGACAAGGCGCGCGGCGACCAGTGCGAGAACTGCACCCGCGTCCTCGACCCGACGGACCTGCTGGAGCCGCGCTCCGCGATCAGCGGCAGCTCCGACCTCGAAGTCCGGGAGACCAGGCACCTGTTCCTGCTCCAGTCGAAGCTGACGGAGGACGTCGAGGCCTGGGTCGCCGCGCACGGCGACGACTGGCCGGTGCTCGCCTCCTCCATCGCCCGCAAGTGGCTCACCGAGGGCCTCCACGACCGCGCGATCACCCGCGACCTGGAGTGGGGCGTGCCCGTACCCGCCGACGTGTGGCCGGAGTTGGCCGCCGAGGGCAAGGTGTTCTACGTCTGGTTCGACGCCCCGATCGAGTACATCGGCGCCACCAAGGAGTGGTCGGACGCGGCCCCGGCGGGCGAGGTCCGCGACTGGAGGTCGTGGTGGTACGAGGCCGACGACACCGTCCGGTACACGGAGTTCATGGGCAAGGACAACGTCCCGTTCCACACGGTGATGTTCCCGGCGACGATCCTCGGCTCGCGGCAGCCGTGGAAGAAGGTCGACTACGTCAAGGCCTTCAACTGGCTGACGTACTACGGCGGGAAGTTCTCCACCAGCCAGAAGCGCGGCATCTTCAGCGACGTCGCCCTGGAGCTGCTGCCCTCGGACTACTGGCGCTACTTCATGATGGCGCACGCGCCCGAGTCGGACGACTCCAGCTTCACCTGGGACCTCTTCGCCTCGGTCGTCAACAAGGACCTCGCCGACACCCTCGGCAACTTCGTCAACCGCGTACTCACGTTCACCCGTAAGCGTTTCGGCGAGACCGTCCCGGCGGGACTGGAGGCCGGCGAGGCCGAGCAGCGCCTCGGCGAGCAGGTCGCGGAGCTGCTCGCCGAGTACGAGGCGCAGTTGGACGCGCTCAACTTCCGCAAGGCCGCCCAGGCCCTGCGCGCCCTGTGGAGCGCGGGCAACGCGTACCTGGACGAGAAGGCCCCCTGGCTCCAGATCAAGACCGACCCCGAGGCGGCGGCGCTGACGCTGCGCACGGCGATGAACCTGATCCACCTGTACGCCGTCGTCTCCGAACCCTTCATCCCCGACGCCGCCCGCTCCATGCGCACCGCCTTCGCCCTGTCGGAGGACGCGGTCACCTGGGTCACGCCCGACCGGGCCCGCACCCTCGACTCCGTCCCGGCGGGGACGGGGTTCGCCGTTCCCCCGGTCCTGTTCGCCAAGATCACCGACGAGGACCTCGCAGCCTGGTCCACCCGCTTCGGCGGCGGCGAGTAACGGCGAGCGGAGGGGGCGTGACCGCACACTGCGATCACGCCCCCTCCCCTGTCGTACGCGGCCCCGGGCGTCGTCACAGGTGGTGGCCAGGCTCGCGCTCTAGGCCGACTCTGCCATCGCAGCCCCAGTCGTACGCCGCCCGGCCGGTTCGGCCGGGCGGCGGGGCTACGGCGAGGGTGGGCGCCCGCCGGTAGGCGGGCGGGGGGTGGATGGTGGGGAACGGCGGAGGGCCTGCGCGCGGCGGGATTGGGCGCGGGTTTCACCTGCGCAGGGCTGCGGGCATCCCCCCGGGGAGGGAGGGGGTCGTTCGTGGTGGGGAGGGCAGGGCGGTGGGCCCGGCCGTAGGTTCGAGGTGGCCGGGATGGCCCCGTACTGAGCGCGGGGCCCCCGGCCGCGCTCACCGCCGGGCGTGGCGGACGGTGAGGCGGCCGAAGCCCATGACGCCCGAGATGCGGATCGTCGGCCCGGTCCGCTCGGTGCGCCTGGGCAGCCGGTAACGGGTGTCCTTCCACTGCGTCACGAGCCCGTCGAGTTCGACGATCGCCCCCGCCGGGACGGTGATCTTGGCCCGCCCGGTGCCGACCTGGAGCTCGATGTCGATGACCGGGTCCTCGATGATCGCCCGGGAGAGGTCGAGGTTCACCCGCCCCATCGCGGACGCGACGGTGAGGTGCCGCGGCACCCGCCAGACCCCGCCCCGCTTGATCCGGCCGCTGGCCGCCCCGATGGTGGCCTGGGTCGCCGGCGCCTCCGCCGGGAGCGTGGCCAGGACGGTGTCCAACTCGCCCCGCCCCCGGGCGGCGAGGACGAGGTCGAGCCGCTCGTCCATCTCCTCGGGCGTGAGGTGCCCGTCGGCGAAGGCCGCCTGTACGCGTTGGACGGCCGAGTCGCGGTCGGCCTGGCTGGCGATGGGCTGCGGGTCTCCCGCCGAGATGGTCACCGGTTCACTGTAAGTCCCGTTCCCCGCCCGCGCGGTAGCGCCCCGGGGTGGTGCCGACGAGGTAGGTGAAGGCGGCGATGAAGCCGCTCGGGTTGGCCCAGCCGCAGGCGTGCGCGATGTGGGTGGTGTCGTGTCCCTCCGCGAGGAGGACGAGGGCGTGGTGGACACGGAGTTGGGTGCGCCACTCGTAGAAGGTCATGCCCAGTTCCTCGCGGAAGAGCCGGCTGAGCGTGCGGGTGCTCGCACCGGCCTCCCGGCCGAGGTTCTCCAGGGTGGAGTTGTCCCCCGGCGTCTCGCGCAACTGCCGTGCCACGGAGCGGAGTCGGTCGTCCTTCGGTTCGGGCAGGTGGAGCGGCTGCTCGTTGGGTTCGCGCAGCTCCTCGACGAGGACGCGGAGGAGGCGCGAACGCGCCCCTTTGCTGTAACGCTCCCCGCCGGGACGGTAGTTGCGCGGCCCGGTCAGCGCGAGGAGCACCTCCCGGGCGAGGCCGGAGGCGAGGAAGACGGCAGGGCGGTCCGGGAGGAGCCGGGCGAGGGAGGGCGCGAGGAAGACGATCCTGATGTCCGTGGCCCCGTGGGCGCGGTGGGTGTGCTCGACCCCGGCCGGGGTCCAGGAGACCCGGTTGGCGGGGACAATCGAGTTGCCGTGCACGGAGGCGATCGAGAGCACGCCCTTGGCGGCGTACACCAAGTGCCCACGGTCGTGCGCCACTTCGTTGCTCGTCTCCCCGGACGGCCAGAGGTGGCGCCCGCCGGACGGGAAGAGGTAGGAGGTGACGGTGGCGCTGGGGTGAGGTTGGCGGCGATTGGGCATCGGTTGGCAGCCTATCGGTAGCACGCCACGGCGTGGCCTGGCGAGAATCTTCTCCGTACCCGGACCGAACTGCTCGGTGCGGGTGGAGAGATGGGGGTGCGGTCATGACGACGTTCGTTCTGGTACCGGGCGGTTGGCACGGCGGTTGGGTGTACGACCCGGTGGTCCCGCTGCTGGAGCGCGCCGGTCACACCGTCCACGCGTTGACGCTGACCGGCCTGCGCCCGGAGGACGACGTGGCGACGGTCGCGACCGCCGACCTGGACACCCACGCGGACGACGTACTGGGGCTGTTGGACCGCGAGGGCCTCGACGACGTGACGCTGGTGGGGCACAGCTACGGGGGGATGGTGATCACGGCGGCGGCCGATCGCGCGGACGGCCGGGTCTCACGACTGGTGCACCTCGACGCGTACGTGCCGAGGGACGGGGAGTCGTGCTGGACGGCAACGAACGACCTGTTCCGCGGGGTGTTCACCGCCCGTGCGGCGAAGCTCGGTTACGCCGTCCTGCCGACGGAGCGGGCTGATGGTGATCCGCGTCGCCGGCCGCATCCGGTGGCGGCTTTCTTGCAGGCGATCCGGCTGACGGGGGAGGTGGAGAAGGTCCCGCGCAGGGACTTCATCTACTGCTCGGGGTGGGAGGCGAGTACGTGCTTCCGGGAGACCCGTGCCCGGGTCGCGGCCGACCCGGGGTGGCGGGTGCACGATCTGCCGACGGGGCACAACGCGATGCAGGAGGCCCCGGAGGCGGTGGCGGCGGTGCTACTGGAGGAGTGCTTCTAGGTGTCCTCGTCGGGCGGGGTGGCGCGGAGGGCGGTGACGACGCCCAGGGCGACGGTCGCGAAGGCGAGGGTGAGGAGGACGGCGAAGGCCGCGGTGATCAGGAATCGCACGGGGGCTCGCGATCGGCGTCGAGGAGGAGGGTGAGGAGGTTGACGAGGGTGGAGAGGGGGGCGGTGTTGAAGCAGACGAGGACCTGGCCGTCCAGGGTCTGGTCGGTGGTGGTGGAGGGCCAGACCAGGCCGAACTTGGCACCGCGCTCGTGGAGTTCGGCGAGGAGGGAGCGGACGTGGTCGTGGGTGAAGGAGCGGAGGCGGGGGTCGCTGGGCTTCATGGGGTAGCGGCGGCGGGTCATCAGGCCGCGTCCAGCTCGAACCAGATGCTTTTCCCGTGCTCCTGGGGGTCGACGCCCCAGCGGTGGGTGAGGCCCTCGACGAGCTGGAGGCCGCGCCCGGACTCGGAGAGGAGTTCGGGGGTCTGGGCGGTCGGAACGGTGGGGCTCTCGTCGGAGACGGAGACGCGGAGGATGTGGTCGATCGAGAGGATCTGGACGACCGGGGCGGGGGTCTCGCCGTGCCGCCAGGCGTTCACGAGCAGCTCACAGAGCGCGAGTTGGGCGTCGAAGATGGCCGAGGGGGGCCAGCCGAGGCGGGACATCGCGTCGTGGAGGGACTGGCGGGCGAGGGTGAGGCAGGGCGTGTTGAGGTGACGCATGGGAGTACTCCCGGGCGTGGGGTGGGGTGAAAGTCCGGCGGACGTACGTCGCCGTGAACCAGGCCGTGCCGGAAGGAGGCATGGCTGCTCTGCGGCTCCTGGAACAGGAGTTACTGACGATCCGTCGGATCGATGTGAGATCGACCATAGCGCAGCATGTGGCAAATTTGAGACCGTCGCGCGGAAGTTCCCCCAATCGTGGCCACCACCGCCCCTGAGCCCTGCGGCAGACTGGTCTCAGCAGACCCAGAAAGGACGCCATGGCCCTTCGATCGAACCCGACGCTGCGCCAACGACGGGTCGGGACCGAGCTGCGAAGGATTCGAGAGCAGGCCGGTCTCGGAGGAAGCCAGCTCGCGCGCGAACTGGGCATCCAACCAGCCCAGATCACTCAGATGGAGAGTGGCAAGAGCGGGATCAGCATCGAACGTCTGAGGACTATCGCCGCTGTATGCATGTGCACTAACCAGCCGCTGATCGATGCGCTGGCCAGCATCACCTCAGAACGCGGCAAGGGCTGGTGGGAGGAGTACCGGGACGTCTTGACCGTCGACTTCCTGGAAGTCGCGGAGCTTGAGGGCCACGCTGAGCGAATCACCTTCTGCAACACCGTTTACATGCCTGGCCTGCTGCAGACCAGGGCGTACGCGTCGGCGGTATTCGCTCGCTTGGTCCCCACTCTGCCCGCGCAAGAGATCGAGACCAGGACTGCCTTCCGCCTCAGGAGGCAGGAGGTTGTACGGTCAGGAGAGACTCCTCTGCGCGCCTTCATTCATGAGGCCGCACTGCGCATGCAGTTCGGAGGGCCAATGGTTCTCATCGACCAGCTTGCTTCGCTGCTGGATGACTCCGAGCAACCCGGGATCTCCATTCGAGTAGTGCCGTTCTCCGTCGACACGTTCCCAGGTGCTGGCGAGAATCTGACCTACATCGAGGGGCCCGTCCCCGAACTGGATACGGTCGAGATGGACGTTTCCCAGGGCGCACTGTTCTTCGACTCACCGGCGAACCTGGCCAAGCACCGGACCATCTTCGCCAACCTGGACGCCAACGCGCTGTCCGAGGAGCGGTCCCGCGACTTCATCCGATCCATCATGAAGGAAATGAAAGCCATCCATGCCTAGCTCCAACTGGCAGAAGTCCAGCTACAGCGCGTCAAGCAACGAGTGTGTTGAGATCCGCTCAATGCACAGCCTCGTCGAACTCCGCGAGTCCGACGAGGCCCACCTCACCCTCCGCACTTCTCCAACTGCGCTCGCCGCACTCCTCCACGGCGCCAAGACCGGCGAATTCAACCACCACGCTTAGCAGCCTGGCCCCTCGCGCCGCTCGCGCGAGGGGCCCGGACCAGCTCAGGCCTGGTGCGCGGCGAGGACGAAGGCGAGCGGGCGGCACCGGCCGTCCGCGGCGAGGTGGATCTTCGCACCCTCCATCCCCGTTTTCTGGGGGCGCATGACAAGCGCTCAGCCGCCCCCACCGAGCATCAGCCGCGCGATCAGCTCCTGGCGGCTGCTCACCCCCGTTTTGGCGAACACCGACTTCAGATGGTCCTGCACCGTGTACGGCGCCATCGCGAGCAGCCTGGACACGTCCCGGGTGTCGCTGCCGCGCACCAGCAACAGCGCCACCTCCTGCTCGCGGGCGGTCAGCCCGTACGCGGCCAGGTGAAGCGGTACGACCTCGGCGGGCGAGGCGGAGGAGGCCACCACCGTCACGGCGTCCGCCGTCCCGCCGCCGCGCAGTGCGGAACCGTGCAGCAGGTACCAGCGCTCGTCCCTGGTCCACACCCGCACCGGTGTACGCGGCGTGCTCAGCCCGTGCGCCGCCCGGCGGGCCCGTTCGGCGGCCATCGCCACGGCGGTCGGGACGGTGAGCGAGCTCGGGGTGGGGTCGGCCAGCCGGGCGAGCAGTTCCTCGGCCGGCCCGGACAGGGCCTGCAGCCGGTTCGACCGGTCGAGCACCAGCACCGCCGGCCCGGGATCCACCCCGGGATCCACCCCGGGTTCCGTACCGGTCGGCCGGTGACACGCCCTCAGCGCATGGCCCAGGTGCCGGGCGGCGGCGTCGGCCAGCTCGCGCTGGTGCCCCAGGTACGGGCCCCGGTCCGGGGCGCGCAGGAACGCCGCGCACCCCCACATGCCGCCGGCCGCGTCGAACACTGCCCGCAGCTCGTCCCCGAACCCGGCCGGCGCCACCTGCTCCCGGAACCGCACGCTCTCCCGCAGGCGCCCCCGGGTCGCCCGGCTCAGCGTCTCGGCCTGCACCCCGCTGCGCCGGATCTTCGAAAAGGTCGCCAGATCGTCCGCCCACACCTCCAGCCACACGGCGTGCTCGAACTCGGAGAGGCTGAGGTCCTCGCTCTGCACCGAGTTCACCACTCCGGTCGCCGGATCCGCGGTGTGCCAGCACACCGCGTCGAACCCCAGCGCCGGGCGCAGCAGTTCATCCGCCCGCCGGAAGATCTCCGGTGGCGCCAGCCCCGCCCCGGCGAGCTCCCGCATCCCTTCGAGCACCGACCGCGCTATCGCATCACGAGCCCCGCGTGTTCCCATTCCGGGAAGCTAACATCCCGTCAGCTCTTCTCCGACAGGCCGACGTGTCACTGCCGAGAAGCCTGCGGGGCGATCCGGACGATGCACCGACGATGGCCGTCGCCGAGTTCCTCGCCCCCTCTGTCATCATCAGCCGGGACAGCGTCCTCCACCGATTAGGCTTCGCAACGGCCGCCGCAGCGTGGCTGACCGAGTTCGCGATGCGCCTCCTGGCCGGAGCCGGGCAGTCCATCGCTCGGAGTGCGCCCAGGCCGGCGACCTCGACCATCGCCTCCAACACGACGGCCCCTCGCACCTCTTGTGCGAGGGGCCGAACCGCCTGCTCTGCAAGGACTGCCTCGCCCGGGCTCGGCCCGGGCGAGGCAGAGCAGCCGCACGTGGCCGTTCAGCCAGGCTGCGGCCGGGATCGACCAGCGACCAGGGGCATCCCCGGCGCATCGTCCAACCCTGACTCGCCACTGACCTTCGATCTCACCGTCGACCGAAACGTTGTCACCGGCTCATGGGTCGAGCAAACCACCCAGGACGGCTACGACCAGGGGGCGCGGTACCACGGCGCCCTTCAGCTGCTGATCGACCCGACCGGGCGGCTCATGGCCGGCAAGTGGGTCGGCTTCGGCAAGGAGTTCGACGTCAACACCGGCCCGTGGGAACTGCGCCTTCTCGACAAGTCCACAGCTGACCACGTCATCAGCCGCTACAGCGTCCCGCCCAAGGCATAGCCTGACCGCAGCGCCAAGACCGGCGAACTCGACCACCACGCCAGAAATCCCGGCCCCCTCGCGCACCAGCGCGAGGGGGCCGAACCACCTGCACTGCAAGGACTCCCCCGCCCGGGCACGGCCCGGGCGGGGGAGCGTAGTCGCACGTGACCGTTCAGCGGGACTGCGGGACGACGAACCGTCGTGGCACAGTGGCACTGCGGTTGATCTGAATCCCCTGAGGGAAACTCCCCGACCATCTTCGTTGACGAGGAGGCCAGGGATCTGGTGGTCCCGGACATCGAGAACGTCGTCCGGGTGCCTGCACAGGTGGTGGATGCAATCAGGAAGGCGTGCGATGTCTCGGACGGCGGTGACTAGGCCCGATGAGTTGCTGAAGGCAGCTCGTCACTCGGCAGTTCACCTGGAGATGCGCGACGGTTACATGCTCGACGACCCAGCGCTTCACGCATGGCGACAGGGTGTTCGGCACGATCCGGCTGACCGATCGGCGTGGTGGCGGCCGTGGCTCGACGTCGTGGTCGAGGCGGTCTCGCGCGGTGTGGAGATTCGTCGGGCCCGGATCGTGTCCGAGCCGGTCAGCGAGTACATCCAGTACGAGTACGACGTGACGTTCCCCAACGTCGCGGCGGGCGAGCAGGTCCGGTGGCTTCCACGCCGTCTGGCATCCACGCTCGCCCTCCCCGGAAACGACTTCTGGTTGATCGACGGCCGTCTTGTCGTCTGGGGTCATTTCGCCGGCAACGGCGACTGGCTGGAGAACGAGGCCACCGAGGACCCGGCAGCCGTCGAACTCTGCTCCGTCGCCTTCGAGGCCGTGTGGGGCCTGGCCACGCCGCACGACCAGTACAAGATCACCTGAATCCAGCGGACACCGGGCAGTCAATCAGCACATGTCGTCATCGCCATCGTCCAACGTTGTCGCTGCACCGCGAGCGGGAGCCTGGCCCCCGCTCGCGGTCCCGGTGCGGCGGGCGCTACGGGACTCAGCAGACAGCCGGCACCGTGACCGTGGCGCTCACTGTCGGCCGACCCATCCTCGTAGTGGTGAAGGTCGCGATGATCCCGACCCCGCACGGGACGCTGCTGACCAGCGGGCCGACCGTGATTCCGCTGCCCGACACCACGGCGCCGAGGTCCTCTCTATCCAGACTGCCGCCGGCCGTAGTCCGCAGCTCCAGCTCGAACTGGGCCATCTGCGGGGCCCCACCGGCCGATCCCACCCAGCCGGTGGCGGACGCGACACGGCCATCCATCGTCAAACAGACCTGCGTCCCGACCCCGTAGCCGCACGTAGTCGTACCCAACGGCCGAGCGCCCGCCTGGGTGGCGCCGGCGACACCGACCCCGGTCATCACCACACCGGCCGCCAGCACCGCAACAAGTCGCTTCATCGGAGTTCTCCCCTTCGAGACAGAGCGTGCCATGTCACGCTTCACATGGCAGTTGCTCTCCCTCACCCCCGGTCGAACCGAACTCCCCGCACCCGTACCGGATTTGACCCCCCAATGGCGCGAACCCGCCCAACACCACGGCCCCCCGCGCCATCGCGCGAGGGGCCGTCGACACACCCGCTCAGTCCTCGTCCTCCTCCACCCCGACCCCCGCCGGAGCGGGCCCGGGCAGTGGCGGGATGGGCCGGTTCCTGCACACCCGAGGCGCCTTGTCCTTCAACCCCACCAACGTGAAGTAGTTCTGCCCCAGCGCGATGTCCCGGAACGCCACATCGTCCAGCGCCGCATTGATCCGGCTCGTCACCTCCAACTCCTGCTCGTACACCGCGTAATCCTTGTTCCGCGCCGCCACGAAGTCCGTCCCCGTGATCGCCCGCGTCGGGTACCGCCCCAGGAACGCCGCGTACTTCGCCCGCACCCCAGGCAGACTGAAGTACGAGTCCTCCAGCACCCTCCAGCTCAGGTCCACCGTCAAGTTGGGATGCTCGTCCAGCAACCGCCCCAGAATCCCGATGTGCTCGTCCGGGTCCATGTGGGCCAGCTCCTTCGACAGCCCCATGTGCGCCCAGACGATCTTGTTGTTCGGGTACTGCGCGAGGATCTCCTCCATCAGGTGCAGGTACTTCGTCGGCTCCCCGTCCTTCCCCAGGTCCGAGTGGAACGTGATCGGGGTTCCCCGGTCCTCGAACACCTTCATGAACGGCGCCCACTGCGGGATGTCCTCGCTCGTCGCCGGCTCCGCCAGGTTCGGGAACAGCGCCTGCTTCACCACGTTCACCTCCCCCGCCCACCGCCACATCCCCGGGTACTCGCGGTCGAGCAGCGCCACCCCGTCCGGCACGGTCTCCGGGTGGTGCAGGTCCATGAACGTCATCGACAGCGCCAGGTTGGGGTCCGTCGGCCGGTTCTCCCTCAGCGCCTCCGCGTTCGCGAAGTCGTTCCTCATCCGGGGCCTCACCGGCGTACCGGGGCAGTCCAGGTAGTACACGCAGTCCGAATCCGCGGGCAGCACCTGCCCGATGCCGAACATGTTCGCGTAGTGCACCCCGCTCTTGTTCAGGTACCCGGCGACCTCCTCGAACGGGATCGCCTTCCCGCCGAACGGGCGGAAGTGCAGGTGCGCGTCGACCACCGACGTGTACGGCTCCTTGGACCGGTCGAAGCAGTTCCGCGCCGCCGCCAGCGCCTCCCCCGCCCCCGCCGGCGAGACGACGACCACCGCCGCCGCCACGCTGACGGCGACGGCCGTCACCCGCTTCCCCGTCCGCCCGCTTCTCCTCATGTGTCGCCTCCGCGTAGTGCCGTGAGCTGCCACACAGAAGAGTGAACTGACGTGTCGTCACCTGCCGTCTCTTGTCGGAGTGTCGCCCCCGCCGCCCGCCCGAACGGACGCATCGACCCTGACGGGCCTGCACCCCACAGTCGATCGCCCGACTCCCGCCCGTCGTCGCAATCGCACGTATACACCCGATCGACTGAACATCCCTGCCATCCCTGGCTGATGCATCGTCAGCGCCGCCATGATCGTGCCGACCTCCCCTACCACCCGAAAGGGAACACGCACGATGAAGCTCCACGCCCTGACCCGCCGAGCCCCCTCGATCGCCGCCGCGACCGTCATCGCCGCAGCCATGCTCACGGGCTTCGCCCCGGCGCCCGCAGCCGACGCCTGCGAGGACGGGAACCTCTGCCTCTACCTGGACTACGACGCGAACGGGCCGACCGTCCAGACGCCCGCAGCCATGAGCCAGTGCATCCCGGGGTACGTCCAGTGGCAGGACGGCCAGTACTCCAACCCCCTGAGCGTCAACAACCGGGCGAAGTTCGGCCTCTGGGTCTACAACAGCTCGGACTGCTCGGGTAAGCCCCAGTACATCGCCCACGCGGGCGCGGTGACGAACCTCCGGGCGGGCTCCTGGTCCTTCTACAGCTCCGAGTGTCCGCAGGACAAGGTCTGCTTCTTCAGCGACGGCGACCTGACCGGCGAGCAGGTGAACCGGAAGCCCGGCTCGTCCTGCGACAACGGCACGAGCCACGGCTCCTACTCCGTGATCAACAACTCCTCCAGGCCCATCCGGATGTTCAACAGCGTGTTCTGCACCGGTGCCTACACCATCGGCGAGGTCCCGGCCGGCGGCCAGTACCTCAACAGCGGTACGAAGATCACCGGCTGGAAGAACATCTGACCCCCTCGCGCCCGGGCCCCGTCCCCGGGCCCGGGCGCGCCCCCTCACTCCCCGGAGCGCAGCGGCTCCCCCGTCCGGTGCAGGTGCCCGAAGATCTCCCGGTACGAGCGCATCAGCCCCACCTCGTAGTACGCGATGCCCTTCTCCTCGCAGAACTCCCGCGTGATCCGCGCGGCCCGGCCCAGCGCCGGCGTCGGCATGCTCGGGAAAAGATGGTGCTCCACCTGGTAGTTGAGCCCGCCCATCACCGCGTCGATGACCGCCCCGCCCCGCACGTTCCGGGAGGTGAGCACCTGCCGCCGCAGGAAGTCGAGGTTCATCTCGGGCGTCACCATCAGCATCCCCTTGTGGTTCGGCGCGAAGACGCAGCCCAAGTAGAGCCCCAGCAAAGCCTGGTGGACCGCGATGAACGCCACCGCCTTGCCCGCCGGAAGCGCCGCGAACACCAACCCGAAGTACGCCACGAAGTGCGCGACCAGCAACACGCCCTCCACCACCGGCCGTTTCATCATCGGCCGCCGCAGGGCCCGGAAGCTGTTGAAGCTCAGGTTCAGCCCCTCCAGCATCAGCAGCGGCACGAACAGGAACGCCAGCCACCGCCCGATGAACCGCGAAGCCCCCTTCGCCCGCCGCGCCTGCCCCTGCGACCAGACCACCAACTCCGGTGCGACGTCCGGGTCCCGCTCCTCGTGGTTGGGGTTCGCGTGGTGCCGGGTGTGCTTGTTCATCCACCAGCCGTAGCTCATCCCCATCAGCAGGTTCGCCGCGAGGAGCCCCCCGATCTCGCTCGACCGGCGCGTGTCGAAGACCTGACGGTGCGCCAGATCATGGGCCATCAGCCCGACTTGGGCGAACACCACCGCCAGCCCTGCCGCCAGGCCCAGCTGCCACCAGCTGTCCCCCAGGGCGAACACCGCCCACCAGCCGCCCGCGAACGCGGCGAGCACCAGCCCCGACCGTGCGGCGTAGTACCCCTTCCGCCGGTCGAGCAGCCCCTCGGCCGCGATCCTCCGGCTGAGCTGCGCGAAGTCGCTGCCCTCACCCTGGCGGGATCGGGCAGGGGCCTTGATCATGGTCTCTGTGGACATGCTCCGAGTCTCGCCCGAGCCGCCGTCCACCAGAACGGGGAAAACTCCCCTCCCATGGGGGTGTTAACCCCCGAACTCGCCCTGGTGTCAGCGCCCCACGAACAGTTCGTCCAAGTGGTGCCGCAACACCGCCATCGCCTCCTCGCCGTCCCGCTGCCCGCCCAGCACGCTCGACCCGAGCCCGTTGACCATCGCCAGCAGCCCCGCCGCCGCCATCCCCGGATCCCGCCCGGGCGCGAGCTGCCCGGCCTCGCCCGCCAGTGCCAACTGCCGCGCCAGGAAGCCCTCCAGGACCACCGGAGGCTGCGCGGCCTGCTTCTCCAGCACCTCGGGGTCGCTGAGCACCAGCGCGTAGTACGCCGCGTACGTCCGGGCGATCCGCCGGCTCTCGGCGTCCGTCGGCAGGATGCAGGACAGGATGGCCGTCACCACCTCCCGGGGCTCCCGCGCCTCGCCGATCCAGCGCTCCATCCGGGCCTGCAACTGGCACCCCAGCCGCCCCAGCGCGTCCAGCAGCAGCCCCTGCTTGGTCGTGAAGTAGTACTGGACGAGCCGCAGCGAGACCCCCGCCTCCGTCGCGACCGCGCGCATGCTCGCCGACTGGAGCCCCTCCGTGTCCGCGATGCGCAGCAGCGCCTCGGCGATCTGCCGCCGCCGCTCCTCGTGCTCGGCCTTCTCCGCCATGTCCCGGCTCCTCCTCCTTGGTACACCCGTATCATGCCTGTGATACACATGTACCATGCGAATCAGCGAGTTCAAGAACGGCAAGGCCGAAGCCCGCTACCGCACGGCCTACGAGCGTGCCCTCACCCGGCTCCTGCCCGACGACCGCACCACCCACGACGTCCCCACCGGCTACGGCACCACCCGCGCCTACCAGTTGGGCCCCGCCACCGGGCAGCCGATCGTGCTGCTCCCCGGCTCCGGCGGCAACGCCCTGATGTGGCACGCCTACCTCGCGCCGCTCGCCGAACGGCACCCCGTCCTCGCCGTCGACACCGTCGGCGAACCCGGCGCGAGCGTCCAGAGCGCCCCCGTCAAGGACGGCCGGGACGCCGCCGACTGGCTCGAAGAACTCCTCGCCGCCCTCGACGTCACCGGCGCCCACCTCGTCGGCTGCTCCTACGGCGGCTGGATCGCCCTCCACCACCGGCTCCGCCACCCCGGGCGCACCGCGCGGCTCACCCTCGTCGACTCGGCGGGCCTGGCCGACCTCGCCAAGGGCTTCTACCGCTGGATCATCCTCGGCGGCCTCGCCGCCCTCGCCCCGCGCCCCCTCCGGCCCTCCCTCGCACGGAAGTTGGGCAACAGCGCGATCCTCGACGAGGAGCTGATGTCGCTGCTGCGCGCCTCCACCGGCTTCCGCCGCCGCCTCCCGCTCGCCACCACCCTCACCGACGAGGACCTGCGAAGCCTCAGCACCCCCACCCTCGCCCTCCTCGGCGAGCGCAGCGCCCTGCACGACGCGGCCGGCACCGCCGAACGCCTGCACCGGCTCGCCCCGGGCGTCACCGTCCGGACCGTCCCCGGCGCCGGGCACTCCCTCACCACCGACGCGCCGCAGGACGTGCTGGAGGCGATCCTCACCCCTCTTCCGCACCGGGCGGGTTGAGGATCGAGGCCACGACGAGGGCAGCGGCCTCCTCCGGCGTCTCGCAGCGCGCGACCACCTCACTGCGGTTCCACACCCCGTACAGCCCCTCCCCCGCCCCGTACAGCCCCTCGTCGTACGGAACGAGGGTGTACCCGACCTTCTTCTTCGAGTACTCGTCGCTCTTCTCGGCAGTGGAGAACCACAGGTTGTAGTGGCTGTTGACCGGCATCAGGGCACGCAGCACCGGCTCGGCGTACGCGGCCTCGTGCAGCGCGTGCACCCGCGGGTGCCGGCTGTACGGCGCCGTGTGGACGCGGTCGAGCTTGATGCGCCACGCCAACTCGACGGCGTCGAACGGCTCCCGCTCGTGCTCGAGGGCCCAGGGCCGGAACCGGATGAACGGGGCCCGCGCCTTCGTCGTCCCCAGCCCCTCGCCTCCCATCCACGCCGCCGTCGCCCGGGCCGCCCGGGCCAGGTCCGAGGTGCCCCCGGAGGCCAGGGGCGCGCGGAGGCCGTGGAGGCGCACCTGGAAGGTCCGCCTCCCGCTGCCGGGCGGGGACACCGTCGCGCGCCGGCCGCTCTCCTCGTCGGCGTACTCCGCGAGGCGCCCCCATCTGCCGTCGTGCTCGGGCAGCACCAGCCCGAGCCCCTCGGCCGTCTCCCTCATCGCGGCCGCCAGGGCCCCGTCCTCGTCCCAGTACCGCCTGCCCTGCCCCGCCCCGGAGTTCATCGTTCCAGTTTGCCTCACCCCGAGCCCGTACAGTGGTGGCCATGTTCCCCGCAGCGCTCCTGCCGCCGCCCGCCCTCTGAGGCGGGCCGCCCCCGACACCGGCGCGTAGGACGGCCCCGGCCGCCGCGCGCGGACCGGTCGTGCCCGCAGACGCGAGTCCACGACCCTCCGCTCCGCCGTCCGTCGGGAGAACACCTCCGTGCCGAACACCGCTCCAGCCTCCACCCCTGCCCGCGTGCGCCGCGGCCTCGCCTGCCTGGCCTTCGCCGGGCTCACCTGGGGCACCACCGGGGCCGCCGTCGACCTCGTCTACCGGGCCAGTGACCTCGGGCCCGCCGCCGTCTCGTTCTGGCGTCTCCTGGCCGGCCTGGCACTGCTGCTCGCCGCCCGTCCGCTGCGTCCGACGGCCCGCCGCAGCTCCTCAACGCCCGCGCCCCGGCGGGCACTTCTGTTCACGGGTACGGGCCTCGGCCTCGCCGTGTTCCAGACCGCGTACTTCGCCGCCGTCCAGCACACCGGCCTGGCCGTCGCCACCATCGTCACCCTCGGCGCCGCGCCCGTGCTCACCGCCGCCGGCGCCCGCCTGTTCCTCGGCGAACTCACCGGACGCACCGGGCTGCTCGCGATCGCGGGCGCGACCGGCGGCCTGGCCGTCCTCGTCCTCGGCAACCGGGCCGGGGCCGTCGACCCGGCGGGCGTGGCCTGGGCCCTGCTCTCCGCCGCCGGATTCGCCCTCTCCAACGTCCTGGGCCGCTGGACGGGCCGCCACGGCGCGGGCGAGGACCCGTACACCCTCACCATCGGCTCCTTCGCCGTCGCCGCGGCCGCCCTCCTCCCCTTCGCCCGGCACGAGGGGCTGCTGCCGCACACCGAACACCCCGGCCGCGTCCTGCTGCTGATGCTCTACGTCGCCACCGTCACCACGGCCCTCGCCTACCCGCTGTACTTCGCCGGAGCAGCCGCCGTCCGGGCCACCACGGCCTCCGTCGTCATGCTCGTCGAACCCCTCAGCGCGGCCGCCCTCGCCGTCCTCCTCCTCGGCGAACACCTCACCCCCGCCACCCTCACCGGCACGGCCCTGATGCTCACGGCCATCGCCGCCCTCGCCACCGCCGAGTCCCGCCTGGCCACGGCCGACTGATCACCCCTGCTGCGGCGGGCGGCGGCGGAACGCCACCAGGAGCAGCACGGCCGCCGTCACGGCGGCGGCCGTGCGCAGCACGCCCGGGGCCATCGACCAGCTGAACTGGCCCAACGGGGCGGAGGTCTGGACCCCGGCTCCGGCGGCGGCGGCGTGCTTGGCGCGCTGCATCGCGAGCAGGGTGGTGACGGTCATGGTGACCATCGGGATGCCGAGGATCACGAACTTGCGCATCAGGTCCGACATCTGGCGCGACAGGTAGCCGAGCCCCCAGCCCGCCAGCATCGCCGGGAAGAAGCCGGTGACGGCGCCGCCGGTCAGCAGGCCGATGGAGAGCAGGAGCAGCGGGGACGGCTTGCGCGCGCCCTTCGGCGAAGCCGAAGCCGCCTTCGCCGCAGCCTTCCTGGCGGCGGGGGTGGGCCGGGCCTTCTTCTCCCGGCGCCCCTTCCTCCCCGGCGGGGCCTGCGGCGGTGCGGGCGGCGCGGCGGCGGCGGGCTGCTCCTCCTCGCCGGTGCGCTGCTCGGGGATCGGCCCGGGCCTCGGGGGCGCGCCGTCCTCCGAGAAGTCGAACATCGTCATCGTCCACGGCCCGTGCGAGGACACCGAGCTGGGCGGCGGCCCCGGCGGCGCCTGCTCCTGCGCGTCGACGCGCGGGGGCTCCAGGGGGACGGACCGGACGCCGCCCGCGCTCGACGCCGGGGGGTCGTAGACGCTGTCCTCAGCCGGAGACGGCGAAGAGGCCGGAGGGGCCGGCACCGCAGGAGTCGCCGGCTCCGAAGGCACCGAAGCACCCCCGGAGGAGCCTCCCGAACGATCGCTCCACGGCCCGCTCTTGCGCCACCACTCGCCGTCCGTCATCCCGCCGACACCCCGCCTCGCCCGTACCCGAACCCGAACCCGTACCCGTACCCGAAACCCGTAGCCGCGCCCGGCCCGTACCCGAACCCGCCGCCGCACCCGACCCGTACCCGACCGCCCTGGCCGTGACGCTACCGACCCCGCCCCCACCCGCGCGAGTCCAACACCGCGGCGCCCGAGCGCACGACACCCCCCGCCGTCGGCCCGCCCGACTAACCTAGGTCGAATGACCACACAGCAGGGCCCCCAACGCCAGGGCAGGGCAGCCGCCGGCCCCCGCACCCTCGCCGAGGAGCTGCGCGCCCGCCCCGACGACGCGCTCGCCGTCCTGCTGCGCGCCCGCCCCGACCTGCTGAACCCCGTCCCCGGCGACCTCACCCAGCTGTCCGCCCGGCTCTCCTCCCGCGCCTCCGCGCTGCGCGCCCTGGAGCGGCTCGACCGCTTCACCCTCCAGACCGCCGAGGCCCTGGCCACCGCCCCGGACGGCACGAGCCTCGCCACCGTACGGACGCTGCTGACCGGCCCGGCGAAGGTCAAGCCGCACCCCGGCGCCACCCCGCTCACCCCCGCCGACCGCTCCGCCGTCGCCGCCGCCCTGCCCCGCGCGCTCGCCACCCTGCGCGACCGGGCGCTGCTGTGGGGCCCCGACAACGGCCTGCGCCTCGTCCTCGCCGCCCGCGAGGCCCTCGCCCCGACCGCCGTCAACCCCGGCCGCACCGGCCTCGGGCCGACCCTCGCCGAGGCGACGGTCGGCATGTCCCCGGCCCGGCTCCAGCAGCTGCTCGCCTCCGCCGGCCAGCCCCCGACGCCCGACCCGGTCACCGCCGTCGCCGCCCTGACCGCCCTGCTCACCGACCGCGCCCGCTGCGCCGCCCTCCTCGACACCGCGCCCGAGCCCGCCCTGCGGCTGCTGGAGCGGCTGGTCTGGGGCCCGCCCACCGGCACCGTCCCGGACGCGACCCGCGCGGTGACGGCCGAGGACGCCCAGAGCCCCGTCGAGTGGCTGCTCGCCCGCGGCCTGCTGCTGCCCAGCAGCCCCGGCAGCGTCGTCCTGCCCCGCGAACTCGCCCTGCACCTGCGCGGCGGGCGCAGCCACCGCACCGTCGAGCCCGTCCAGCCCGAGCCGCGGCCCGCCGCCGCCCCGCGCGACCCGCACACCGTGGACGGCGCCGCGGCCGGGCAGGCGCACACCGCCGTCAGGACCGTCGAGGAGCTGCTGGAGGCCTGGGGCCTCAACCCGCCGCCGACCCTGCGCGCCGGGGGCCTGGGCGTACGGGACCTCAAGCGCGCCGCCCTGATCCTGGAGACCACCGAGCAGCAGGCCGCCTTCTGGCTCGAACTCGCCTACACCGCAGGCCTGCTGGCCCCCGACGGCGAGGCCGACGAACGCTGGGCCCCCACCCCCGGCTACGACGCCTGGCTCCACCTGGACACCGCCGAGCGCTGGTCCGTCCTCGCCGCCGCCTGGCTCGCCGCGACCCGCGTGCCCGCCCTGGCCGGCAGCCCGGACGGCAAGGGCAAGCCGCGCGCCGCCCTCGGCCCCGAGCTCGACCGCACCCTCGCCCCGTCCGTGCGCCGCGCCGCCCTCGCCCTGCTCGCCGAGCTGCCGCCCGGCACCCCGGCCACCGCCGAGGAACTGCTCCCCACCCTGCGCTGGCAGCGCCCGCTGCGCGGCGGCCCCGTCCGCCCCGACGGCCGCGACCTGCGCGACGACCTCACCACCTGGGCCCTCGCCGAGGCCGAACTCCTCGGCGTCACCGGCCGGGGCGCTCTCGCCGCCCCCGCCCGGGCGCTGCTCACCGCCGAGTCCGACCCGGCCGAGGTGCTCGCCCCGCTGCTGCCGCAGCCGCTGGACCACGTGATCCTCCAGCCGGACCTCACCGCGATCGCCCCCGGCCCGCTGCTCACCCCGCTCGCCCAGGCGCTCGCGCTCTGCGCCGACATCGAGTCCAAGGGCGGCGCGACGGTCTACCGCTTCACCCCGCACTCCGTGCGCCGCGCCCTCGACGCCGGGCGCACCGCCGCCGACCTCCAGGCCTTCCTCGCCCAGCACAGCCGCACGCCCGTCCCGCAGCCGCTGAGCTACCTCATCGACGACGTCGCCCGCCGCCACGGCATCCTGCGCGTCGGCGCCGCCTCCTCGTACCTGCGCTGCGACGACCCGTCGCTACTCAACGAGGTGCTCGCCGACCGCCGCTCCGCCGAACTGCGGCTGCGCCTGCTCGCCCCGACCGTCCTCGCCTCCCAGGCGGCCCCGGACGTCCTGCTCGCAGCGCTGCGCACCATGGGCTACGCGCCGGCCGCCGAATCCACCGACGGGGACGTGCTGATCACCCGCCCCGACAGCCACCGCACCCCTCCCCGTACGGCCCCGACGCCCGTCCCGGACGGCCCGCCGACCCCGGACGACACCCTGCTCGCCGCCGCCGTGAAGGCCGTCCGCGCCGGGGACCGCGCCGCCACCGCCACCCGCCGCGAGCCCGCCCCCGACCCGCGCGGCCTGCCCCGCACGGCGGCCGCCGACACCCTGGCCGCACTCCAGACGGCCGTCCTGCTCGGCGAGCGGATGTGGATCGGCTACCTCAACGCCGAGGGCCTCGCCAGCCAGCGCATCATCGACCCGGTGAAGGTCGAAGGCGGCTACGTCACCGCCTTCGACCACCACGCCGACGAACTGCGCACCTTCGCCCTCCACCGCATCACGGGCGTGGCGGAGCTGGACGAGTAGGGCTTCGGTGCCCGCCTCAGCCCTTCATCTTCTCCTTGACGGCCTGGTTCGCCAGGTTGCCGATCTCGCCCTGGCCGATCGGCATCGAGCCGCCGCCGCCGACCTGGTCCGCGATCAGGAACCCGGGGGCCGCCAGCAGCCCGCCGGGCCCCTCGCCGATGCCCGCGAGGGCGTGGGCCGAGCCGGCCGAGGAGGCGGTGGCCGCGAAGGCCGTGCCCATCAGGGCGAGGGCGGTGAGTACACGCTTCGAGGTCTTCATGGCCAGTTCAACGAGCGGGTACGCACTGTGGTCACTCGAAGCCGCTGACACGTCCGCACTGTCCACGTTCGTCAGCGCGGAGCCCACCGCTCTCCTACTGTTGACGTTCTGGTACCGGGCGAAGGCGAGGACCATGTGACCGGTTCGGGAAGCGGGTACAACGTCCGCACTGAGATCAGTGGTGGGCTGTACCTCAACGCCGTGATCCAGGGCGCCGATGTGACGCTCCAACTCCCTCCCACGGTCCAGCCGGGGCTCAGTGGCCTCCCCCTTCCCTCCTCCGCTTTCACCGGCCGGGACACCGAAAGGGATGCGCTCTTCACGGCGCTCCGGCCGGGCACCGGGTCAACCGTCGCGGGCCGCGTGATCGCCGGGCTACCGGGAGTGGGAAAGACCGAGCTCGCCCTCCAGGTCGCCCATCTCGCGCTGAACGAACCCGGTTTCCTGCCGGGTGGGGTTCTCTTCATCGACCTGTTCGGCTACGACGACCAGCGTCGTGTCGATCCGCACCGAGCCCTCGCCTCGTTGCTCCGCTCCCTGGCCGTGCCCGACGAGTACATCCCGGACAACACCGAGGACCGGGCGCGGCTGTACCGCTCCATCCTGGCCGCCTACGCCGCAGACCAGCGGCGTGTCCTGCTGGTCCTCGACAACGCGATGAACAGTGCCCAGGTGCGTCCGCTGCTTCCCGGAGATCCATGCGTCCCCGTACTGGTCACCTCTCGACACACACTGAGCGACCTCGGCATCCGCCTGCTCGAACTGCCCGTGCTCGAACAACAGGCTGCCGTCGACTTCATCGAACGGAGCCTGCACGAAGTGGTGGGCCCCGAGGACACCCGGGTGAGGGACGAGCCGGAAGCGGCCAACGACGTGGCTGTTCTGTGCGGTCGGCTACCCCTGGCGCTCTCGATCGTCAGCGCCCTGCTGGCCGACATCCCTGCACGACCACTACGGTCCCTGGCAACGGCCTTGAGCGACGTGCACCACCGGCTGAAGCGACTCAGTCGCGAGGACCTGGCTGTCCGCACGGCCTTTGCCCTCTCCTACCAACACCTCCAGTCGGCCCAGGCAAGGTTGTTCCGTCTGATGCCGCTCAACCCGGGGCCCGATCTGTCCACCGAGGCGGTGGCCCAACTCGCCGACATGGGGCCCGACGACGCCGAGGGTTTGCTGCTCTCCCTCTCCCGTGGGCACTTCATCGAGCCCGGTTCGACCTACGGACGCTGGCGAATGCACGACCTCATGCGCCTGTTCGCAGACGAGCTGTGCCGCACGCACGATGAGCCACGCGAACGGGAGGCAGCAGTCGACCGGCTCTTCCAGCACTACGTCGCCAGAACCCTCTGCGCTGACACGATCTTTGAAGCCGCTTCCCGCCCCGGCCCCCACTTCCCCGATCGCGAAACCGCCCTGGAGTGGCTGGACACGGAGCGGCACAACCTGCTCGCCGCAGCCCTCGCTGCCCCGGAACTGGGACGGCCGGACGTGTTGCTCCACCTGCACTGCTCACTGATCGAGTTCCAATCCTTCCGTCGCCACCTCGACGACTGCGCAGTTCTGGCGTCGGCGGCACTCGCTGTCACTCGCTCCGAGGCCCACCCGATGCTGCGGGAGTTCGAGGCCGATGTCCTGACCAACCTTGGTACCGCCCACCGCGAGCTGCGCAGGTTCGACGACGCCGTGGCCTCGTACAAGGAGGCAGGATCACTCCACGCCATGAACGCGGACACCCAATCCGTGGCGATCACGCTGAACAATCTCGGTCTGACCTACCAGCAGATGAACCGTCTGGAGGAGGCGGCAAGTGCCCTCCAAGAGGCGCTGGCCCTGTTCCCGCCGGAGACCGATCGTCGCATCCGCGGCATGGCCTACAACAACCTCGGCAAGGCGCTGCACGGCCTGCGAAAGCTCCCGGAAGCGGCCGAGGCGCTCGCCGAGGACATCGCGATCTGCCATGAGATCGGTGATCTCCGAGGTGAGGGCATCGCGCTCAACAATCTCGGCATGGTTCTTCGCGACATGGGGCGGTTCCAGGCCTCAGCCGATGCACATCGACGGGCCCTGGCCGCTGCACGAAAGAGCGGGGACGTCTACAGCGAGGCTCTGGCCCAGGCGAACCTTGGGCTTGCCCTGGCCCTGGCCCACGACGCGGCCGGACCGCAGGAGGCAATCGACCTGTTGACGGTCGCCGTGAACACCCTGGACTCCTTGGGCGACGAGCACATGGCAACACAGGCACGGAACCACCTCGCCCTGATCCTCATCGAAGCCGGCCGCGCATCTGACGCGATCGAGCCTCTGACAGCAGCAATCGACGTGAGCCACCGGACAGGCGACCTGCGCTCCAGAGCAATGACACTGACCAATCTCGGCACTGCCCTGGAACTGTCAGGAATGTACGACGCGGCCGTGCAGGCCCAGTCCGAGGCCGTCACGGCCTTTCGGCAGTTGGGCGACCGACATCATGAAGCGAAGTCCCTGATGAACCTCGGCCTCGCCATCCGACGCACCGGCGACCTCGAGGCCGCCGAAGATGCCTTCGGGAAGTCCGCCCGCATCTTCCAGGAGGACGGGGAGGACGAACTGTTCGCCCAGGTCAGCCGACTCCGGGACGAGACCAGGAGAATGCGCCGCCAGCCCCCGAAGCGGTAGGTGCTCGGTGACCACTCGAAGGGCCCCGTACGCGGTTCACCCGAGATGCGCGACACTGGAGGGTCTGCGTCAATCCAGCTGTCAGCCAGTGGAGGGCTCCCCCGCGTGAACGACGGACCGCTCATCGTCCAGAGCGACAAAACTCTCCTTCTGGAGATCGACCACCCCAAGGCCGCCGACTGCCGCCGCGCCATCGCGCCGTTCGCCGAGCTGGAGCGCGCGCCCGAGCACGTGCACACCTACCGGATCACGCCGCTCGGCCTGTGGAACGCGCGGGCCGCCGGGCACGACGCCGAGCAGGTGGTGGACGCCCTGGTGACGTACTCCCGCTACCCGGTGCCGCACGCGCTGCTGGTGGACGTGGCCGACACCATGGGCCGCTACGGGCGGCTCCAGCTCCTCAAGCACCCCGTCCACGGGCTGGTGCTCGCCACCACCGACCGGCCGGTGCTGGAGGAGGTGCTGCGCTCCAAGAAGATCGTGCCGCTGGTCGGCGCCCGGGTCGACCCGGACACCGTGGTCGTGCACCCCTCCGAGCGCGGCCAGATCAAGCAGGTGCTGCTCAAACTCGGCTGGCCCGCCGAGGACTTCGCCGGGTACGTCGACGGCGAGGCGCACCCCATCGACCTGGAGGAGGACGGCTGGCAGCTGCGCCCGTACCAGGCGCAGGCCGTCGAGGGCTTCTGGCACGGCGGCTCGGGCGTCGTCGTGCTGCCCTGCGGCGCCGGCAAGACGCTGGTCGGCGCGGCCGCGATGGCGCACGCCAAGTCGACCACGCTGATCCTCGTCACCAACACCGTCTCCGCCCGCCAGTGGAAGCACGAGCTGGTCAAGCGCACCTCGCTCACCGAGGACGAGATCGGCGAGTACAGCGGGACGCGCAAGGAGATCCGCCCGGTCACCATCGCCACGTACCAGGTGATGACCACCAAGCGGAAGGGCGTCTACGCGCACCTGGAGCTGTTCGACGCCCGCAACTGGGGCCTGGTCGTCTACGACGAGGTGCACCTGCTGCCCGCGCCCGTCTTCAAGTTCACGGCCGACCTCCAGGCCCGCCGCCGCCTCGGCCTGACCGCCACCCTGGTGCGCGAGGACGGCCGCGAGGGCGACGTGTTCAGCCTCATCGGCCCCAAGCGCTTCGACGCGCCGTGGAAGGAGATCGAGGCCCAGGGCTACATCGCGCCCGCCGACTGCTGCGAGGTCCGCGTCACCCTGACCGACTCCGAGCGGCTCGCGTACGCCACCGCCGAGCCGGAGGAGCGCTACCGCTTCTGCGCGACCACGGCGACCAAGCGGCGGGTGGTGGAGGCGCTGGTCAAGAAGCACGAGAAGGACCAGACGCTCATCATCGGCCAGTACATCGACCAGCTGGACGAGCTCGGGGAGGTCCTGGACGCCCCGGTGATCAAGGGCGAGACCAGCAACGCGCAGCGCGAGAAGCTCTTCGACGCCTTCCGCAACAAGGAGATCGGCGTCCTGGTCGTCTCCAAGGTCGCCAACTTCTCCATCGACCTGCCGGAGGCGACGGTCGCCATCCAGGTCTCGGGGACGTTCGGCTCCCGCCAGGAGGAGGCCCAGCGGCTCGGGCGCGTCCTGCGGCCCAAGGCGGACGGGCACGCGGCGCACTTCTACTCCGTCGTCGCCCGGGACACCGTGGACCAGGACTTCGCCGCCCACCGGCAGCGCTTCCTGGCCGAGCAGGGCTACGCGTACCGGATCATCGACGCGGACGACGTGCTGTAGCCCTTGGAAAAAACTCAGTACCGGACACCGTCGCGCCCGAGGAAGATCACGCGCGCGGCGGTGTCCAGGGCGATCCCGACGTTGCGGAACGCGGTGCTCAGCGGGCTGCGGTGGCGGGCGGCCGCGACGGTCGCACCGGCCGGGACAGTGGGGTTCTCGTCTCGTGTGCTCATGTCTTCAACGGTAGGTACCCGACCGGCCCACGGCATCACCCCGAAGGCCGTATCCACCGCGCCGCCCGTCCTCCTGCGGGTGTAGGAGCACCCCCGAGACCTGCGGGGCTGGAACCCGGAGACGGACGGGTCTAAGATCGTCCGTCTGCCCCCTCCCGCACCGTGGTACCTGCTGAAGTCACGCAGGCAGCCGGGGGAGGCGTCGACCGCACGGCAACCGGTCGGCTGTACCCACCGTGAGCTCCATCGATCCGCTGCGCCCGCCACCGGGGCAGCCGGGAAGGTTCGCTGTGCCCGCCACCCCCACCACCGACCCCCTCCAGCGCGAACGCGACCACCTGGCCGCGTCCAGGGCCGCGCTGCGAGCGATGCGCGAGGACGTCGAGTCGCTCGACATCCGCGACGTGACCGGCACCTGGGTCACCGCCGTCATCCTCCAGAACCAGATCGAGGCCAGGATCGCCGCCCTGGCCGACCTCTCCGACACCCCGCTGTTCTTCGGCCGCCTCGACTACCTGCACGCGATCAGCGAGGAGCTCAGCGAGGGCGGAGGCGGGGAGAACTTCTACATCGGCCGCCGCCACGTCCACGACGCCGACGGCGACCCGATGGTCATCGACTGGCGCGCGCCGGTCTCCCAGCCGTTCTACCGGGCCAGCCGCACCGACCCGATGGACGTCGACCGCCGCCGCCGCTTCGGCTACACCGGCGGCGAGCTCACCGCGTACGAGGACGAGCACCTCTCCGACCCGGACGAGAAGGAGACCTCCTCCGCCCTCCTCGCCGCCGAGATCGAGAAGCCCCGCGTCGGCCCGATGCGCGACATCGTCGCCACCATCCAGCCCGAACAGGACGAGATCGTCCGCTCCGACATCACGGGCACCATCTGCGTCCAGGGGGCGCCCGGCACCGGGAAGACGGCCGTCGGCCTGCACCGCGTCGCGTACCTGCTGTACGCGCACCGCGAGCGCCTCGCCCGTACCGGGACGCTGGTCATCGGCCCCAACAACGCCTTCCTCTCCTACATCGAGCAGGTGCTCCCCGCCCTCGGCGAACTGGAGGTCGGCCAGGCCACCGTCCAGCAGCTCGTCGGCCACGTCGAGGTGCGCGGCGAGGACACCCCGGAGGCGGCCCGGCTCAAGGGCGACGCCCGGATGGCCGAGGTGCTGCGCCGCGCCGTACGGGCGGGCATCGCGCTGCCCGCCGAGCCCTGCGTGGTGGTCCGGGGCTCGCGCCGCTACCGCGTGCCGGTGCACGAACTCGCCGTGATCATCGAGGAGTTGAAGGCCCGTGACGTCCGCTACGGCGCCGCCGGGGAGGCCCTGCCGCAGCGCATCGCGCACACCGTGCTGCTCAAGATGGAGCAGTCCGGAGAGGCCCCGGACGACCGGGTGCAGGACGCGGTGGCCCGCAACGCCGCCGTGAAGGCCGTGGTCAAGGAGTGCTGGCCGGCCGTCGACCCCGCCAAGCTGGTGCTGCGGCTGCTCTCCGACCCGGAGTTCCTCGCCGCCTGCGCCGAGGGCGTGCTCACCGCCGAGGAGCAGGCCGCCGTCCTGTGGCCCAAGCCGGGCCGCTCGGTGAAGACCGCCCGCTGGACGCAGGCCGACGCCGTCCTCGTCGACGAGGCCACCGACCTCGTCCAGCGCACCCCCTCGCTCGGCCACGTCGTCCTCGACGAGGCGCAGGACCTCTCCCCCATGCAGTACCGCGCCGTCGGCCGCCGCTGCACCACCGGCTCGGCGACCGTCCTCGGCGACCTCGCCCAGGGCACCACCCCCTGGGCGACGGCCAGTTGGCCCGAGGCGCTGCACCACCTGGGCAAGCCGGAGGCGCACATCGAGGAGCTGACCAAGGGCTTCCGGGTGCCCGAGGAGGTCATCGTCTACGCCTCCCGGCTGCTTCCCTCCATCGCCCCGGGCCTGGCCCCGGCCACCTCCGTCCGCGAGACGCCCGGCTCGCTGGCCATCCGCGAGGTCCCGGCGGACGGGCTGACGCGGGCCGTCCTCGACGCCTGCCGGGAGGCGCTCACCCACGAGGGCTCGACCGGCCTGATCGCCGCCGACGCCCGCGTCCCGCTGTTCGCCGAGGCCCTGGAGGCGGCCGGCCTGCCGTTCCTCTCCCCCGGCTCGGAGACCAGCGCGGACGCCCGGCTCACCCTCGTCCCGGCCTCGCTCGCCAAGGGTCTGGAGTACGACTACGTGGTGCTGGACGAGCCGGCCGCCGTCGTCGCCGGGGAGCCGGACGAGCGGACGGGCCTGCGGCGGCTGTACGTGTCGCTGACCCGCGCCGTCTCCGGGCTGACGGTGCTGCACGCCGAGCCGCTGCCCGAACAGCTGGGCTGAGCACGCGAAAGGGCCGGTCCCCCCGTTCGAGGAGGCCGGCCCTTTCCCCGGCACGCTCAGGCGTCGATCAGCGCCCGCCACTCGGCGACCTTGCCCGCGTCCACCGGCGTCGACCAGCCGTCCGCGCGCACGGCCCCGCCGACGTGGAAGGCGTCGAAGCCCTCCGCCCGCAGCCCCTCGATGTGCTCGGCCCGCAGGCCGCCGCCGATCAGGATCCGCTGCCCGTAGCCGGGCTCGCCCCGGCGCGCCAGCTCGGCCGCGAGCACCTCGCGCCCGGCGTCGACCCCGGCGGCCGCGCCGGAGGTGAGGAAGGTGTCCAGACCGGGCAGCCCGGCGACGGCGGCCCGCAGGGCGGCCCGGTCCGCGCTGTGGTCGATCGCCCGGTGGAAGGTCCAGCGGCAGCCGGCCACGGCCTCGGCGACGGCCGTGGTGGCGGCCAGGTCGACGCCGCCCTCGGCGTCGAGGAAGCCGAGGACGAACTCCTCGGCGCCCTCGGCCCGCAGCGCGGCGGCCCGGGCGCACAGCTCGTCCAGGCTGCCCGGCGCGAAGCCGTCCCGGATGCGCAGCATGACGCGCAGCGGGATCGCGACGGCGGCCCGGATCCGGGCGAAGTCCTCGACGGACGGGGTGAGCCCGTCCGCGGCCATGTCGGTGACCAGTTCGAGCCGGTCGGCGCCGCCCGACTCGGCGGCCTGGGCGTCCTGGGGCGTCAGCGCGATGACTTCGAAAATTGGTCTAGACATATCAGACAGCCTGCCACATCGCGCCGAACGCGGCGAGCCCCCGGCACCCGGCCGGGGGCTCGCCCACTCGCGTGACGATCAGCGTGACGATCGGACGGTCACGCACGCACCTGCTCGGGGCGCCGCCGCAGCCCGTAGGCCGCCAGCGCCACCATCCCCAGCAGGATCGCCACCGGCACCGCCGTCGGCATCAGGTGCGAGATCCCGCGCGACTCCCGCCAGATGTTGAACAGGCTGCCCGGCGCCGTCAGCGCCAGCACCGCCACCCCCACCGCCGCCGGAACGGCCCGCCCGCGCAGCGCCGTCAGCGTCAGCACCAGCGGGGCGATCAGCATCAGCACGAACCACTGCTGCTCCACCGGGAAGCGGGTGTCGTCCCAGCGCTGCGCCGTCTCCAGCAGCCCGCCCGCGGCCACCGAGGCCAGCACCAGGCCCGCCGAGCGCACCGAGAGCCGGGGCAGCAGGTCCTTCGGCGCCGCGACCAGCAGCAGCGCGGCGAAGACGAACGGCAGCGTGGCCATCCCGATGTAGCCCGGCCACCAGAGGTCCTCGAAGTGCGAGTCCACGAAGGCCCCGCCCAGCTCGCCCAGCGCCATCACGCCGAGGAACAGGGCCAGCCCGCGCGCCGCCGTCCAGCGGCCCAGTGCCGCCGCCACGATCAGCAGCATCGCGCCCACCGGCTGGAAGAACACCTCGGCGTACGCGCCGAGGGAGTGGTTCCAGCTGAGCAGGTGGGTGGTGCCGTCCGGGTCGGCCAGCCAGGGCACCAGCGCCGCCCCGGCCACCGCGCCGGCGATCATCGGTGCGACGAGCGCCAGCAGCCGGCCCGTCTGCGAGGAGCCCGTCAGCCCGACCCGCACCCGCAGGCCGTACAGCGCGAGGTCGAACACCTCGCGGGCCACCGCCGTGCGCCCGGCCCGGGCCGTGGTGTCGGCGAAGACCGCGGCCAGCTCCGCGCCCCGCTCACGCCGGTAGCCGGCCGGGTAGAGCTGGAGCACGGCGCGCAGTGCGGCCGAGGGCGCTCCCACCATCGTCGGTGTCGTCATGTCGTGCTCCCCCCTGCCGAGGACGCGCCCTTCGGGCCCGCGCCCCACAGCATCGACCGCATCTTGGAGAGGCGGCGCTCCGCCTCGGTGGCCACCGCCCGCAGGCGCTCGGCCTCGGTGGCCAGGGCCGCCCGGCCGGCGTCGGTCAGCGCGTAGCTGCGCCGGGCCCGGCCGTCGACGACCTCCTCCGCGGCGACCTCGATCAGGCCCTGCTGGAGCAGGCGGTCGAGGGCGCCGTACAGGGTGCCGGTGCGCATCTTGACCCGGCCGTCCGAGATGGCGGCGACCTCCTGGATCAGGGCGTAGCCGTGTCTGGGAGCGTCGGCCAGGGCGGTGAGCAGCAGCAGCGTCGGCTCCTGCATGGAGCGTTCTGTCATACGACTACATATATCGCCGAACGGCATATCTGTCCAGGGGCCTCCGCCCGGCGAAGAATGGGCGCATGACCGAGGACCTGCTCGCCGACTGGACCGCCCTGCTGACCCGCTGCGGCGCCGCCGTCGACCCCGGGCCGTACGGGCGGGAGCTGCTGCGCCGCTGGTCGGAGCCGCAGCGCCGCTACCACGGGGTGGACCACCTGCGGGCTGTGCTGCGGCACGTCGACGCGCTCGCCGGGCATGCCGGGGACGCGGACACCGTCCGCCTCGCCGCCTGGTTCCACGACGCCGTCTACCGGCCCGACCGCACCGAGAACGAGGAGCGCAGCGCCGCCCTGGCCCACCGCGCCCTGACCGCCGCGGGCCTGCCCGCCGAGCGGGTCGCCGAGGTCGAGCGGCTCGTCCTGCTGACAGTCACCCACGCCCCGGCGCCGGGCGACCGCGACGGGGAGGTGCTCTGCGACGCCGACCTCGCCGTCCTGGGCGGCGCTCCGGAGGCGTACGCGGCCTACGCGGCGGCCGTCCGCGAGGAGTACGGCTTCGTGCCCGAGCCGGACTTCCGGGCGGGGCGCGCGGCCGTCCTGCGCGCCCTGCTGGCGCTTCCCCTGCTCTTCCGCACGCCGGACGCGCGGACGCGCTTCGAGGAGCCCGCCCGCGCCAACCTCACGGCCGAACTGGCCGCACTCTAGACCGGTCTCAACTCCGCCGCGCCACCAGCAGGTTCGCGACGGCCACCCCGGCGGTCACGCACAGGACGCGCCCCACGATGACCCACCACCCGTCCTGCCCCAGCCCCGCGGCCTCCAGCACGGCCCACCAGGCCGCGAAGCCGCCGATGCCGCCCACCACACCCCACATCCAGCGCTGCATGACGGCACCGTACCGAATCCACATGAACGTCAGGGGCGCAACTCTCCTACTGCTGCGACCACTTCGCCCTTCTTCCCGCACACCCAGTGCGGGTCAGGACCCAACTCCGGCTCCACGCCCAGCGCGTGAGGGTCGCCCTCCTCGGCGCAGACGGCGCACAGCGGCCACCGCCCGTACGCCTCCAGCAGCGCGTCCTGCACGTCCTGGGCGACCAGCCCCAGCACGTACTCCGTGCCGTCCGGCCACTGCTCCAGCCACCAGCGGCGGTGCGCGACGGCCTCCTCCACCAGGGAGACCACGGCGGCGTCCGCCACGTCCCGGGCGGTGAGGTCGGCCAGGATCAGCGCCCGCGCGTTGTGCAGGGCGTTCTCGATGTCGTCGGAACCCATCCGTCCATTCTCCGGTAGAACGCCGCGTGGGCGGCCCCCCGAGGGGGACCGCCCACGCGATCAGAACCTGCTGATCCGATCAGGATCAGAAGTCCATGTCACCGCCCGGCATGCCGCCGCCGGCGGCCGCGGCGGCCTTCTCCGGCTTGTCGGCGATGACGGCCTCGGTGGTGAGGAACAGCGCCGCGATGGAGGCGGCGTTCTGCAGCGCGGAGCGCGTGACCTTGGCCGGGTCGATGATGCCCGCGGCGACCAGGTCGACGTACTCGTTGGTGGCGGCGTTCAGGCCGTGACCGGCGGGGAGGTTGCGCACCTTCTCCACCACGACACCGCCCTCGAGGCCGGCGTTGGTCGCGATCTGCTTGATCGGGGCCTCGAGCGCGACCTTGACGATGTTGGCACCGGTGGCCTCGTCGCCGTCCAGCTCCAGCTTGTCGAACGCGACACCGGCCTGCAGCAGGGCGACGCCGCCACCGGCGACGATGCCCTCCTCGACGGCGGCCTTGGCGTTGCGGACGGCGTCCTCGATGCGGTGCTTGCGCTCCTTGAGCTCCACCTCGGTGGCCGCGCCGGCCTTGATGACGGCCACGCCGCCGGCCAGCTTGGCGAGGCGCTCCTGGAGCTTCTCGCGGTCGTAGTCCGAGTCGCTGTTCTCGATCTCGGCACGGATCTGGTTCACGCGGCCGGCGACCTGGTCGCTGTCGCCGCCACCGTCGACGATGGTGGTCTCGTCCTTGGTGATGACCACCTTGCGGGCGGTGCCCAGCAGGTCGACGCCGGCGTTCTCCAGCTTGAGGCCGACCTCCTCGGAGATCACGGTGCCACCGGTGAGGATGGCGATGTCGCCGAGCATGGCCTTGCGGCGGTCACCGAAGCCCGGGGCCTTGACGGCGACGGACTTGAAGGTGCCGCGGATCTTGTTCACGACCAGGGTCGACAGGGCCTCGCCCTCGACGTCCTCGGCGATGATGACGAGCGGCTTGCCGCTCTGCATGACCTTCTCCAGCAGCGGCAGGAGGTCCTTGACCGAGCCGATCTTGGAGTTGGCGATGAGGATGTACGGGTCCTCGAACGTCGCCTCCATGCGCTCCAGGTCGGTCGCGAAGTAGGCGGAGATGTAGCCCTTGTCGAAGCGCATGCCCTCGGTGAGCTCGAGCTCCAGACCGAAGGTGTTGCTCTCCTCGACGGTGATGACGCCTTCCTTGCCGACCTTGTCCATGGCCTCGGCGATGAGCTCGCCGATCTGGGTGTCGGCGGCCGAGATGGAGGCGGTGGAGGCGATCTGCTCCTTGGTCTCCACGTCCTTGGCCTGGGCCAGCAGCTGGTCCGAGACGGCGGCGACGGCCTTCTCGATACCGCGCTTCAGGGCCATCGGGTTGGCGCCGGCGGCGACGTTGCGCAGACCCTCGCGAACCAGGGCCTGGGCGAGCACGGTGGCGGTGGTGGTGCCGTCGCCCGCGACGTCGTCCGTCTTCTTGGCGACCTCCTTGACGAGCTCCGCACCGATCTTCTCGTACGGGTCCTCGAGCTCGATCTCCTTGGCGATGGAGACACCGTCGTTGGTGATCGTGGGGGCGCCCCACTTCTTCTCCAGCACGACGTTGCGGCCCTTGGGGCCGAGCGTGACCTTCACCGCGTCGGCGAGCTGGTTCATGCCACGCTCAAGGCCGCGGCGAGCTTCCTCATCAAAGGCGATGATCTTGGCCATCAGAAGTGGTCCTCCGGGACACGGTCGACTGCTCGGACCAAGGGGTGCCCGCGACGGACGGCCCTGGTGTGCGGAGGTCCATTCCCTGCCGCTCCTGGGGCCTCACCGACCCGGTCCGCTTATCACTCTCAAGCTGTGAGTGCTAACGCCAATGATTAGCACTCCGGGTGGTCGAGTGCAAGCCCCGTGACCAACCCGCGAGCCCCCTCGGAACCCCCGCGGAGCCCCGTCCGGGCATGCGAACGGGCCCGCACGACAGGTGTCGTACGGGCCCGCCGAAGAAGCGAGTGGTCACCAGCCGTGGGCCGTGACGAGCCTCCTGGAGCCGGAAGGTCAGACCGCCGCGCGAACCATGTCCGCCTGCGGGCCCTTCTGTCCCTGGGAGATCTCGAACTCGACCCGCTGGCCCTCCTCAAGGGTGCGGTAGCCGTCCATCTGGATCGCGCTGTAGTGGACGAAGACGTCCGCACCACCGTCGACCGCGATGAAGCCGTAGCCCTTCTCCGCGTTGAACCACTTGACGGTGCCCTGAGCCATTCCGAACTCCCCTAGTGCTGTGCTGGCCCTTCACGCGCCCGCAGGTCGCGGACCCGGTTCTGGAAGGCCGGCCCGGGGAACCCCCCCTGGGCGCAGCCGCGGCCGCCGTGGAACGCCGGGCGAGGCGATTACGTCGACCGCGGCTGAATGTATCCGGATCGACGCCCTCTGCAACAGGGCCAATCACCGGGAATTCCGACGCGGCGTCAAGGGGCAATCCCGAGCGAATCGGAAGGAAATCGGCATTTCAGTCCGGACATAGCGGGCGAACATCCTCAAAAGCCCGCCGGAATTCTGACATCTGCCTGACATGTTTCACGGCCCGGGCCCCGACCGGTCCCATCAGCCGGACGCCGCACGGCGATTCAGGAAGGAGCCCCCGTTCCCAGCCGAGGCTCACTCTACTCCCACTCGACCAGGAAATATTCCCGCCGAAATGCAACCGGCCGCCCACACATACGGAGAAGTGAATTCCGTACACGTGGACGACCGGTTCGGGTGCCGTTCGCTCAGCAGCCGCCGGCGACCGCCGGAATGATCGAGACGCTCGCGCCGTCCTTGATCTCCGTCGCCAGGCCCTCGGCAAAACGCACGTCGTCGTCGTTCACGTACACGTTCACGAAACGGCGCAGCTTGCCGGTGTCGTCCAGGATGCGGGCCGCGATGCCCGGGTGGTTCTTCTCCAGGTCGGCGACGACCTCGCCCAGGGTGGCGCCCTCGGCGCTCACCTCGGCGGCGCCGCCGGTGTAGGTGCGCAGGATGGTGGGGATGCGGACGTTGGCGCTCATGACTCTCCTACTCGGGGTGGTTCAGGCGGACGCGAGGCCGGCGTCGCGGAAGGACGCCAGGGTGGGGCGGATGACGGCGGTCATCCCGGCGTCGGAGACGGCGTCCAGCGTCTTGAGGCCGTCGCCGGTGTTGATCGCGACGGTCTCCTTGGCCGGGTCCAGCTGCCCGGTCTCGACCAGCTTCTTGAGCACGCCGACGGTCACGCCGCCCGCGGTCTCGGCGAAGATCCCCTCCGTACGGGCCAGCAGCCGGATCGCCTCCACGACCTCGGCGTCCGTCACGTCCTCGACGGCCCCGCCGGTGCGGCGGGCGATGTCCAGCACGTACGGGCCGTCCGCCGGGTTGCCGATCGCCAGCGACTTGGCGATGGTGTCCGGCTTGACCGGCCGGATCACGTCACGGCCGTCCTTGAAGGCCGCCGACACCGGCGAGCAGCCCTCGGCCTGGGCACCGAAGATCCTGTACGGGCGGTCCTCGACGAGGCCCAGCTTGATCAGCTCCTGCAGCCCCTTGTCGATCTTCGTCAGCTGCGAGCCCGAGGCGACGGGGATCACGATCTGCTCCGGCAGCCGCCAGCCGAGCTGCTCGCAGATCTCGTACGCCAGCGTCTTGGAGCCCTCGCCGTAGTACGGCCGCAGGTTGACGTTCACGAAGCCCCAGCCCTCGCCGGCCGGGTCCCCGATGAGCTCCGAGCAGAAGCGGTTCACGTCGTCGTAGTTGCCCTCGATGCCGACCAGCTCGCCGCCGTACACCCCGGCCATGACGACCTTGCCCTGCTCCAGGTCGTGCGGGATGAACACGCAGGACCGGAAGCCCGCCCGGGCCGCCGCCGCGCCCACCGCGCCGGCCAGGTTGCCGGTCGAGGAGCAGGACAGCGTGGTGTAGCCGAAGGCCCGCGCCGCCTCGATCGCGCAGGCGACCACGCGGTCCTTGAACGAGTGCGTCGGGTTGCCCGAGTCGTCCTTGACGTGCAGCTGGGCGGTGAACCCGAGCTCGCGGCCCAGGTTGTCCGCCTTCACCAGCGGGGTCCACCCCGGGTTCAGGTTGGGCTTGGAGGCGACGTCGGCCGGCACCGGCAGCAGCGGCGCGTAGCGCCAGATGGACGCGGGGCCGGACTCGATCCGCTTGCGCAGTTCCTCGGCGCCCTCGCTGCCGAACTCGTACGCGATCTCCAGCGGCCCGAAACACTCCAGACAGGCGAAGCTGGGGCCGAGCGGGAAGCGGGTCCCGCACTCCCGACAGGACAGGGCGGCGGCGGGGCCGAGGTCCACGGAAACGGGTGCGGCGGTGTCGATAGCCATGATGGCGGAGGCCTCTCTCCTCATCTTCCCCGCGGCGCGGTCGCGCCACAGGCCGGAATTGGCACCTGTCCCGCCGGGGCCTGTCGACAGACAGCCGCGCGAGAAGGTTGCCGGGACGTCAACGGGCCGTTCCCTCAGTCCCTCTGGATGAGCTTGTGAAATTGTGGTGGTACGTCGGCGGTGACCCCGGTGTGCCAAGGTTCGAGCGCCGTACGAAGACTGTATCCGAAGGCGTCAACCCCGAACGGGACTGTCCGCCACCCGAGATGACACGTCCCAACCGAGGAGGCCCCCCGTGCCCGCCGAACCGACCCCCGAGCTCCTCCCGCAGGCGGCGTCCTGGCTACGCCGCCGCTCCTGGAGCGCGGCGGACCGGTCGGTCGCCGACCTCCTGCGCGCCAAGGAACGCACCGGGCACACCGTCAGCGTCGTCCTGCCCGCCCTCGACGAGGAGGCCACCGTCGGGGACATCGTCCGCACCGTCCGCCGCGAGCTGATGGAGCGCCTCCCCCTCGTCGACGAACTCGTCGTCGTCGACTCCGGCTCCACCGACGCCACCGCCGCCGTCGCCGCCGAGGCCGGCGCCCGCGTCGAGCACCGCGACGCGATCCTGCCCCGCCTGCCCGCCGTCCCCGGCAAGGGCGAGGTCCTGTGGCGCTCCCTGCTGGTCACCCGCGGCGACATCGTCTGCTTCATCGACGCCGACCTGCGCGAGTTCGACCCCGCCTTCGTCTCCGGCATCCTCGGCCCGCTGCTCACCGAGCCCGACATCCAGCTGGTCAAGGCCATGTACGACCGCCCCCTGGAAGTGACGATCAGCGGCTCCGCCGCGGGCGAGACCGGCGCCGTCATCCCCACCGGCGGCGGCCGCGTCACCGAACTCGTCGCCCGCCCGCTCCTCAACCTCCACTGGCCGGAACTCGCCGGTTTCGTCCAGCCCCTCGGCGGCGAGTACGCGGCCCGCCGCTCCCTCCTCGAACGCCTGCCCTTCCCCACCGGCTACGGCGTCGAGCTCGGCCTGCTCGTCGACGCCCTGGAGACCGTCGGCCTCGACGCCCTCGCCCAGGTCGACGTCGGCGTCCGCCACCACCGCCACCAGGACGGCCAGGCCCTCGGCCGGATGGCCGCCACCATCCACCGCACCGCCCTCGAACGCCTGGAGCGCACCCACCGCCTCAAGGCCGGCCCCGACCTCGTCCACCCCTACCTCACCCAGTTCACCCGCGACCCCGACACCCGCGAGTTCACCGCCCACACCCTCCCCGTCACCGCCCTCGAACGCCCCCCGATGCACACGATCCCGGAGTACGCGACCCGGCACTGAGGGGTTTGCCGCCCCCACCCCCCGGCAAGATGCCAACCATGGGCGATCTCACGACCGAACGTTCGAGCGCGACCGGCACCGCCCCCGTCCTGGTGGCCTCCAACCGGGGCCCGGTGTCCTTCGGCACCGCGGACGACGGCACCCTGACCCTCCGCAGAGGCGGCGGCGGCCTGGTCTCCGGCCTCTCCGCCATCGACGACCCCAACGCCGTCTGGGTCTGCGCGGCCCTGAACGACGCCGACCGCAGAGCCGCCCGCGAGGCCCCCCACGGCCGCCTCGACCTCGCCGGCCACGACGTCGGCGGCCAGGCCGTCCGGATGCTCGACCTCGACCCCGAGACCTTCGCCCACGCCTACAACGGCGTCGCCAACTCCACCCTCTGGTTCGTCCACCACCTGCTGTACGCGACGCCCACCGCCCCCGCCTTCGACGCCGACTTCCGCACCCAGTGGGCCGACTACACCGCCTACAACACGGCCTTCGCCGAAGCCCTCGCCGCCGAAGCCGCCCCCGGAGCGGCCGTCCTCGTGCAGGACTACCACCTCTCCCTCACCCCGGCCCTGCTGCGCGCCACCCGCCCCGACCTGCGGATCGGCCACTTCTCCCACACCCCCTGGGCCCCGCCCGAGTACTACCGGCTGCTCCCCGACGACGTCGCCGCGGCCGTCCTCACCGGCATCCTCGGCGCCGACCGCGCCGGCTTCCTCACCGAACGCTGGGCCCGCGCCTTCGCCGCCTGCTGCGAAGCCGTCCTCGGCGCCACCGTCGACCACGAGGCCCTCACCGTCACGCACGCCGGCCGCACGACCCGCCTCGGCGTCCACGCCCTCGGCGCCGACGCCGACTTCCTGCGCGAGCGCGCCCACCGCCCCGACGTCGACGAGCGCCTCACCGCCCTCCGCACGGCCGTCGGCGAGCGCCGCACCATCGTCCGCGTCGACCGCACCGAGCTGAGCAAGAACATCGTCCGCGGCCTCCTCGCCTACCGGCACCTCCTGCGCACCCGCCCCGAGTGGCACGACCGCGTCGTCCACATCGCCTTCGCCTACCCCTCCCGCACCGACCTCGCCGAGTACCGCGACTACACCGCCGCCGTCCAGCAGCTCGCCGCCGAGATCAACGCCGAGTTCGCCACCCCCGCCTGGCAGCCGCTGATCCTCCACGTCAACGACGACTTCCCCCGCAGCCTCGCCGCCTACCGCCTCGCCGACGTCGCCCTCGTCAACCCCATCCGCGACGGCATGAACCTCGTCGCCAAGGAGGTCCCCGTCGTCTCCGACCACGGCTGCGCCCTCGTCCTCTCCCGCGAGGCCGGCGCCCACGCCGAACTCGGCGAGGACTCCCTCGTCGTCAACCCGTACGACGTGATCGCCACCGCCGACGCCCTGCACGCCGGCCTCACCATGCCCCCCGAGGAACGCGCCGCCCGCACCAAGCGCCTGGCCGACGCCGCCACCGCCCTGCCCCCGCAGCAGTGGTTCCTCGACCAGCTCAACGCCCTCTGATCTCCTCCCCCAACGCCCCCAGCAGCCCCACCACACCCTCCGGCCCGGCCACCACCACGTCCGCCCGCTCCGCCAACTCCCGCACCGGCGCGTCCCCCACCGCCCCGGCGCACACCAGCACGCCCTTCAGCCCCTCCTTCCGCAACTCCTCCACCGCCGCGAACGCCGCCACGTCCCCCAGGTCGTCCCCCGCGTACAGCACCGCCCGCGCCCCCCGCTCCCGCAGGAACCCCGTCAGCGCCGCCCCCTTGTCCACCCCCGGCGGCCGCACCTCCAACACCAGCCGCCCCGGCTCCACCACCAGCCCGTACTCCCGCGCCAGCTCCCCCACCGGCGCCCGCAACGCCTCCAACGCCTCCTCCGGCGCGGCCGTCCGCCTGGTGTGCACCGCCACCGACCGCCCCTTGTCCTCCACCCACGTCCCCTCCGGCGCCCCCACCCGCGCCAACACCCCCGGCAACGCCGCCCTCGCCCCCTCCACCCCCGGATGCACCCCGGGCGCCGTCACCACACCCCCCTCCCACCGCTCCGCCCCGTAGTGCCCGAGCACCACCACCCCCGGCACCTCCTCCAACCCCCCGAACTCCACCGCCAACCCCGCCGGCCGCCCCGTCACCACCACCACGGCCCCCACCACCGGCGCCAGCCCCCGCAACACCCCCACCACCCCGGGATGCGCCCTCGCCGCACCCGGATCAGCCACGATCGGCGCCAACGTCCCATCGAAGTCCAACGCGATCACCGCCTCCCCCGGCGCCCCCACGATCGCCCGCACCCCGTCCCGCCCCGGCCCGGCCCCAACCATCTCCACAACAGTCATACCGACGCCCATACCCCACCCAGCCCCGCCCACCCAACCCACCCGGACGGCGAAACTCACGCGGGGTGTGGGGGCCCGAAATCCCCAGCGGCCGCGCAGGGCGAAGCCCGCGCGGCCGCAACAGAACCCACCCACAGCAACCCACCCCCACGACCCAACCCAGGCGAGAGGGACGCGCTGCGGGAGGGGGCGGCGCAGGGGGTGGCCCGGAGTGGGGCGTTGCGGGTGATTTTCAGACTGCCAACGGTCCGCACCA